>JBOICY010000385.1:0-2221 GCA_050740335.1 Methylococcales bacterium | reverse complement strand
TCCGATAGCTTGTCTTCGAAGTTCGAAAGTCCCAAGTCGCCCACCAATAAGCCCAAATTGTCATCGATTCTTTCAATGTGCGGCCTTGTTATATCGCCGACTCCGCGCAGGATCGGCCGGATCGTCCCGTAGATTGTGTCGGGATGGTGGTCATCGTCGGGCCAGAGTTCCTCGAGCCGATCTTCATTCAGAAACATGCTCGTAAGGTTGGCCTGCGGATCCAAATCGGCCGCGACGACCTTGATGCCGTTGTCGGCGTACATCCAGGCCAAATGGTAAACCAGCGAAGTTTTTCCGACCCCGCCTTTATTATTGAAAAAAGCGACGATCTTCATTTCCGGCTCCGGATGGTCGCCAAAACGTACCCGTGGTCGAACTCGAATTCGGCAGGTAAACTACCGTTATTGGCCAAGGCCGTCTGAGCGCGAAGTACGCCGCGGCCATATTTGTTCACATAACCGAGCGTCTTCATGGCTTCGGCAATTATCGGGTTTCGGTAGTCATTCTGGCGCGGAAAGTTTTCTATCATGCAGGCCCCGTACAGTCCACCCGGGCTTTGAATTTCGACGCGGTCGGCAAACCAATAGAAGCGAATCGGCGCGTTGGATGCATAATCTCGATGCATCACCGCGTTCATCAAAAGTTCTCGCAATGCGATCGGAGGATAATCCCAAATATTTTTTTCCCGCAGTGTGCTATCCGGTACAACCCGACTTTGAACCTGGATATCAATCAGAGATTCCAGTTCCCGCAGCAGGTTCAACAAATCCCCGGACAACCCCTTTTCATTGCTCGGATCGCTGCTTAGATCGTTGCCTTCGAATCGAACAAACTGAATGGTTGCACCGGGAAGCCAATGCAGCGGATTTATAGCGAACAAAAGAACACCGGCGTTGGTTGGGCAGGCCTTTCCGGGATCGAAAAAACGCAAAGAAGCGAGCTGGTCGCTCAGATCGCGGTCGTTCTCTTCGATGATCTCCGCTGCGAGCGCGGTGTTTCGATAACCCACCTGGAACAAATCGAGCGCCAGATCGTTCAATGTACTTCCAACGCAAGGTTGAGCATCGAAGGTTTTCGCGAGAGAAACCCGTCGCTCGGAGAGGATGCGTTCTTCCTGCTCGTTGGCAATGGCCTTTCTCGGACCGATTCGAATATAGGTCCGGCCTTTGTACCTTACAGGAGGCAAATCCGATGGCAGCACTTCTACGACAGCGACATCACCCGTAGGCAGCGATTGTTTGAATACTGAAATCGCGGGCATTGGCTGAATATTCCCATCGGAACGTAACGCAGCCAGATTTTGCAGTAACTGGTCGGTTACCCGCCCCGCAAGACTCCCGTCGTCATTCACACCGACCAAAAAGTAGCCCCGTTGCCGATGGTTCGGAAAATCATTCGCGAATGCGCAAATCGCTTGCGCGAACTTGTCGGTATTCTGTGTGGAAGTCGTGCGCTCGACTCGATCGGATTCCAGATCGTCAAGCAGACAACGCAATTCTTGATCGCTCAGCATGGTGGGTCGATTGTTTTCGAAGGTCTCCTTTGTACCATAGTTTTGGCGTACAGCGGAATGATTTGTCCCTTGGATCTTTGGATACCCGACGTAAGGGGTAGCTCTGATCTCTTCATGTTCATGATCACGCATCGTTTATTTTTTAAAGAACGGTTTGCACAACCCGAAAGTTGAACCCGAAGCGCATCTCGTACTTGTCAGACGGTCATTTCAGGGTTAATCTCAGTATGGGTGCAACGTTTCAAATTCACGGGAGGCTGTCCGAAAATAGCCATTGGACAGCGTGGACGACGGGGCAGTCGAGGCGGATTTTTCGATTGGCTTCGCAGAGAATCGTTGTTCGATTCGATCGAAGATTGATCGGGAAATCCGGCCGACCAGCCGATTTCGAAGTCAATCAGTGCGTTCTCGAACAGCCTCCCGGTTTTTCTCACGAATTCAAAGGGATTCATTCAATGATCTGGTTAGTCGTCGTTTTCATCGCTTTATGGATCCTGGCCTACCATCACGTAAACGGCTGGGTTGCCTGGCTCCTCATCGCGGCGGTATTGACTGTTTGCTCGGCTGCGGGTGAACAGGCGGTGTGGTCCGCATCGGCGTGGATTGTATTCATCTCGCTGGTGATCGTGTTCAAAGTACCGTGGGTGCGGTGCCGCTTGATTAGCGCGCCCTTGCTGAAAGTCATGCGCAAGTCCATGCCTTCGGTGT
>JBOICY010000384.1:0-14644 GCA_050740335.1 Methylococcales bacterium | reverse complement strand
GTATCCAGCGAATCGGCACCGAGATCATCTACAAACGACGATTCGGGGGTTAGTTCTTCTTTTACCCCCAACTGCTCGGTTACGATCTTTTTTACGCGTTCCGCAATGTCTTTCATAATTATTAATCCTCAAAACAGTTGTTTCAGGCTGTGAATTAGCGGGGGAAATTGTATTCTGAATCGGAAAATATACAAAAAAATTTTACCTCTGGCCATTCCATTCCAGCATGGGTTAACAATTATTTCTTATAGAAAACTTTTTGTTATTAGGCTTTTATGAGATTTTGTCTCAACAAATAAAACCGGCCCGATGCGCAACGGGATCCGATTGGATCGCGCGCCAGGCGGTTCAGGGCATGAACATACCACCATTGACGTGCAAAGTCTCTCCGCTGATATAGGCGGCGCGTTCCGATGCCAAAAAGGCAACCGCGTACGCGACTTCTTCCACGGCGCCAAGCCTTGCCAGCGGAATCGAATCAATCAGAGCCTGTCTTTGCTGCTCAGGCAGCGCGCGCGTCATATCCGTATCGATGAACCCCGGAGCAACGCAGTTCACGGTAATGTTACGCGATCCCACTTCACGCGCCAGAGACTTGCTGAAGCCGATGATGCCCGCCTTCGCGGCGGAATAGTTGGCCTGGCCCGCGTTTCCGGTCACCCCGACCACCGAGGTGATATTGATTATCCGCCCGAAGCGGGCTTTCATCATACCGCGCAGACAAGCTCTGCTCATCCTGAAAACCGAAGACAAATTGGTCTCGAGAATGGCCTCCCATTCCTCGTCTTTCATCCTCATCAGGAGGTTATCTCGAGTGATCCCGGCGTTATTCACGAGGATGCTCGGAGCGCCGAACTCGCTCGTAACGGACTTCACGGTCGCGTCGATCGATTCCGGGCTCGAAACATCGAGTTTCATCCCGGCACCGATTCCTCCCGCTTCCGAAATCGCCGTGGAAATTTGTTCGGCTCCCTGCCCGGTGGTCGCGGTTCCGATCACCGTGTACCCTTCGGCAACCAGACTCCGCGCAATGGCACGGCCGATGCCACGGCTTGCCCCGCTTACCAGAACGATGCGGGCGGTCATTCGCAATTCTCCATCGCTTTATCGAGCGTAACCGGATCAAATACGGGATAGGTCTCGCACTCGCGAACGATTCTCTTGATCAGCCCGCTCAGCACCTTCCCCGGGCCGCACTCGATAATTTTTGTAACGCCCTGGTCATACAAAAATTTCATGGAATCCACCCAACGTACTGGACTGTACATCTGCTTGACCAATACACTCCGAATTACCTCGGATGCGGAATGCGAGGCAACATCGAAATTATGAATCACCGGAACGTCAGGATCTTCGAAATCGATAGCGCTTATCGATTCGGAAAATTTTAAAGCCGCGGGCTGCATCAGGTTACAATGGGAAGGAACGCTGAGCGAAAGCATCAGCGCGCGCCGCGCGCCGGCTGTTTTTGCGGCATCGATCGCGGCATCCACGGCGGCCGCGTTCCCCGCGATCACCACCTGACTGGGCGCGTTAAAATTGGCCGGGGCGACGATACCCTTCGGACCTGAAATTTTTCGGCAGATTTCAACGACGGCCGGATCCTCGAGTCCGATTACCGCGGCCATGGCGCCGGCCCCTTCCGGAACCGCTTCCTGCATCAGCACGGCACGCCGCCCGACCAGACCGACCGCTGCTTCGAATGAAATCGAATTAGCGCAGACCAGCGCCGTGAATTCACCGAGGCTGTGTCCCGCCATCCATCCGGGCCGAATCGGAGTCTGACTACACCAGATTTCCCAGATCGCCACGCCCGCCGTCAGCATGATCGGTTGGGTATTTTCAGTGCGATTCAATAGATCCTCCGGACCTTCGCTTAGCATTTTCCAAAGATCGACGCGCAGGACCTCGGAGGCCCTGGAAAATACCCGCCGGACTTCCGGATATGATTCGGCCAAGTCTGCCAGCATCCCGACAGATTGGGAGCCCTGTCCCGGAAAAACGAAAGCCAGATGATTATAGCGTTGCATAACGGTGGATCGTTGGTTGGTTAGCGTACCTGTTCAACCCGGTTCGATTATCCGATTTTCCGGTGAAAAACAAGAAATTAATATTGTATAAGTGCCGATCCCCACACAAAACCTCCGCCGAAGGCCTCCATTAAAACTACCTGCCCGGGAAGAATCCGGCCGTCCCGGACTGCTTCGTTGAGTGCGAGCGGAACCGACGCGGACGAGGTATTCCCCTGATTTTCAATCGTAACAATCACATGATCCATCGACATTTGCAGTTTTCTCGCGGTCGCGGCGATGATCCGCGTATTCGCCTGATGGGGTACCAGCCAGTCAATCTCGGTCTTTTCCATTCCGTTCGCCGCGAGTGTTTCGTCGACAATCCGTCCGAGCGTATTGACCGCGACCTTGAAGACGTCGTTGCCCGACATCACGAGGTAAGCAGATTCATTCAGTCCGGGTTGAGAGTTCGGATTCGGAACGTAGAGCAGATCGTGATATCTGCCATCGGAATGGATATGGGTGGAAAGGATTCCGGGTTCTTTTGAAACCTTGAGCAGCACCGCGCCGGCTCCGTCTCCGAACAGGATACAGGTGGTCCGGTCCGACCAGTCCAGAAGCCGGGAATTGATTTCACTCCCGACCACCAGGACGTAGTTCGCATTGCCGGCCCGGATAAACTGGTCGGCAATACTCAGCCCATACACGAAGCCGGAACAAGCCGCCTGGATATCGAATGCCGCGCAGTCCTGTATGCCCAGGCGCTGCTGCAACAAACACGCGGTACTCGGAAAAATCCGATCCGGTGTACTGGTTGCGACAATAATCAGATCGATATCGTCGGCATCGAGATTTGCCGCCTCGAGCGCTTCCCGGGCGGCGATTTCGGCCATGCTCGAAGCGGTTTCGTAATCAGCCGCGATTCTTCTTTCGCGGATACCGGTGCGCTCGAAAATCCAGCTGTCGGAGGTATCGACCATTCGCGATAAATCGTGGTTGGTCAGGATTTTTTCGGGCAGATAACCGCCGGTTCCGATAATCCGCGAATATTTCCTCACGCGGTTTTCCTTTCCGAGAAGATCTTTTCGACGCGTTTGCCGATTTTTTCGATCACAGCTTGTTCGACTTCCAAGCGGGCCGTTTTAATCGCATTGGCGAAGGCAAAAGCGTCGGCGCCGCCATGGCTCTTGATTACGATACCACGCAATCCCAACAGGCTGGCTCCGTTATAGCGCCGCGGATCAATACGATTTCTTACGGACTTCAGAACCGGTAATACGATCAGCCCGGCTAATCTGGTCAACAGATTGCGGGAAAATGCTTGCTTGATTTCATGGCTGATCATCTTCGCCACACCCTCCGCGGACTTCAACGCGACGTTTCCTACGAAGCCGTCGGTCACGACGATATCCACGTCTCCGGCGCACACATCATTGCCTTCCGAAAAACCGACAAAATTGAAATGCGCGTCGTTGAGTAATCTGGACGCTTTCTTAACCTGTTCGTTGCCCTTGATTTCTTCGGAACCTATATTCAACAATCCGATCCTGGGCCGATCGAGGTCCTCCACGGCCTTGACCAATTCGTTGGCCATTACGGCAAATTGAAAAAGGTGCTCGGCCGTACAATCCACATTCGCGCCCAGATCCAGCACATAGGTATGCCCGCGGATCGAGGGCAAGGTCGCGATGATCGCCGGACGGTCGATACCGGGGATCATTTTAAGTACGAACCGTGCGGTCGCCATCAATGCGCCGGTATTCCCGGCACTCACACAAGCTCCCGCGATACCGTCCCGGACCAGATTGATCGCGACCCGCATCGACGAATCCTTTTTGTTCCGCAGCACTTTCGAAGGTTCGTCGTCCATTTCCACGCGCTGGGAAGCATGCTTGACCGAAACCCGGTTTTTCAGATTTTCTGGAATCGAATGCAGCGCTTCGACCAGGATCTGTTCGTCACCGACCAGAATCAGACGCAGGTCCTGACTCTCTTCCAAGGCCATAATCGCCGCGGGTACAGTCACGCTCGGGCCGTAGTCTCCGCCCATCGCATCCAGGGCGATTGTCAATTTAACGCTCATCCGCGACCCCACCCCCGAACAGCGAGCGTTGCAAAACCATTTATTTTATTTTTTGTAGGAAACATGGCCAGGTATTTGTACCCGTTCCGGGATGAAAACCCGGCTATTCGTCGTCTTCATCGACCGCAACCACTTTGCGGCCGCGATAATAACCGTCGGGTGCGACATGGTGCCTCAAGTGCAATTCGCCGGTCATCGGATCCTGCGACAGCGTTTTGCCGGTCAGAGCGTCATGGGAGCGGCGCATATCCCTTCTTGAGCGACTCTTTTTGGATTTTTGAACTGCCATATTATCGATCTCCTCGCAATTTTAAATTTGCCAATATTGAAAACGGATTATTCATCCTGGACATCGGGGGTTGGTCGCTGGGATTCGCAATCCGGCATTCCGCATGGCGTGGAATGATCGGGATCGCGAGCAACAACTCTTCCTCGACGATTTCCTTGATTCTCAGTTGTCTGTTGACTACCAGTAAAGGTTCAAACGCCTCGGGCAACAGCGCGGCTTCGTCGAGTGACGATACCATGCCGAGCTTGGTGTGCGCCTCCACCGGATAAATCATTTTGTCCAAACATACCGAACACTCGAGAAAGAGGTCGGCCTTAAATTGCCCCGCGACCGCGTAGACCTTGTCTTCTTTAGCGAAGTGCAAGGCATAGCGCACGTCGCCTCGGTTATCGACCAGCGAATTGCCTAAACGGTCCAGTTGACTCAGAGCGATTGTCCCCGTGTAACTTCGGCCTCGTTCCGCGATGATGAAAGGATCCAGATATTCAGTGCTTCGATCGGGCATAACTGCAAAATGATAGCGAGAACGAAAAAATTCTGCAAAAATTATCGACAATTCGACTCGGACAATTGCGCATTGCCGGTCTGAAAGCGGGGCTTTCGTTCGAATTGTACTGGCTTCCGCCTCGCCCGATGCGTTGATCGGATTGGCTTTTATTTTACTGATGCAATTGATCGAAGATTTCGGACTCGATGTGCTTTAGAGCCCCGGTACAGATTTCCCGTCCAGATCCTGTTGAAGGGAATCCCGGCGATCGAATTTCTCAGCCAAACCGGGGATCTTTGTTACTCGAACTGGAAAATCCCGATCAGTAAACCCTGTCACGATCCGGGATGATGAGATCGAAAACCTTGGAAAAATCGGTTCCCAAGGCCTTGAGTACCTGAACCACCTGTTCCCGGGTCAAACGCAATCCCTGCAATACGCCCAGCGGAATTTCAGCGAGCGTGTCGTCGATGGATCTTCCTTGGATGCTCACTTCACAGAGCCGGTTGGCCAGGAAGACAAGATTCGCGTCGAGCCAATGTTCGTCGACCGCCAAGGGATTCAAATGGCGGCCGATCGCGACTCTGAGCGGCTCGGGAAAGGACCATAACGCGGTCAGTTCCGCGGCTACATCGGCATGGGTGAATCCGAGAATTTCCTGTTCGAGTTCGCCCACGATCCTGCGATTGTCGCCTGCCGCGAGTAAAATTTCCCGGCATTCATCGGGGATTTTGTGATACATGACCAGCGAGCCGATATCGCTCAATAATCCCGCCACAAAAAGTCCTTCGGGCTTCAACACCGAACACTGCCTGGCCAGCAAATTTGCCAGGATGCCGCAGTGCAGGCTGCGAATCCAAAAATCGGTCATATCGATGAGATCCGGAGGAATTCGCGTGAAGGTATCCACAGCACTGCTCGCCAGGATCAGATTGCGCAGGTCTTGCATACCGATCAGGGCTATGGCCCTGGCAACGGTGTCTATTCTTGCCTGGAATCCATAACAGGGGCTGTTTGCGACTTTCAATAATCGCGAAGTCAGTCCGGGATCCTGACTGATTACGTCGCCAAGATCATCCGCGTCGAAGCACGGGTCATCGATCATTCCGTTGATCTTCAACGCGATATCGGGAAACGAAACCAGTTCAATCGCGCCCTGAACCAGTTCTTTCGCGCTCATCTCAGAGATCGCTCCGATAAAACTTCATGACTTTCGCGACGTATTGCTGGGTTTCCTTGAATGGAGGTATCCTGTTTCCGTATTTGATCACGTTCTGTTCCCCCGCGTTATAGGCGGCCACCGCCAAGCGGATATCCGAGGAAAACAGCGAAATCAGATCGCTCAAATATTCCGCGCCACCATTGATATTCTGATCCGGATCTTCGCGGTCCGTGACACCGTAGCGATCGGCGGTCTGCGGCATCAATTGCATCAATCCGACCGCTCCCTTGTGCGAGGTCGCGTTCGGATTATAGGACGATTCGGCGCGGATTACCGCGCGAATCAGTCTGGGATCGACGTTGTGCCGCTGGGCCGCCGACAGGATGATTGGCTCATAGCGTTTAGGGCTGCGATGATTCCCAATCGATCGGACCGGGCCGAACTCCCGCTTTCGCGGTCGAATCAGGGATTTCAGGACCAGCGTATATTCGGCTCCTTCCGGAATTTTCTTCAGCGGCATATTGGTGAACGTGACTCTGCCATTTTCATCGACCAATTTGTAAATATCCGCATTGGCTTCAACACACAGCGAAAACGCCAGAAGCGCCCCAAAAATTCGACTCAACATTTTGAATATTGAATAGTTTTTCATTGAATCCAACCAATCACTCTGATTCACTTTAGCAGATTGAGCGGATTTGCCCAGTCATTCGAGTATTTCAAAATTCGTTTTTGTTGACTAATACTAACCGAATTCGGGTTTTGTATCCGCTTTGGAGCCGGAATATCGATTAGGTTTGGCCGCATCAAGGTTCGATACCAGAAGGACACGGACGTATTTCGATCGCGACCAAGGGCGCACTTCCTTTTCCCTGTCGGTTCCGCTTCGATCGAAGCGCTGCCATTGACGGGTAACCTGCGTTAGAATTCCTTTCCAACGAGTGTGGCAAGCGGGCATTGAAAAGTTGCGTGCGTTCTGGCCCAATAGCAGACAACCAATCGATCCGTGGAATGGTTTTCTCAAATTGGCCGGTATTGTCGTAGAGATTTGGCGAGCGTTCGGCCGGCCCCTTGCGAGCAATCGGGGTTTCGAAGTGTTCCAGAACGGCGAAATAAGCCGGCAAGAATGTCAATAAATCGGGAAGAACAATTCGATGTGGCGGTAATCGGTGGCGGGCCCGGAGGCGCGAGCGCCGCGATTCTGCTCGCGAAAGCCGGAAAACGGGTGGTGCTGTTCGAACGCACGCGCTTTCCGCGCTTCCACATCGGTGAATCCCTGCTTCCGGCTTGTTGGGAACTGTGGCGGCGACTCGGCGCCAGCGAAAAAATCGAGGCCGAGGGTTTCACCGTGAAGCAGGGAATCCACTTCGGGATGTTCAACGAAAAGCCCGACCTGGTACTGCTCACGGCGGAATATCCGGACTATTTCGAGCGGCCTTACACTTACCACGTCGAGCGCGCGCGCTTCGACGAGATCTTGCTGGATCACGCCGCGGAATGCGGGGTGGAAGTCCGGCAGGAATGGTCGGTTAAGGATGTGCTGTTCCGAGAAGACCGGGCCGCCGGCGTGCTCGCGGGTCCGAATTGCGGTTCCGCGCATCCTGTGAAAGCCTCGGTGGTGATCGATGGCTCCGGGCGCGATTGTCTGATCGCGCGCAAACTGGGCTGGCGGCAGCCCCATCCGGAACTCAACAAGGTTGCCCATTTTGCCCACTTCAGCGGTGCCTGGCGCCGCGATCCGCATGACTTTGTGACCTTTGGCGAGGTAATCGAGAACTCGGTCGCGACCGATATTCACACGATCGATGGCGGGTGGGTTTGGTACATTCCCCTGAAGAACGATGTGACCAGCATCGGCGTCGTGCTGGACCCGCGCTTCGCCAGGAGGCTCGGCGCTTCGCCCCGGCAGCGCTTCCAAAAAGCCGTGGAAAGTTGCGAGTGCGTTCGGCAATGGATCGAGGAAAGCCGGCCAATTCGGGAAGTCCAGACCATCTCGAGCATCGCCTATCTGACCGATCGTTTTCATGGCGATGGCTTCCTGCTGGTCGGGGACGCGGCGGTGTTCATCGACCCGATCTTTTCCGCTGGCGTGACGCTGGCGCTGCGGGGCGGGATTTGCGCCGCAGAAACGATACTCGAGGCTTTCGCGCACGGCAACGATTTCAGCGCGGCCCGGCTGAGCAGATACGAGACCCGCATCCGTGAACCAATGGATCGGATATTCAAGATGATCTACAACTGGTATCGCATCCTGGAAGAAAAGGATGCGAACAACATCATCCTGCGCGCGCGCCGGAGTCCGATGCTTCGCGAAAGGTTCATCGTCCTCTTGTCGGGGGGCTACGACAAAGTCAGCATGGATGAGATCCTCAAAGCGGCGCTAGAACCGGAATCCACTTATTTACTGGCCTAGTGGAGCGGAAGGCCGGATCTTACCCGCCGCGTCTTGAATGCATGGATACCAATGATTTCAGGGCGTATTTTCTAAGATGGATGGTACGGCTTGAACCGAACTAGGATGGCAGGCTTGGCTTAGCTCGGCGGTAATCGGCACCGGATCTTTAACTCATTGGCGCCTAAGCCATTAGTTCGGCTGGCAAGACTCTCGAGACTTGCCTGACCATTCGATTGTCGCGTCTAACCTTGCAACAAATGCGGTTCGGATCTCAAACTGGTCGCCAGCCCCTTGATATACAGGCCGCGAGACAGAAGCTTCCAGGCCACCATCCGGGTAATCCTCGCGATATCGGTCACCGGGCGGAAATAACTGGGCCTGCGGCCGGGCGGATAGCACGAGCGGATCGGTACGAAGGTGATCCGTCTCCCGAGACGGGACGCTTCAATCAGGAATTCGCTTTCGAATACAAAGCCGCGAGCGGGAGTATCGGGGACTCGAATTTGTTTCAGAAGCGCACTCGGTACACACCGATAGCCGCACTGGCTGTCGCTGAGCGGCTGGCCCGAGGCCCAGGAGATCCAGAAGTCCGCGCAGCGATTCGCGAGCAATCGAGCCCGGGGCGCCTGGTTCCGGTTCAGTATCCGCGCGGCCGCGATCAGATCCTCCGGAAACCGGCAAGCCGCATCGATGAATTTCGGAAGGTCGGCCGGATCGTGCTGGGAATCCCCATCCATCGTGATCACGAAGTCCGCGCCGCGGTCGATCGCGTGCCGAAAACCGGTCGACAGCGCATGGCCCTTGCCGGAATTTTGCGGTTGGTTCAACACAATCACCGGCCGGCTCGCGGCGATCGCGGCGGTTTGATCCGTCGATGCGTCGTTTACCACGATCACGGTCTGAATTCGTTCCAGCACACCATCCAGGAGCGCTCCGATCGTAGCGGCTTCGTTATAGGCTGGAATCACCACGGCAAAGCACGGGCCAGTTAATCCGCCCGAAACCTTCTTCGGGGCGGCAGGTCCTTGTGACGGACCGGAACTCACGAAGCGATCCGGTTTAGCACAAGAGCCATGACAGGCTTATAATTCGAGCGAATCAATAACTCCATGGTCGGTGAGTTTCAGACTCTTCTGGTAGTCCCGCCAAACGCCCGCTTGCTCAACCAGCCGCAGAATATTCTCGGAACGATTGGTCATCGTAGCGGCATCCACCACCAACGCGAGTTCATGCGGTGACAGGCTTTTCACCATGTTTTTTACCAGTCCGGAATCGACCCCGTTGACCCCGAAATCACCGAGCGCCATGGCGCGCGAAAAACCGTAGAATTGCTGCATTCGACTTTCGCAAAGCTCGCTGTAACGCCGCCGGTTTTGTTTTCGCAGCAAGGACTCGCGGATCGCCAAGGTGGCGGCCGCCGCGGTAAAAAACGCATTTTGAACCCCGTGCGAAAAAATCGGATCGACAAAAGCACCCGCATCGCCGATGCAATAATAATTTTCGCCGCAGAGTTCGGTGGAATAATACGAATAATCGGGCCGATAGGATACCGAGCCCGGAATATATTCGGCGGACTCCAGTAATTCGCGCAGATAAGGGATGCGCGCGCAGGTGTCCAGGAAGAATTTCTCGCGTTCCGCGCGTTTCATTCCACGGATTTTATCGGTATGGATGACCAGACCCACGCTGGTTTTATCGCGCAGCACGATATGCCAGACCCACCCGTCTTCATGCGACAGCACAAAGGTCAGCGGGATAGCGCTGCCCATTTCGTCCATAGAATGGCTTTTCCGATCTTGCCCGACATAGCGCGAACCAATGAAATAGCCCCAGATTGAAAGAAACTGAAGTCTGGAACTGACGGTCTTCCGACTGCCGAATTGCCCCGCCAGAAACGATCGATGGCCACTCGCATCGACCACATAGCGGCAACGGATGGCATCCTTGACGCCCTGGCCCTGCCGTTTGTCGACATAGTGGAACCGAAGCCGGTCCGGATCGCTGAAATCGCCATTGCTCACCGAAACCTCCGTGAAGACTCGGGCCCCCGAGTCTTCGGCATGCCGGAGCAGCAAATCGTCAAAGAGATCGCGCTCGACATGCAGCCCCGGTCGATCGAAACCGTAGCGCGCGAAGCCGATCTGCCGAATCTTGCCATTCCAGACCGTGAGTCCTCCGGCCTTTTGAACGAAGCCTGCCTGTTGAATCTTTTCCGAAACGCCGAGGCCATCGGTGAATTTCCAGATATGCGGAATCAGGCTTTCTCCGACCTGATTACGCGGAAACGCGGCCGCCTCGAGCAGCACCACATCGATCCCCGCCATCGCCAGATGGGTCGCCGCGCTGCTGCCGGCCGGTCCTCCACCGATCACCAGTACGTCGCAATCATCCGGGATTCCGGTGACGGATCGGCCATTCATTACACATCCAGAGCCGGGTGATTTTGCTTCGAAAATGCGCGCCTGCTCTTCAGAAGCCCCTGCTGAAAAAGATTGGTTTCCTCCCATAAATCGCCCGCGAGAAGCGCCGTAATTTCCCGTTTGATGCGTTCATGCCGGTCCGCCTCGAAAACCAGATTTTCAATCATGGACGAGTGATAAAAACGTTGGATCAAGGCATACATGGTTTGAAAACCGGCATCATAAACCCGGTGGTCCTGTTCATGAAGATCCGGATCGGCCTCCCTGCCTTCCAGAAATGCCTGGTGAATCCGGTCCGCCGCCATTTCGGCGGTTTTCACGGCAAAGAAAAACCCGGAAGAAAAAACCGGATCCAGGAACCCGGATGCGTCCCCGCAGCTCACGAAACGGCTGCCGCAGCGTTTCAGATTCAGGTAACTGAAATCCGCCTCGGTCCTGAGGCCACCGATCGGCTCGGAATTTTGCAATAAGGTTGCAAGCAGGGCGGAGCCGTGAAGATAGGTTTGAAACAACCGATCACGCTTCAATCCGTTCGGCGGGTCGTGCTTCACGACCAGTCCCACGCTGAGGCGCCTTCCGATCAATGGAATCGCCCAGATCCAGCCGAGTTCGACCAGCAGGATTTTAATGTTTCCGGTTTCGAACACACTATCCACAAGCTCGGATCGGGCGAGCTTGAAATGCTGGAACAGCGCGTAACGGCCGAACTCGTGGATTCTGCGAATCGATTTGGACTTCCGGCCGGCCAAAGCATTCCGCCCGGTCGCATCGATCAAATAGCGTCCCGTGTAGCGGTCCTTGTCCGTCTCGATGCAGATGCCGGAATCCGTCACCGCGAAATCCAGGACCTTTTCGGATTCGCGTACCTCGACTCCCTTGGCGAGCGCATTTTCGAACAAGGTCTGATCGAATACGCTGCGTTCAACCTGATAGGTTCCACGGCTTCCCCACAACCGAAACACCAAACGCCGGCCGCTGGCTTCATCGATAAACTCGGCACCAATTTTAACCTGGTTGCCGAAGCCCCAATCGATGCCGAGACGTTTCATGACCGGCTCGGAAGCCGGCAGCATCGACTCACCGATATGAAATCTCGGATGCCGTCCGGCCTCGATCATCAAGGTCCGGTAACCATAACCGGCGAGCAGAGTTGAGGCGGTCGAGCCCGCGGGACCCCCGCCCGCGATAATCACGTCATAGCCGTTATTGTTCATCGGCTGTCCAGGTCCGTGTACCAGCATTTCGGGCCGGGACTCAGCGGCACGCGACCGGCGCGCTGCGGTTGATCGAGCGCCTTGATCAGAGAAATGCAGGCCGAGACGGGCGCGGACCGGATCATCTCTTCGAGTTGGCGATCAAAACACCGCTCCTCCGAGCCAACAAACGGCATGGAAATCGTAGACAAACCGGAATCGCTCTGCCCGCTGGCCAATACAAACGCGCAGGAAAACGCGATGCTCCCCATCGGCGGGGCCAGATACTGAGGCCAGAACTCATCGTAACAGACCAAAAGAAGTTGGCCGGGCTGTTCCAATAATTGCAAACAGGTTTCGAGTAAACCGATCGCGAAGGTATCCTCGAGCGCGGCAATTGCGACCGCGGGCGACCGGCATTCATGCAAAATTCCCCAATATCCCGCCGTCGTGTTGTGGACTGAATTATGGAAGCGGGTCGGAGACAGACTCTGCTCGCGATCGGGCAGCGCCCTGCACAATTCGTCGGTCACCCGGATTTCACCTCCGACCGATGCGAATACCGAAGGGAGTTCGCGGGGCTCGACACCGGCCTTCTCACAAGCCGCACTCGCCGCGGTCACGGCCATTTGAGTTGTTAGACTCGCGCGCCGCCTCAGAGAAGCCGGTAGCAAAGTCCTGTCCACATCGACGGAAACTACTTCGAAGGGCTGCAGTACCGCTGGCTCAGGACAACAAACCGCAAAACCTTTCAAAAAGAACCGCGGCTTCAAGGGTTGCATGACACGATCACGCTGGCATTATTGCCGCCGAAACCGAATGAATTGCTCATCACGGTTCTGAGGCCCCGCTCCGGGAACGGTTCCCAGACCACATTGCAGCGGCACTCGGGATCGAGACCGCGGAGGCCTGAGGTTCCCGGAACAAAGCCATGTTCGAGGGCCAGCAGGGATATCACGCATTCCAGCGCGCCCGCGGCACCCAGGGTATGGCCGGTGATTCCTTTCGTGCCGCTGACCGGAAGGCGGTCGCCGAAAATTCGGGATACCGCTTTGGCTTCGACCCGGTCGTTGACCTCGGTCGCGGTCGCATGCAGATTCAGATAATCGATTGCGTCGGGCCTGAGTCCCGCGATTTGTAAGGCATTTTGCATGGCTCTCAGGGCGCCCAATCCATCCGGATGCGGTGAACTCATGTGGTAGGCATCCGAAGACTCCCCGACCGCAAGAACCTGAAAATTGGACTCCTGCCTGGAATCGATTTTTTCGAGCAGCAAAAGACCCGCGCCTTCGCCGATATTGATCCCTTTGCGGTTTTTGTCCATCGGTTGACAGTGCGATTCGGAAATCAGTTCCAGGCTGTGGAATCCGCGCAGGGTCAATCTGCACAAGGTATCCACCCCGCCCGTGAGAACTGCGTCGCAGATTCCATTCCGAATCAGCCGTTGACCCGCGGCGATGGCCTTGGCGCCCGAGGAACAGGCCGTCGACACCGCATAGCATGGACCCTCGAGTTCCAGTTCGATCTGCAAAAAACGCGGCGTGGCCTGGTAGGCATGGCGAGTCAGAAAGTAAAAATCCTCCGGCATCGCGTTTTCCTTGAGCAGCGTTTCGTAGGCGGATTCGGTTTCCAATAAGCCCGAGGTACTGGTGCCGATCACCACGCCGACCCGTTCCGGGCCATAACGTTCCCTGGCGGTAAGGATCGCATCGCGCAGGCCGTCCTCCGGAAAATCGACCGCCGCGAGCGCCAGGCGCGCGTTGCGGCAATCATAGTGTTTCAGTTCGGGCCGGATTTGCGGCAGCGCTTCGCGAAATTCGCCGACCGGGGTCGTAAAAGGCAGGGGAAACAGACTCAGTGCCCCGAGCGCGGACTCGTTGTCTAACAGAGCCCGATAAAGCGTGTTCCGGCCCAGCCCGCCCGCGAAAGCCGCGGAGAATGCGCTAACCGCAATCGGGTTCCGGTTCATCGACTCCGTTCCCCGTCTCCGCCCGGACGGATAATCAGTGGGCACAGCAAAAAGCCCAGCACCACGCCGAGTGAAACCACACCGGCCAGAGTCCTGAGCATTGAGGTATTCGCAACCGCAAGACAACCGAATGATACCGCGCTGGTCAGCATCGCCGCGGCGATCGATTGATAGGTGGCCCTCGAGTCACCGGCCAGGTTCTCCTGGTAAAAGATCCCATAGTCTTCGCAGATTGCGACCACCAGTATAAATCCGACAAGATGCAGAAAGCTGACCTCGGTCTGAAAAAACGACCAGATCGCGAAAATAATATAGGCCGACAACACGGAAGGCAGCAAGGTCTTCAATGTCAGCATGAAGTTACGGTAACGAATCCACAGTAACAGAAAAATCGAAGCCAGCCCCGCGGCGAGTATGAACTGAGATCGTTCGCGATAGTCGGTCGCGAGCCGGTTCAATAAATCCCGCTGGCTGAAGTAGTGAACATCATCGGAGCCATCGAAGACCGCGCGTAATTTCTGCGGGGAATGATTGCCGATCCAGATCATGACCAGGGTCCGGTCCGGATGTTCAATAATCTGGTGATCGATCAGTCGCCGGACCGGGGACTTCAAGACCTGGTTCAGACTCAAAC
>JBOICY010000383.1:0-9257 GCA_050740335.1 Methylococcales bacterium | reverse complement strand
TTGCAGGTCTTTGATCAGGGTATCATGTTGGTTGAGATAGTTGAATTTATATTTCGAAAGCCCGGATAATGCTCTTTTCAATTCGTTGATCGTATAATAATCGTCATCATCGAAGCCAGAATCCGGTTTAACCACGTCCGATTTACTGGGATCTCCCATCAAAACCAGTACGGAAACTTTCTCTTTTGATCGCTTTTTAACCGGAGACCATTCTTTTTTTGCGACAGCGGTCACGACTATCCGCTCCGCCATCATGCCTAAATCCTGATTGCGTTTCGATTCCGACAATACTTTCGCACAGTTATAGAAATTCTGAAATCCGGCTTTAACGAGCAGATCTTTCAAATCATCGGGCGAATAAAGCCGTTCCGCATAAAACTGGTCCGCGACCACTCCTTTCTTGACATGGGTGATCACTTCTCTGGAAATCAACCGGTCCCTGCTTTCGGAAAGGGAGCGTTCGCGGCATACAAAATAATTCTTGTCGATCCACTCCCAGCTTCGGGCTTGAAAATGCTCGCGCATATAATCGCCATCGGTGATATCCAGTAACAATTTCCCGTCCGGATTCAAAACCCGCATCACCTCGTTCAGGATTTTCATATCATCCTGATTCGATTCGAAATACCCGAAACTATTGCCGGCGATCAGTACGGCATCGAAGCTGTCGTTTCGAAACGGCAGTTTTCTCGCATCGCCTTCCTTGAAGGTAACGTTCAGCCGGTTTGTTTCGTTATTTTTTCGCGCCCTGTCAATCAAGTAATGCGAACGGTCGAAGCCGACGACGTTGGTATAACCGCGCTTGGCAATTTCAAAAGCGTGGCGTCCCTGACCGCAACAGAGGTCCAATACGCCGCCGTCCTTCGAAATTTCGAGAGTGGCCAGGAAAATATCGACCTCTTTCGACGTAATATCGCTGTCTTCAACGACATCGCCGTCCGTGCGAAGATAATTGGCATTAAAAAGGTGGCGCCACCAATCGGCTTTGACATAGCTTTCGAGGTTGTCAACCGGGCCCAATACTTCGATAATTTTTTTGTCTCTGATTTTTGACATCGATGTTCCTGTCTGTAGATTCTTTAGGGCTTATAGCTCAGAGTTGACCCTTGGAAATTCGCGAATCAAGAGTCGCATCTGAACAATGCCACGGGCGAAAACACTGGACGAAACGCAAACGCCCCCCTGGGTCCGGCAGTCGGCGGGCGAACTTGCCGTCCGTATCGACTCAATTAAAGCTGAAATCCGGTGGCTCGTCACTCCCCTGCCGCTGGAAATCTCGAGCAGCTCGCCAACAGGTAAACAAGCGGCCGTCTTTATTGGCCAAATATGGTTTTCGTCGCGAATGAGTTGTCGATCGGAAGGGGGATCACTGGAAAAAAATGAGGATTAAGGGTACTCAAAATTCGTCCCGTGTCAATGGCCTTGACACGGGTTGGAGAACCGGTGAATTTCGGTCGAAAGCGATTACGGGTTTGCGATCTTTGGCCCGGATTGAGTTGCGGTGCCGGTGGGAAATCACGGTCACTCGATTGACAGGAGCCACCTCAAACTTCCGGCTTCCTTGAAGCCTTAAAAAAAATCGGACCGCCTAAGGTTTGTTGCGAATTGCATCGGAGAGTTTCTTAGGTCGGGCCATGGGAAGAATGATCGCAAATGATGCTACCATGAATCCTGGCAGCCGGGCACCGCGGCGTCGAAGATTAGTGCTACCGGCAAAAACCAGCCCAAGCGTGTGAATTCACTGCTCGATCGGCAACCGATTAACCACGGCATTTTTGCATCGATTGCGCGAGAAGATCAACGATAACCAGTCCGAATATTATGATGAATTTGCCCTACGCCGATTCCGAGCGTCCGCTCGGTAGAACGACGATGATGTTCTATAGCCTGCCCCACTTGACCCATGCGGTGGTCCTGTTGCCGATGGCTTTATTCATCCCTTCTTTCTACTCCGATGATCTCGCGCTGCCGCTCGCGAGCGTGGGCATGGCGATCGCCGTCTCCCGAATATTGGATGTTATCATCGATCCACTGGTTGGAATTCTGAGCGATCGCTGGCATACTCGTTGGGGGCGGCGCAAACCCTGGTTGGTCGCGGGCACGCCCTTGCTGGTCCTGACTGCCTGGATGATCTTCGTTCCGAGCGGCAAGGTTTCGGTTGGTTATCTGCTGCTTTGGAGCGCTTTACTGTACTTCGCGTTCACGCTGGTCGATCTGCCCTACAAGGCCTGGGGAGCCGAGCTTTCCACCGATTATTCGGAGCGTTCCCGCGTAACCGCCTGGCGTGAGGGGGCCGGGGCTGCCGGACAAGTCCTGTTTCTCGCGATACTCATGGGCATGAGTTTTTACGGGTATAACGAGAATCGTGACCAGCTATTCGCGATCGCCCTGACCGTCGCACTGACCGTGCCGCCGCTGATGCTCGTGATGGTGCTCAATGTTCCGGAGCGGGAACCGGACAGGATCGAAGACAAGATTATCCGAGGTTGGTCCGGTTTGAAGCTGGTTCTGCACAACCGGGCCTTTCTAAGGACCCTGCTCGCGATCCTACTGTTCGGATCGGCATTGGTCATCCAGGCGACTCTGCACAAGCTGGTGCTGACCCATGTGGTCGGCAATCCGGACCTTTTCGCGCCCATGATTCTGGTCGAACACCTTGGCGCGCTTCTGGTGCTACCCTTCTGGATATGGCTCTCGGACCGCCTGGGCAAGCACCGGGCCGTTACGCTGGCAGCCCTGTGGGTTGGTGTGTGGAGCCTGGCTTTTCCTCTGGTCGGCCGCGGAGATTCGGTGTTGTACGTCATTCTGATCGTGCTGCGCGGCAGCAGCTTTACCTCGATCTTTTTTCTATCCAACTCGATCGCCGCGGACGTGGTCGACTATGATACGCTGGCATCCGGGCAGCAGCGTACCGGTCTATATTTCGCGGTTTGGGGGATGGCTGTTAAACTTTCAGTCGCGGTCGGAATTTTACTGGCTACCGCACTCCCCGCGAAGTTGGGCTTCGAACCTTCAGTTCAGGATCACAGCGCATCGGTTCTGTTTTCGGTGATGGCGGTATACGGATGGCTACCCTTTGTGATCATGATCCTTGCTTTCCCATTGCTGTGGAATTTCCCGCTTACCCGCGAGCGGCAGCGCGAGCTTCGCGCACGAATCGAAGCGGAACGGCGCACCTGAGCGGAAACCAGCCGGACATCACCAAAAGATCGAAGGCGTTCTGATCCATGCCAGATTATCGATAAAGCGGCGCGCCGAATCGTCCCATGAAAACCTCTGCGCATAGCTCCTGCATTTTTCGGGATCCAGCGACAGGCAACGGAGCGCGGCCTTTTCGAGATCCTGATCGAGAATGCCCACCTGCCGGTCCCGGATCACGTCAACCGGTCCCGGCACCGGAAAAGCCGCCACGGGAATTCCGCAGGCCAGCGCTTCCAGCAACACCAGTCCGAAGGTATCGGTGCGGCTCGGAAACACGAATACATCGGCCGCCGCCATAGTTCGCGCCAGTTCGGAGGCTTTTTTATAGCCCGTGAAACGAACCTCTGGATAGCTTTTCTGTAAAGCTTCCCGTTGGGGACCGTCGCCGACTACATATTTGGTGCCGGGCAACTTCAAGCGCAGAAAATCTTCGACGTTCTTTTCGATAGCCACCCGGCCGGTGTACATGAATATTGGACGTTCATCCTGAAGGAATGCCTTCTCGCCGGGTCTGAACAGCGCCGTATCGACCCCGCGCGGCCAGCGCTTCAAGTTGCGAAAGCCCTTGTCGCCGAGTTCCTTGTGCATGGATTCGGTGGACACCATCACGGCGTGACTTTTGCGATGAAACCAGCGCAGATAACCTTCGCTCACGATACTCGGGAATCCGATACGCAGGTTCAGGTATTCCGGAAATCGGCTGTGGAAAGCTGTGGTGTAGGAGAATCCCTTATGCCGGCAGTAACGCCGCGCGGCGTAGCCAACCGGGCCCTCGGTCGCGATATGAATCGCATCCGGTTTGAAGGCTTTCAACAGAGGGCGCAGCTTCGGTCCGCAAAGGAAAGCCAAGCCTACATCGGGATAGCCCGGGCAGGGATAGGTTTTAAATAAACCGGGATGCAATAGTTTGACGCTATGTCCAAGCCTTTTCAAGACCGCGCAGGTATTGTTCAGAGTAGTCACGATCCCGTTGATTTGCGGGTGCCAGGCGTCGCTGATCAGGGCAATCTTCAAAATACTGTTCCGGCTGCGGTTATGAAAATTGAAATACTTTGCCCAATCCGAACAGACAAGTATATTATTCCCTGAAGAAAGCTTGGGAAGTGGCGTTTTAGTCACTCTCTATCCTTGGGGGATTCGTATGACGGAAGACGACATAAGGCGCCAGGCATTCGCGATGCCCTTGACCAATCCGGCGTATCCAAAAGGGCCTTATCGCTTTGTGGATCGTGAATATCTGATCCTGACCTATCGCAGCGATCCTGCCCTGCTGGAGAAGATCGTTCCGGCACCGCTTAAACTGCATGAGCCGGTGGTCAAGTTCGAGTTCATGAAGATGCCGAATTCGACCGGCTTCGGCGATTATTGTGAATCGGGGCAAGTGATCCCGGTGATCTTCGAAGGCGAGGCCGGCGGATATCAACATGCAATGTACCTGAATGATCACACGCCGATTGCCGGCGGTCGAGAGCTCTGGGGTTTCCCGAAGAAACTGGGTTGTCCGGAACTCGGCGTGCACAAGGATACTCTGGTCGGCACCCTGGATTTCAACGGGATACGGATCGCGACCGGCACCATGGGGTATAAGCACCGGGAGCTTGATTCGCGATCGATGTTTGATGCCCTGAGCACGCCGACATTCCTTTTGAAGATCATCCCCCACGTGGATGGATCACCGCGCGTCCTGGAACTCGTACGCTATAGCTTATGCGAACTCACGATTAAAGGTGCCTGGAGCGGCCCCGGCGCATTGGCGCTTTCCCCGCATGCTCTGGCGCCGGTCGCCGAGCTACCCGTGCTGGAAGTCATCTCGGCGGTCCACATCCTCACCGATCTTACCCTGCCGTTGGGTGAGGTCGTGTTCGATTATTTGGGAACCCAACTGAAAATCTCAATTTGAAGGCGACATTATGCGAATCGACGGTAAAGTAGCACTGATAACCGGTGCGGCAAGCGGGATTGGCAAGAACATCGCGCAAACCTTCGCCCGCGCAGGCGCCAAAGTGGTCATTGCGGATTTGAGTCTGGAAAGCGCTCAAGCCGCGGTCGATACAATCAATCAGTTCGGGGGTACCGGCCTCGCGGTCGCGATGGATGTCACTCAGGAAGCGCAGGTAGAGGCTGGATTCGGAATGGCCATAAATACTTTCGGACACATCGACGTGCTGATCAGCAATGCCGGGGTCCAGCACATTGATCCGGTGGTGGAACTGTCTCTGGACAATTGGCGCAAGCTTCTGGCCATCCACCTGGATGGAGCCTTCTTAACGACCCGTGCGTGTTTGCGGCAGATGGTTCGGGCGGGTCACGGCGGCAGCATTATTTACATGGGCTCGGTACACTCGAAAGAGGCGTCACCACTGAAAGCGCCTTATGTGACCGCCAAGCATGGACTGATCGGGTTGAGCAAGGTGGTTGCCAAGGAAGGAGCCGCGCATGGCGTACGCGCCAATGTCGTATGTCCCGGATTCGTTCGCACACCGCTGGTCGATAAGCAAATCCCGGAGCAGGCCAAGGAACTCGGCATTTCCGAGGAAGCCGTGATCAAGAATGTCATGTTGAAGGAAACCGTGGACGGCGAATTCACGACCACCGGCGACGTTGCCGCGGTGACCCTTTTTCTTGCCGCATTTCCGACCAATGCGCTGACCGGTCAATCGATCGTCGTCAGCCACGGGTGGTTCATGCAATGACCATCGTCGGGTCCCCTGACATTACCCCGCGGGACGCAGACACCGCAGGACACGGAGTACGCGGGGGGTGATTCGGGAGGTCGACTTTCTTCTGATCGGCGGCGGACTGGCCAGCAGCACCACTGCGGAAATCCTGCGCAGCGAGGGCGCTCGCGGATCGATTACTGTGCTGGCCGCGGAACCGGTGCTCCCTTATCATCGTCCGCCTTTGTCGAAGGACTACTTACTCAAGAACGATGAGCTTGAGGATTTCCTCATACACCCCGAGGCCTATTACCAAACGCACGATATCGATATTCGTCTCGCTACCCGAGCAACGCGGCTGGTGCCCCAAAAGCAGTTGGTCGAAACCGATTGTGCGGGCGCGTTTCATTACGGTAAACTCCTCATTGCCACCGGCGTCTGCGTACGGCGACTCACTGTCCCGGGCGCCGATTTGCCAGGCGTACATTACCTCAGGACCGTCGCCGACGCCGCTCGGATCCGCAATTCGATGGCCGCGGCCAAACGGGCGGTTGTCGTGGCCTCGAGTTTTATCGCCATGGAACTGGCTGCGGCCTGTACCACGCGCGGGATCCAAACCACCCTGATCGGCCAAGACTTTGTCCTCTACAATCGCTTGGAATCACCCGAGATATCGGCGTTCTTCTTCGAGCACTATCGCGCGCGCGGCGTCGAGATCGTTTTCGGCGAAACGGTCACGGGTTTTATCGGCCGCGACCGCGTGACGGCCGTGACCACCGGAAGCGGTAAATCGTTTCCCTGCGATATTGCAGTGATCGGCGCAGGGTCGGTGCCTGAGATTGGTTTTCTACAGGCAAGTGGACTGCATCTGGATGAAGGCGTGGTTGTCAACCAATACCTGGAAGCTTCGCTGCCGAATATCTATGCGGCGGGCGATGTCGCGAAGTTCTATGATCCCGTGTTCCGACGAGTTCGCCGCATCGAACATTGGGACAACGCGCTCAAGCAAGGTCGCATCGTGGCCCGCAACATGCTCGGTTGTCATGAGTCCTACCGCGCGGTGTCGTATTTCTACTCCGAGGTGCTCGAATTCAGTTTCAATTTCATCGGAGATGTTGCCGGAACAACCGAACGCATCGTGCGGGGTTCAACCGCGGAGAACTCCTTCGCCGTCCTGTATTTCAATGGCAAGCAACTCACAGCGAGCTTTCTGCTCGGACGACCGCTGACCGAAGAGTGCGCGAGCGGTGCGCTGATCCTGAACCGCATCGCGGTTGAGCAGCCCGAACTGTTGAGCAACCCGGCGCGGCCTCTCGGCACCTGGGCGCAGCAAACGGTATTAATCTTACAGGGGGGCGGCGCACTCGGCGCCTTCGAATGCGGTGTCGTGAAGGCGCTGGAACAAAAAAAGATCCATGCCGATGTGGTCGCAGGGGTTTCCATCGGAGCATTCAACGCGGCCATTGTTGCCAGCCACCCTCGGTACGCAACGAAAGCCCTCGAAGCATTTTGGTGCGAGCTGGCGGTAAACACACCGCCATTGCCCAACGAAGCGGCGCGCCGTCTCGTTTCATCCTGGCAGACATTGATATTCGGCGTCCCCAAGTTTTTCCATCCGCGCTGGTCAAAACCGATGCTGAGTCTCGAGCAATGGCCCCTTTATTGGACCAGCTATTACGATCCGTCACCGGTGAAAGACCTGCTGCGAAAATATGTCGATTTCGATGGGCTCAAGGACAGTCCCGTGCGCTTACTGGTTAACGCCGTCAACGTCGAGAGCGCGGAAATCGAAACGTTCGACAGCTACATCGAAGAGATCAGCCCCGATCATCTACTGGCAAGCGGCAGCCTGCCGCCCGGTTTTCCCTGGACGACCGTAAACGGAAAACACTACTGGGACGGGGGTATCGTCAGCAATTCGCCCCTCGAGCAGGTCATCGAGCGGTGCGGATTGACGGATAAGCGGGTTTATATCGTTAACTTGTTCCCCGCGCACAGACGCCTGCCGCGCGATCTGGTTGAGGTAATGGGGCGGCGGGACGAGATTCTGTACGCGGAAAAATTGCGCCGCGACATGCGCTTGCGGGACTTGCTCGACGGTTACAAGAAACTTGTGGATGAACTCATGAACGAACTCGACCCAACAGTCGCCGATCGAATCCGACAGCGCCCGCTCTACATCGACACCGTGGGCACGACAGGCCCGGTTTCTATTACACGGATCGTACACGACGGTGAACCGGGCGAGGGACCATCCAAAGATTACGAATTTTCCACCGAAACTATCGCGGAACATATCTCTTCAGGTTATGCCGCAGCTTGCGGAATTCTGAAAGAAGATCCGGCTGCTCGTTGCTTCCGGGAGTGACTGGCTGCGAAAAAAATGGGATCTTGACCGGTACCAAAGGCCCCTACATTGTAGAATCAACGTTACCTGTGAAAGCCCCGCGAGGCAACCTCCCGTGAGATGTTTATTTTGGCTGATCCCCGTCCAGTGTCTGTAGAAAGCGGATCTGCGCGTCTTCGATCGATAGCGAACGAATCTTGTCCCAAAAATCACCGGACCGAAGCGTTCGTGGAACGGATAGAAAGAACTGTTGAAGCGGAGAAAGAAGACTTCAAACTACCAAAAATCCAGAAAAGGCCGGTCGCGCCATCGCTGGAGACGATAGAGGAAAACGCAATCGGGCGAAATGAGGCGATTATTTTGTATACCATCCGAGTCGGATTGGCGTGATTGTTTGAAGGCCGCGAGATTCGCAATTCGGAGCCTGACCCTATGACCTTGCTGGCCCTATAACCTCGTAGGCTGGAAAACCTGCATGGCATATGGTCGGGTAAGAGAACGGCGTTGCCGCTGCTCCCTCCCCTTAGAACCGTACATGAGAGTTCCCCCTCATACGGCTCAAGCCTCGTCAAAGTCCCCTTTCGGGAACCGATTTTGCCACCTTCAACCTATGGCTGTGGATTTGCCTATGGCAGTTGGGGTGCACCGTGACCAGGTTCGAGGGGTTGTCCTTTCCGCCTTCAGACTTTGGAAGGATGTGATGGACGTGCCATCCGGTTTCCTTCGTGATTTTCTGTCGGCAGATCGGGCATTCCTTTTCCTGATTCCACCAAAGTCTCAGCAGCTTCATCCTGCCCGTCAGGCTTTCCTTCATCTTCAGACCGAGGCGATCTTCGCAGTACGTTTCCTGTTTCGGATCGAATGGATTCGCCTGGCCTCTGATCTTAACGTGTCGCCGGATTGGGATCTCAGTTCCGCTTACAGCCCGTCGAGCGTCCTATTTGCCAACCTCGGCGAGATGATTCCGCCCTGCGGCGTTCCTGCTTTCGTTGGAAAGAGTTCTTTCCGGTAGACGTATCCTGCCTTCAACCATTTCTGGAGAGTTACTTTGT
>JBOICY010000382.1:0-7677 GCA_050740335.1 Methylococcales bacterium | reverse complement strand
ATTCGCGCCGCGCAGCTCGCCCACCATCAGAAATCGAATGCGTTTAAAGGCCTTAAAAAGCAGATTCCGGTGATCAATCGCGGCGAACTGGTCGCGCAGCAGCAGGCCCGCGTGAATGAATTGCGGGCCTCCAAATATGAAGACATCCTCAAGGCCCAGTCCGGAATGACGCTGCTCCGGGGCGATGCCCGTTTCCGGGATGCCCACACTTTGATCGTTGACCAGAAACACGGAGACTATATCGAGATCACTGCCGACCGGTTCCTGATCGCCACCGGCTCGACGCCTGCGATTCCACCGATTCCGGGGCTTGCGGGCACGCCCCACTGGACTTCCACCGCAGCCTTGGTTGCCGAAAAACTACCGGAACACCTGATCGTGATCGGCGCCGGCATTGTCGCCCTGGAACTGGCGCAGGCTTTTCTCCGGCTCGGATCCAAAGTCACGCTGCTCGCGCGGCATACGCTGATGTACAGCGAAGACCCCGCGATCGGCGCCGAACTGCAAAAGGTGCTCGAGGCTGAAGGGATGCGCATCCTGACCCATACCCACGCGGAAGCCATCCACTACAAGAAAGGCTTGTTTTCTTCCGGAAAATTTATCGTCAACACCGCGCATGAAATCATCCAGGGCGAACATTTGCTGATCGCGACCGGACGCCCGCCGAATACCGAATCGCTGGCTCTGGACAAGGCCGGCGTGAAAACCCACCGATCGGGTGCGGTCCAGGTGGACGACCAGTTGCGGACCAGCGTGGACCACATTTATGCGGCCGGTGATTGCACCAGCCAACCGCAGTTTGTGTATGTAGCCGCCGCCGCCGGGACCCGGGCCGCGATCAACATGACCGGCGGCGACGCTTCGCTGGATCTCTCGGCGATGCCGGCGGTGATATTCACCGATCCGCAAATGGCCACCGTGGGTTTGAACGAAGCCCAAGCGCATACGCGGAATATCGAAACCGAGAGTCGAACCCTGACCCTGGATAATGTGCCGCGCGCGCTGGCGAACTTCGAAACCCGTGGATTCGTTAAACTGGTCGCGGAAAAGGCGAGCGGTCGCCTGCTCGGCGTACAGATCGTCGCCCCGGAAGCCGGCGAGATGATCCAGACCGCCGCGCTCGCGATCCGCAACCGGATGACGGTCGATGAACTGGCCGGTCAGTTGTTTCCTTATCTGACCATGGTCGAAGGACTCAAGCTTTGCGCTCAGACCTTTGCCAAGGATGTCAAACAGCTTTCCTGCTGTGCAGGCTGATCGACGATCACAACAAGCCGGGATCCCTGATTAAACCCAAACCAGGGTACAATCAACCGATCAAGCTTTCGGAAGGATCCGCAGGCGATTCTGAACGCGGCTGACACAGACGCCCGCGAGGATTCCGTGGAATGCGACTGAATGCGATTGAAAACCCGAATCTGGATGATCTGGTTGAAAGCCTTCGGCCCGCATTTCCGGTAATGAACAAATTCGAGCAACAGGTTTCCATACAAATTTATCGATTACTGTGCAAAGGAAGCCCCGTCACCCGGCAAATGCTTGCCGAAAGTTTGCAAGTGTCCGTTGTAACCCTCCAGGAGTTGTTAAACCGCTGGTGGGGTATCCATTTTGATGATCGGAATCGAATTGTGGGGTACTGGGGCCTTAGCATCGAGCCGACCCATCATCGTTTCGAGGTTGGCGGCGAAAAGCTGTATACCTGGTGCGCCTGGGACGCGTTGTTTCTGCCGGAAATCCTTGAGGCCCATGCACGGGTCGAATCGCAGTGCGCAACCACCCGCGCCCGAATATGCCTGACCTTAAGCCCGCAGTGCGTGGAACAGTTTCAACCCGGAGATGCTGTAATCTCGTTCATGACCCCGGCGGCCGCCCTGGTTAAAGAAAATGTGGCGGCTCACTTTTGTCATTTTGTCCATTTTTTCAAGTCAGAAGATGCGGGTCTGGCTTGGACCGGCCGGCATTCCGGTTCGTTTCTGATGACGATCGACCAGGCACATCGCCTGGGATACGAGATCAATGCAATGCGATACCCGGACATCCAAAAAAATTTCGAAGGATAGGCCGATGTTCTTCGGGTAGGGCAGTCTGGCCGGTCCATTTCCGAAAAACTTAGTTTTTTCCCGGACTTTTATTTGACTCCGTACACCGGTACTGGTTTTAGTATGGGGATCAAAAAACACCGTATTTAGCGGGCGGCGTCATCGGTACCGCTCACCCCTGGTTCGTGGTAGTCCTTGGGAGAACAGCCGTATCTTTCTTAGAAAACCCGGCTGAAGTGCGACAAGTCGTTAAAACCCCAACGAGACGCGATGTCGCCGATCCGTTGACCACAGTGCGCGGGATCCAGCAGGTCTTGGCGGCAATTTTCCAGCCCTCGCCGCCCTATAGTACGCATCAAGAACGGGAAGTAAGAAGGTTTGGCCATTTTTTCCGTTCATCCTTCGACAAGCTTCCTTCGACAAGCTCAGCACGAACGGAAA
Source organism: Methylococcales bacterium (assembly GCA_050740335.1). Lineage (GTDB taxonomy): Bacteria > Pseudomonadota > Gammaproteobacteria > Methylococcales > UBA1147 > UBA1147. The sequence continues at coordinate 5,197 of JBOICY010000382.1, read as the reverse complement.
AAATGGCAAAACCGAGATGCTACCCACTCGATTTCACATGGAGCTATATTTTTTTGGTTTCATAGAACTTGCCTCACTTTTAATCGCACCTTTCGATCGGAAATCCATGCGGGAAGAACCGGGATAGCCGGTGGAATGAATCTAAACTGAACCTTCGGGAAATACATCAAGCAGGGACAACTGCAATCCAACGCGGGTCTGGGAATGAAAGCATAAGCGGAAACCGATCATGGTTAGATTCCCTTGCGACCGACCAGATAGCCGCCGACCGCGCCAAGAATGGCGCTAATCGTACCCAGTGCCCATTTTCTTTCGTCGGCGCCGGCTTTTCATTTTTGTCCGACCCGGCCTAACGGAAGTGCAATATGGAGCAATTGGGATCTGGTTTTCTGATCATTTGTTTTAGCGACTTGGTTTGCTTTTTTAAACGATTTGACCCTCTTCTCCAACGTCATCGCCAAAGCGGAAGCCAAAGGTTTGGTGACGGAAGCACGGAGCAGGGTATTTATTGACATGCAAGCGGGATTTATTCAACAGTCACGGACTTGGCGAGATTTCTCGGCTGATCCACGTCAGTCCCCTTGATAATCGCGACGTGATAGGCCAACAACTGGAGCGGGATCGTAAACACAACCGGCGACATTTCGTTTTCGCTCGGGGTTACGGTCAGGACAAAGACGTTTTCGTCGCTTTTGACTTTCAGGGTTTCGTCCGCGAAGACGATCAACTGCCCTCCGCGCGCGCTGACTTCATGGAGATTGGATTTGAGCTTTTCCAGCAAGGGGTTGTTCGGGGCGACCGCGATGACCGGCATTTCGGAATCGACCAGCGCGAGCGGTCCGTGTTTCAATTCTCCGGCCGCGTAGGCTTCGGCATGGATATAGGAGATTTCCTTGAGTTTGAGCGCACCCTCCATCGCGATCGGGAAGTGGCTGCCGCGGCCGAGAAAGAGCGTGTGCTGCTTGTCGGCGAAGCGTTTCGACAATGCTTCGATCTGGTCATTCAGTGCCAATACGTCCTCGATCCGCGCCGGCAGACTGAATAACTGGGATGCGATCTTTTTTTCCTCGACCGGATCGAGCTTGAATCGGCGGCCGATCGCAATCACCAGCAGCATTAACGATACCAACTGAGTGGTAAAGGCCTTGGTTGACGCCACGCCGATTTCGGGGCCCGCGCGAGTCAGTAAAACCAGGTTCGAATCGCGGACCAGCGAGCTTTCCATGACATTACAGATCGTGAGCGCGTGTTTCCCGCCCAATCTCTTGGCTTCGTGCAAGGCCGCCAGGGTGTCGGCGGTTTCACCGGACTGAGATACGGTCACAATCAAGGTGTTCGGGCTCACGACTGGATCGCGATAACGAAATTCGCTCGCGATTTCCACATTGCACGGAACCCCGGCTATCGATTCAAACCAATAGCGCGCCACGAGTCCGGCATGATAGCTGGTCCCGCAGCCCAGAATCTGGATTCGTTCGACCTGATCGAAAATCGTGCCGCATCCCGGACCGAATGTTTCCTCGAGTAGTTTCAAACCATTGAAACGGCCTTCGAGGGTTTCCGCGATCGCGCGCGGCTGCTCGAAAATCTCCTTGAGCATGTAATGGCGGTATTGGCCGCGCTCGACCGAATCGGCCTTGAGTTGGCTTTCCCGGATCGCCCGTTGAACGGGACGGCCCGATTCATCGAAAATGTTCACACGATCGCGACGGATCTCTGCGATATCCCCGTCTTCGAGGAATATGAATCGCTGAGTGACCGGGATCAGTGCCGCAACGTCCGAGGCGATGAAATTTTCTCCGATTCCGATTCCGATGACCAGGGGACTCCCCTTGCGGCAGGCGACCACAGTCTCGGGCGCGTCGATGCAGATCACGCCGAGCGCATAGGCGCCTTGCAAACATTTGAGCGTTGCCTGAACAGCTTCGAGCAGGGAATCGCTGACTTTCAGTTGGTCGTATATCTCGTTGACCACCACTTCGGTATCGGTTTGGGACGAGAAGGAGTGGCCGTTCTGGCCTTGCCTTTGCCGCAACTCTTCGTGATTTTCGATGATTCCATTGTGAACGATCGCGACCCGATTCCGGCAGATATGCGGGTGGGCATTGCTTTCACTCGGAACTCCGTGAGTCGCCCAGCGAGTGTGCGCAACCCCGGTGGAACCGCGCAGCGTTTCGCGCTCGAGGAAATCGCTGAGTTCGGCGACTTTACCCAGTTTACGCTTCCGCTCGATATCCGGGCCGTTCAAAACCGCGATTCCGGCCGAGTCATAGCCACGGTATTCCAGACGGCGCAAGCCCTCAATAAGAATCGGGACCACATCTCGTTGCGCGACCGCGCCGACAATACCGCACATACTAAGAACTCCTCTTGGTCGGGCGCACCCAGCCCTTGATCGTATATTGCTCGCTCCGGCTCAAAGTCAACTGGTCTTCCGGAGTGTCTTTCGTGATCGTCGAACCCGCGCCAATCATCGATCCTTTCCGAAGCGTCACCGGGGCGACCAACTGCGTGTCCGATCCCACGAAGACCTCGTCTTCGATTACGGTTCCGTATTTGTTCGCGCCGTCGTAATTGCAGGTGATCGTTCCGGCTCCGATATTGACGCGCGAACCGATCGTGGTATCTCCGATATAGCTCAGGTGATTGACCTTTGATCCGCTATCGATGCTTGATTTTTTGATCTCGACAAAGTTGCCGACATGGACATGATCGCGGATATCCGTATCGGACCGGATTCTCGCGAACGGTCCGATCCGGCTGGAATCACCGATCACCGCGCCTTCTATGACCGAATGCGATAAAATTTCGACGTTGTCGCCGATACTGGTATTTTTGATCACGCAATGGGAAGCGATCCGAACATTCTCGCCGAGGCTGATCCGGCCTTCGAGTATCACGTCGATATCGATTTCCACGTCCTGTCCAAAGCTGACAATTTGCCCGCGCAAATCAAAACGCTCCGGGTCTTTCAAGGTCACTCCAGCGGCCATCAGAACCACCGCCTGTTGTTTCTGGAATACCCGCTCCAGACAGGCAAGCTGTACCCGATCGTTGACTCCGAGGACTTCATCTTTGCCAGACGCCTGAACCGATTCGACACGGCGGCCTTGCCGTACCGCCAAGGCGATGATGTCGGTCAGATAGTATTCCCCCTGGGCATTGTCGTTTTTCAATTCCGACAACCATTTTTTCAGCAAATTCCCTTGCACCGCAACGATTCCGGTGTTGACTTCGGTCAATCGTTTTTCGTCTTCGCTTGCGTCTTTTTCTTCCACGATCCTTTCGATCCGGTTGTTTGAGGGATTCCTGACGATCCGGCCGTAACCGAAGGGGTCCTCAAGCTCGACCGTCAACAAGACCAGATTATTTTCGACAATGCGAGCAAGCAGATTTTCCGCCGTAGTTTTCTGCAGCAGCGGAACATCTCCATACAGGATCAGCACGGTTTGATCATCGCGAATCGAATCGGCAACCTGCATCACCGCGTGACCGGTTCCAAGTTGCTCCCTCTGTTCAACCCAGCTTGCGTTCAAGTAGCCAAGCTCCGCCGGAACTCTTCCCCCCCCGTATCCATAAATAACCGTGGTGTCTTCCGATTCAAGGCTTGCCGCGAGGTTGACGGCATGCTCGAGCAACGCCAATCCACCCAATTTGTGCAGGACCTTTGGCACGGAAGATTTCATTCGGGTTCCCTGGCCGGCGGCCAGAATGATGGTTTTGAGTTTCATCGATCTGTTCCTGGGTTCTTGGGGGAGGAAGAATGTAAACGATCCGAAAATTTGATTTAGGCCGGTAGAAAACGTTGAATGACTGATCTCTATTTCGATGCAGTTGCTTTGCAAAGTTTTTACATCAGGGCGAATTCTCTTTTACTACAAATTTAGTTAAACGGCCCGCGAAACAAAAGCCCTTTTACTGAAAAAACCCGGCGGAACGCATCTACTGGCTGCATTCTACCGGGTTCTAACCCATCTTTAACAACCCTAAAATATTCCTCCTAAATAGATTACTGATCCCGCCAAACTTAGTACGCTGCGGACTGCGTGCAACCTGCCCCACTTCTCCAGTAATTCTCGGGTTTCATCCGACGCAAGGTCTCGCCCGGGCTCCAGAAGTTGATGGTTAACGGGCATGATGGCGATGAAAGTGAACGGCACGACTAAGCCGATGGCTCCTGCGCCGGTGAGCCAGAGGATGCCGCCGCCGAGCAACCCGGCCGATACGCCGGCAAGGAAGCTCAAGATGGCCAATGAAGCCTGCATGACGGTTGCCCGCTTGTAGCTTGGCGCCCAGACAGTGGCCGCTGTTATCGTGTCGCAGCCCATACGCGCGGGGTGCTCGACGAGATTGATGTAGATCGCGGCTCCGGTGAAAAGAGTGCAACTCAAGACTGCAATAAATTCAATGACAGTGACCATACGCACCTTTCCCTCTTGTTGGGCCTGACGTTTCCCGCTTGACCGCAAAAGTAAAAGTCATATTCATTTGAACAGAGCAGTGAACCTGCGCTGCATTTCTTCGGGCGAGACTTTTTCTATTTCATGTCCCAGCATCCATTCGTGACCGAAAGGGTCACGAATCGTGCAACTGCGTTCGCCATAAAAATGGTCGGCAGGCTCCTGAACCATGGTCGCTCCTGAGGCGATGGCACGCGCCGCGATCTCGTCGGCGTTGTCGACGTGCAGGTGAATCACCATACCAGTGGCCCCCGGCGTTTGCGGCGCCAGAATTCCGAATTCGGGATATTCATCGGAAAGCATCAGCACGATATTGCCAAGATCGAGTTCGACGTGGCCGATTCGACCACTGGGTTCCGTCAGGCGGTAGCGTTCCTGGGCGCCGAAAACGTTCTTGTAAAAATCTATGGCAGCAGGCGCACCTTTAACCCGAAGGTAAGGGAAAACCTCTTTGACCTGGTTCAGGGTCTTAGTCATCGCAGTTTACAAATATTTACTGTAACTATTCAGGTACGGGCCGTCAGCTTGTGAAGTTGTAGTCAGAAGAAAAGGGGCTGGGGAGGGTAGCCCTGGAAGGTGAGGGTTAGCGCTTGGAAGAGGTTGGTGTCCTGCTGGTGGAGGGTGACGAGAGCGGAGCGCAGGGTACAGAAGGTTTCGAGGCCTGCCGGAGTACGAAACCCGCCGCAGATGTTCTGTTTGACCTGGCAGGCATGCGCACGGCCGGTTCGGCGATGTTG
>JBOICY010000381.1:0-9302 GCA_050740335.1 Methylococcales bacterium | reverse complement strand
GAGCGCCGCCTATCCGGATGGTCGAGAGGAGGCGCTGCTTTCGGTTCCCGATTACCATTTTCAATGGCAGACCGCCTACCAGCTCAAAACTCCGAAACCGCTCCCGGCCGGCACACAAGTGATCGTGAATGCCGAATTCGACAATTCGGCGAAAAACCCGCTCAATCCAAACCCGGAGCAAGAAGTCCGCTGGGGACAATTAAGCGACAATGAGATGCTGGTGGCCTATTTGATGTATAGCACCCCGCGAAAGTCTCCGAACATCGCCGCTACCGCGGGCCAACAACCGGGACTCTAGTAGGCAGTCAATCTGAATCACATAAAACCGTCATTCCGGCAGGGTTTGCCGTAATCCAGTTGCCAAGGACGGCCACTGCAGCGATCACATCCTTGTGTTCTGGACCCCGGCAATCCCTTATATCTTGATTTTGGCTCATAGAGAACCCAGAATCCCCGACTGATCATCGGGAGGATGGAGGAGAAAGTCGCGCAATCCCTGAGGCTTTGAACCTGACCGGCAGATTGAACTTCTCCACCATCAACACTCGCTCGTGTTGTTCGAACGGTATACTGAGGCTTCGAGCCTGCATGAATAAGGCTGAACGGGGCGTGTGGTTCCTGAATCGATTCAATCGGTGGTTTTATTTTTTTATGATTTTTTCGGAGTGTTCGTTGCCTGTTTCAAATCACCCTCGGGGTAGATATCGCCAAGAAAAAATTCGATGTCGTACGGTTTTTGCAAGGCCAATATAAACACCAACATTTTCCCAATGACAAAGCCGGGTTCGAGGCCTTCATTCAGTGGATTCAAGCGTTCAATCTATCGGCAAATCACCGCTGATTTGTCTGGAGGCTGCCCGGGATCGTATAGCCTGCCTCTGGCCGACTTTCTGGTGGCACAAGGCGATCCGGTAAGCCTCGTGAATCCGGCCAAAATCCACGCTTTTGCGAAATCAGAACGGCAAGTCGAGCCAAGACTGACAAGGCCGATGCCAAACTGATTGCGCGCTATGCCTTGGTCATGCAGCCGCCGCTATGGACGCCACCCCCGCCGGACATTCGTCGCTTGCAAGCACTCACACGCCGTCTCGAGCATTTACTGGAAATCCAGCAAATGGAGCGCAATCGTCTGGAAACCGCGGATGCCGCCGTGGCCCAATCCATCCACACAATCCTGAACGCCATCGATAACGAAATCAAAACGATTCGCGATGCGATCGCGACCTGCCTATCGGCGCTTGTCCGGATCTCGATCAACACCGCAAATTACTCGAATCTGCCTTCCCGGCATCGGTGCCGCCACGGTGGCTCATTTACTGGTGGTATGCTGAGTCCTCACCAAGGCTTTACCGACGCCAAGCAAGTGGTGGCCTTTGCCGGCTTGGCGCCCGCTGTCAGGCAGTCCGGAACCTGGGTGGGGCAAACCCGTATCTCTAAAAACGGCGATCCGATTTTGCGCAAAGTGCTGTATATGCCCGCCAAGGCCACCTGGGCCCACAACCCGGTCATCCGCGCCTTCTGCCTGCGCCTCAAAGCCAATGGCAAAAACGGCAAGGCCATCGTCTGCGCCGCGATGCGTAAGTTGATCTGCCTATCGCCTTCGGAGTCATCCAATCCGGCAAGCCTTTCGACCCCCTTTACGCAGGCTCAAAATAATTGTTGACACCTCGATTTTAAGACGGTATCTGCCGGGGTGACGGGGCATTGCGATTTAACATGACTGACTACTAGGTACAGTGCCGAGCACTCATAGTGGGTTTCGAACCGGCCATTAAACCCTAAAGGGAAGTGATGCGAGGCATCGGCGATGCCGATGAAGGTCTCGTCGACGGACCGTTTCACCGGACCCGCGGAAAAATCGCCCTCGACACCGGGCAGCCACATATGGAGATTGACGTTGAACGACCAGCGGTTTGCCGGGGCGGGGACGGGTGATGGCGGTTCGGCTGCAACCGCACCGCTCTCGCCTGCCAGGTACAGGGTAGCGAATATCACGATTCCCAGTCCCGCGAAAGCCGTGTAATGCGGAACCATGGACGGATTCCGCCGGCGTCATGCCGGCGAAAACCGGTATCCAAGAGGGACTTTATAGGCTGCGCTGGATCCCGGCTTTCGCCGGGGTGACGGCTGGAGAAGCTAATCTAGATTCGGTAAATTGTGCCCGTTCGCAGTATAATCAGGAGTTTGAACGCATAACTTTGCCCCACCGTCTTGTTGGTGGGTATAGGAAAAATGTATCACTTTATCCTTCTGAAAACGTCAAGCGGTTTTTTTTAGTGGGATGACGCTGGGGGTGGCGTTGGATTGACGGAGGATGGCGGCTCTCGCCAGTTGCATCACGTGATCGAGGGGGTTGAGTTTCTGCCAGTGTGCCGAACCGAATAGGGTCAACAGGATGGCGTGGGTTTTTGCAGCGGCGGATGAGCGGTTCTGTTGGCTGACTTTACGGATGTGCACAGCGGTACGGATCGGCTGTTCTGCATGATTGTTGTACGGGCTCACGTTATCAGGCAATCGAGAAACGTCAGCAGTTCATGGCGATGACGCCGCACCCGCTTGACTCCCTGCGTGCTGCGTCGGCGATCGATCACGTAGTAGCCGTACTGCCGGGTGGCGAACGCCCACAACCAGCAGGTTACGCCGTTGATGTGCCAGCCGGTCTCATCGGCGCATAGCAGCGCGGCGCTGTGGAGTTGCTGGCCGATGCGGTCGTAGTCGCCTTGCAGTTGCGTGGCCAGACTCTTCCACGCCTGGGTCAATCCGCCGGGACTGACCGTAAAGCCCCGGGCAGTTTGGGCGATCCTCACGCAGTTGCCGACACTCACCCCGATGAAATAGTGCAACCAGGCAGTATACGCCACGAGGTAAAGTCCCAGGCTGGCGCGCGGCAACGCGGCGGTGACCTTCGGGGTCACGATGGTTTTGCAGGTGCCACACCAGTAACCGGGCAGACGGTGTGGGCGACCACCAGCGGGGTGACCTTCGGGATGTCTTCGATGATCCGGGTATGCGCGCGGAGCGGCTCGCCGACGGCCGTACCACACGCCGGGCAGTTGGTCAGCGTGTGTTCAAGTTGCTGATCGATGTGCTCGGGCAGGTCGCGACACGCCCCGGGGTGACCCGCCTTGCGGCCAGGGTCGCTCCCGCCGTTTCGGACTCGGCTTCAGGTACACCGGCTGCATTCCCGATGGCGTGGTGGGGCGGATGGCCGGGTCGGCACCGGGACCGTGCAGCCGCTCCCACTGCTCGGCTTTTTCCGCGAGCGCGAGAATCGCGGTCACGCCCTCGCGCACCGGGCAGATCCAGAATGGCCAGCGCCTGCGCGTGATTCATAGCACGAGGTTCTCGTGGGTGAGCGCTGCGCGCCAGTACCGCGTGAGTGGATACAGATCAATGGCTTTGACCACGCCGTGGCGAGGATACCCATGACCGCGTTTGGCATGCCCTTGGGTCTGTCCAACGCAGATCCAATTGGCGGCCCGCTAGCAGGTGCCTGCAAAGCGCGAGGAATCCACAAACGTCTCGGCCAGATGCACCGCGTGCCCGTAGCGACGCTGCCAGCAGGCGGGAAGTCCGCGCGCGGCAATCTTCCAGGCGGCACTCGCCCACCCCAGGCAGCCGACCACTTGATCCCCGATGAACACCAGTTGCTTGAGGTGCTCCCCGACGAGCCCGGGACGGCCCAGGTAGTGATACTGCGCGAGCAGATAATCCTGCCTAGGTAGTGGTCCGCGCCATGTACCTCTTTGACTACCGGCGCCGCATGCTCCGCAAGCATCCCGCTCAGCGGAGTTTGCAGGAAGAAAGGGATCTGCGCGTAGTTCTTCGGGCGGTTCACCTTCACCCGTTGCGGCGGCGGCAGTTCGATCAGCCCGGCTCGCTCCAACCGCAGCAACAGATCCCGTGCCGCAAACGCCTTGTATTCCCCGTTCGTTTGGCGCCAGTTCCACTCCTCACACAGCCGCACCCCGATGGTGGTACGCCCCCGTGCGCAGTGGGTCATGACCGCTTCGCGAATAAACGCGATATCCGCTGCCCTCAGATCGCGGCCGCGGTAGAGAAACAAAATCGGATCGTACTGTTCTCCACGCGGAGAACACTACACAATGTTAGCTTCAGACGTCAGCGAAATCTTTCAGACCGCTAAAGTGATACGAAAAAATAAATACTCTTTTTTGTTAAATGGAAAAGTACTCAAGAATCGATGGTTGGTCCATGCTAATGGTGATAGATGGAAATATGGGATTTTATGGGTTAGGAGGCGCGCAATTCAGGGCCCATGTCCTCCACACAGGCCCTTTGTTCCGAAAACCCCGGGTCAGATCTCAATAGGACATATATAGCCCGCCATTGACCGGAATATTCGCGCCGGTAATATAGGTCGTATCGTCAGCCGCCAGGAACGCGACGGTATGCGCGATTTCCTCGGGTTTCCCCATCCTCCCGACCGGGATGCCCGCGACGATCGCATTCCGCACATCTTCGGGGACTGCCGCGGTCAACGATGTGTCAATATAACCCGGAGACACCGAATTGACCGTGATGCCCTTCTTTGCCGTTTCCTGCGCGAGCGCCATGGTGAAACCATGAATCCCGGCTTTCGACGCGGAATAATTGGTTTGCCCGAATTGTCCTTTCTGGCCGTTGACCGAGGAAATATTGACAATCCGGCCGAATCCCGCCTCCAGCATCCGATTGATCACCTGGCGCGTTACGTTGTACACACTGTTCAGATTGACATCAATCACGGACCGCCAGAACTCCTGGTCCATCTTACGCAGCGTGGTGTCGCGCGTAATTCCGGCGCAATTGACCAGGATCGCGACCGGGCCGGCCTCGGCTTCAATCTTCTTGACCATCTCGGCGCAAGAGTCGAAGGATGCCACGTCTACCGGTACGGTGCCGACCTCATAACCGCTGAGCGCCATTTCCGTCTTCCATTCCTTGGCTTTTTCCGTTTCAGACAATAGATGAGCCGCATAAACCCGTCTGCCCTGATCGATCAGGGCCTTACATATTTCGGTACCGATACCACCGATTCCACCGGTAACGAGTGCTACTTTCTGTTTTTCATTGGACATGATTGACTACTCCTGAATGGTTACTCTTTACTCGACTTCTTTACATGCCCGAACCCTACACCTTCAATGAATTTTTTCTGCATTTCCTGCCATAATTCCATGTTCTTGCTGGTAAGCTCGGTAATTGACTCAAAAGGATTGGATGCAATGGATTCCACAAACCGCTGTTGCAGAATCTTCTGCTGTTCGAGAAAAAACGACATCGTCTTTTCCAGATAATTACTGAACACGCCCCGTGTATCTTCCTGATAAAAGCGAATAAATTTTGACAATACATCCGAGGTGAACAGGTGTTCCCCGTCGTTTTCCTGCTCCAGGATGATCTGCAGCAGGATACACCGGGTGATGTCTTCGTTCGAAGTCGCATTCACAACTTCAAACTCAATTCCCTTCAAAACCATTCCACGAACATCGGCCAGCGTGATGTATCGGCTGGCCTCCGTATCGTATAGACGGCGATTGGGGTATTTTTTAATCGTCCTCACAGGAAAGTCCCGCCGATCCGTTTGTTCAGCATGCTTATCGTTCAACCGCAATTGCAATCCCCTGGCCACCGCCTATGCAAAGGGTGGCCAATCCTTTATGCGCATCCCGCTTGATCATTTCGTGTATCAGACTGACCAGGATCCGCGTTCCGGATGCACCAATCGGGTGCCCCATCGCGATCGCGCCTCCATTGACATTGACCTTGCTTAGGTCCCAACCCAGATCATTATTCACCGACATGGCCTGGGCCGCGAAGGCTTCATTCGCTTCAACCAGGTCGAGATCACCGATTCCCCAGCCCGCTTTCTTGAGACACTTTGTTGAAGCAGGAATCGGACCAGTTCCCATGATGGACGGATCCACGCCCGCGCTCGCGCAGGCTTTGATGCTCACCAAGGGCTTAAGACCGAGTTCCTCGGCTTTGTCGCGAGCCATGACGATCACCGCGGCCGCGCCATCGTTGATTCCCGATGCATTCCCCGCAGTGACCGTTCCGTCCTTTGAAAAGGCCGGACGCAGCTTGCTCAATGCTTCCGCGGTGGTGCCGTGACGCGGAAATTCATCGGTGTCGAAAACCATCGGGTCGCCCTTCTTCTGCGGGATCAGGATCGGAATGATTTCATCGGCAAATTTTCCGGCTTTCTGGGCCGCTTCGGCTTTCTGTTGCGAAGCGGCCGCGAATTGATCCTGGGCTTCGCGTTTCAATTCATATTTCTGCGCGATGTTTTCCGCGGTCGTGCCCATATGATAGTCATTGAATACATCCCACAAGCCATCCACGATCATCGAATCCTTGAGCGTAATCGGCCCCGTCTTCGTGCCGTTTCGAGATCCATCCAGCAGATGCGGAGCCAGACTCATGTTCTCCTGACCGCCCGCGATCACGATTCCGGCATCGCCAGCCTTGATCGCCTGCGCGGCCAGTTGGACCGATTTGACGCCGCTTCCGCACACCTTGTTGATCGTCGTGGCCGGAACAGTTGGCGGCAGACCCGCGAAAATCGCTGCCTGGCGCGCGGGATTCTGCCCGACACCCGCGGTCAACACCTGGCCCATGATGACTTCATCGATCTGCTCCGGCCGAATACCGGTTTTCGCAAGCAGCGCTTTAATGACTTCCGCTCCGAGCTGCGCCGCGGAAATGGTCGACAGCGAACCCAAAAAGTTACCGACCGCCGTGCGGCCGGCAGCAACGATCACTGCTTCACTCATAAGATTTCTCCTCGACAGGTTATCAAAAATGTCAGTTGTAAATTGTTGCGCTGCACAAATGATATATGCTAACCTAGCGAAAGTCAATTTTAAAGTGTTATCGTTACCATCCTGGCAACTCTAAGGAGAACATCCATGCAGACCCCCCCATTTTCGGCCCTGTTCGACCAATGGCAAAATTATCAGAAATCCTATATGGATACCTGGCAATCGATTGCGAAATCTTCGATTGCAGGGAACCAGCCTGGAAATCCTTGGGCAGAGGCGCTCGACAAATGGTGGAAAGGGCTTTCCAATCATACGGCTACGGAGTCCCTGGACGTATTTTCCAGGTTGGTCGATCAGAGCAGAACCTTCTTTAATATGGCCTCCGCGATTAAAGGTTCGTTGAGTGAAGCGATGAATGTCCAAAGTAACGGAGGGGATTGGGAAAAAGTTATCAGCAAGACTTTCGACGGCCTTCGCGGTACCCTAGCCGCTGGCACTTCTTCGTTTCCGATGGAATTGTGGCACAAGTTCGTAATCGAACGATTTCAGTCACCTGGAGACTTGCTCCCGGACTTTATCAAACAATTCCAGGGTACGGAAAAACAACTCCTGAGCGTACCCGGAATCGGCCCGTCACGAGAAAAGCAGGAACTGCTGCAAAAACTGGCGGAGCAGACCTCGGAATTCCAGATCGCCTGCGGCGAATTCATTGAGGTCCAGATCAAAATCGGGAACCTGGCGATTGATCTTTTACAAAAAAAGATCATCGAAATGTTTTCCACCAACGAATATCCGGATTCTTACCGGGAGGTTTACGACCTATGGGTGGATTGCTACGAGGAAGTTTATGCCGATGCGGTCATGCAGCCGGAATATAATACGGCTTACAGCGACATGGTCAACAGCCTGATGAGCGTGACTGTGACCGGTCGGGAATTGCAGGATGATTCGCTGGAAGCCTGCGGCATGCCCTCGCGCAGAGAACTCGATACCCTGCATCGGCGCTTCCAGGAAGAACGCAGGGAAAAACATAAAATGCGGGCTGAAATGGAAGCGCTCAAAGAACAAGTTAGACAACTGACCGAAAGCGCGAAGGCCAGTCCCGAGCCACAGCCGGAAAAACCCGCCGTGGCGGAGACCAAACCCGCGTCCTCGACGACTCCGCGTCGTACGACCACACGCCGCAGAACCTCCGCGGCGTCGAAATCCACCAGCACACCCTCGACGAAATAGGTTGAAACCTAAGGAGACACATTGTGGAAGCTCTTAAAATCACTCCCGAAAAAGCGCTGGAAGAAATTCAGCAATTTCAATCAAACCTGGCCAAGGGCCTCAGAAATCTCAGCGAGATCGGCGAAATAGAGTCCGGTGTCACGCCGCGTGAAGCGATTTATCAAGAAGATAAGGTGGTACTTTACCATTATCGACCGAAGAGCGGAAAAAAACTGAATTCAACCCCGCTTTTGATCGTGTACGCCCTGGTCAACCGGCCCTATATGGCCGATTTGCAGGAAGACCGTTCGACGATCGGGGGCCTGATGGATGCGGGCCAGGATGTCTTTCTGATCGATTGGGGATACCCCGATCAGGCCGACAAATTTCTAAACCTGGACGACTACCTGAACGGCTACCTCGACCGTTGCGTCGATTTGGTCCGTAAACGGCATGAAGTCGACAAAATCAATCTGCTCGGGATTTGTCAGGGTGGAACGTTCAGTCTGTGCTACAGCGCCATGCATCCGGATAAGATCGCGAATCTCATCACCATGGTGGCACCGATCGATTTCAAGACCGACGACAACATGTTGAGCCGGTGGATCCAGAATATTGACGTCGACAAGGCTGTCGCCGCGATGGGCAACCTGTCCGGGAACATGATGAATTATACGTTTCTAGCCCTGAAGCCAATGCGCCTGTGCGGGCAGAAATATCTGGATATGGTCAATATTCTGGCGGACCCGAGACAAGCCAGGAATTTCATGCGCATGGAAAAGTGGATCTTCGACAGCCCGGACCAGGCAGGACAGGCCTGGCGTGAGTTCTGCACCTTCTTCTACAAGCAAAACCAACTGGTCGAAGGGGGCCTGAAGATCGGGGACTATGAGGTCGACCTGAAAAATGTCACGATGCCGGTTCTGAATGTCTACGCGACTCTGGACCACCTGGTACCGCCAGCCGCGTCCAAGGTGTTAAAAAACCTGATTTCGAACAAAGATTACGCGGAAATCGAATTCCCGGGCGGCCATATCGGAATTTATGTCAGTGGCCGGGCGCAAAAAGAAATCCCGCCGGCAATCGGCAAATGGTTGGAAGCAAGACGATAACTCAAGCGCTGCTGGCCATGGATCGCGATACGAAGGCGAATAGTCCCCGCTAGTCCGAGCGCCCGGGGTGTTCCCGAAGATTGGCGTGCCAACAGCGGTCGCAGGGAACATTCTAGTAGGCAGTCAATCTGAACCACATAAATCCGTCATTCCGGCAGGGATTGCCGGAATTCAGTTGCCAGGGACTGCAACTGCAGCGACCACATCCTTG
>JBOICY010000380.1:0-15325 GCA_050740335.1 Methylococcales bacterium | reverse complement strand
AGACTCGATACGGGGGCAGGTGGTTAACCCTTACCGGACAGGGTCTTTCACCCTGCAAGAAACGTCAAGCTTCGCTTGACGCACTAAGGACCAAGCTAACCGGGCGCGGCGCCCGCGAGCTTGCCGGATGGTAACCGCTTTGTCCGCCGCGCTCAGGTTGAGCGACTGGTTGGACGGAGCCGCTACGCGGAGAAAAAGCCTTGTCGCCTGATCCAATTTAAAATGTAACTTCACGCCCTCAATTCGAGGGATCATTCTACGACGAAGCATGAGGTTACAATACAATGACATCATCATCCGGATCAAATTTCAAGAAGAATTACCAAACGCATTTTCAACCTCTGAAGCTGAAAGGGCTGCAACCGAAGACGATCGAAGCCTACGCCCGCGCGATCCGCCGCATCGGTCAATATTTCGACGAACCAATCAACGATCTGACCGAACAGCAATTGACCGATTATTTCTCGGAATTGCTGGAGTCGCACTCCTGGAGTTCGGTCAAGCTCGATCTGTACGCCCTCAAATTCTGCTATACCTGCCTGTGCTGCATAAACCGTGGGTCAGTATCGGCCTGATCAAGCCGCCGAAGACCCGGCGGTTGCCGGATATTGTCACGGTTGAGGAAGCCAAATGTTTGTTCGCGGCAACCCGCACGCTCAGTTACCGGGTTTTCTATTTCACCGTCTACAGCCTGGGTTTGCGCCTCGGCGAAGGATTGCGCCTCACCGTGGGCGATATCGATGCCCACCGTCAACGCGTGCACATCCGCGATGCCAAGGGCAATAAAGATCGTTGGGTGCCGTTGCCGGAAGCGACCTTGCATTTGCTGCGGCGTTTCTGGCAGGTCCATCGCAACCCGGTGCGGCTGTTTCCCAATCGTCTCGGCGGCCTGAAGGGCGCCCATCGCGCCACTACGCCCTTGGATCGCGGCGGCGTGCAATCTGCCCTTTGCGCAAGGTCGCTCGAGACTGTGGAATAAAAAAAAGATTGCCCCCCGCACGGCCTTCGGCATAGCTATGCGACTCATTTGATCGAGGCGGGAGTCGACCTGCTCGAAGTCTGCCAAAAATCCTCGGCCACTGCCCAGCATTCTGACCACCGCCCGATACACCTGCCTCTAACCTCCGGCACGAATCAAAATGCCAACCAATTGATCAATGCCTTGATGAACGGCTTTTCCCTCGCATGGGGGAAACTCAAAGGCAATTCTCCTGTCATCGATCATCCAGACTTTCGCAGCCGAATTTCTGGCCCGCTATCAGGACTCCATTCTGCCCGGTCATCGCAAGGCACTGGCCGTCATGCAGAATTGCCGGACCACCCAAAGCCCCGTGATGCTGGCACCATGCGAGGGCTGCGAAAGCCAAGTCTTCGTGCCGCATTCTTGCGGCCATCGCAACTGTCCGCATTGCCAACCCCATGAAAGTCAGCGATGGCTGGAACGCCAGCTCAAAAAACAGGTACCCGCCGAGTACTTCCGGTTGACCTTCACATTGCCTGAAGAACTCAGATCGCTGGCCTGGCAACATCAGCGCACACTCTATTCCATCCTAACCCGCTGTAGCTGGGAGACCGTCCAAACCTTCACCGGAAACGACCGCCAGCTTCAGGGAACAGCTGGCGCCACCACCGTCCTGCACACGCCTTCCCGCCGCCTTGACTATCATCCGCATGTCTGCCCTTGGTGATGGGAGCAAGCGGCCATCGATCCGGAAAAACGGCTGTGGCGCACCAAACGCCGCAAACCCGGCCAACGGACCAACCCACACAAAACCTTTCTCTTCAGTCACCCAGCGCTGGCCAGGGTCTTTCGCGCCAAAATGCTCGCCGCTATACGACAGGAAGGACTCGATCTCCCGTCTTCTTACCCCCGATAAGGCAGGTGGTCTATGTCCAAGCCGTCGGCAGCGGCGATAAAGCGCTGCTCTATCTCGGGCGCTATCTGTACCGAGGCGTCATCCAAGACAAGGACATCATCGAATGCCGGGACGGCTAGGTCACTTTCCGTTACCGGGATGGCCAACGTAAAAAGATGCGCACCCGAACTCTTCCCGGCGCTCAATTCCTCTGGCTGGTCCTCCAGCATGGGCTGCCTGCCAAGGCTTCCGACGCGCGCGCAACTTCGGCTTCCTGCACCCGAACAGCAAGGGTCTGATTGCCGTGCTTCAATATTTGCTCGGTCTGAACCCCAATCCAGCCCCCGCAGAACCCGAAAAACGCCCGCACTTGACCTGTCGTTGCTGCGGCGGTGTGATGAAAATCCTGAAAACGATGATTCCACGCGCGTTCGCTGTCGCGATTCCGTTGCCGGTCGGTTAAGCGGATCAAAGAACCCGCTCATGTAAACGAATCTTTCCATTTCGACGGTTGGTAATCGGTATCCGCAAGCCGAGGAATATGCTCAGTTTGAAATCCGGTAAAATCCCTTGCCCTCACCCTTTTTTCCGCTTCGCTTGCTGCAACGGCGAGTTCCAAATACTCGGAGTTCTAGTCTGCGGCCGCGAACGCTCTTCAGTCCCAGCGAAATCCAAAAAGATATTTTCTTATAGAAAGCCTGCCACCCTACCCACGGACTCGTCCAACAAACGGTTCAGATTGTGGCTTCGCAAAATCTAACCTTATTCGTTAGCGATGTAACCTCCAAAAGGCGGAAGGTGTTGTAAAGAAGCTAAATTTTACGCCATGATTATCAATAAGTTAAAATGAGCTTCTTGAGAGGCCGATGAACCCGCAAGAAAGCCATAAGACCCTGCGCCAGAGCCGTAGGATGTGTTGAACGAAGTGAAGCGCATCGTTCGCGGTTGATGCGCCTCGTTCCTCGGCACATCCTATGGCACTAAGCTCACCGGGCGCGACGATAGGAGCGCTCCGGTGCAGCGCCTTGTTAGCCAACTATATCCTCGCCTTGCGAAGGTGGCGCCGCAATATTGCGCTCCTCGTGGTTTAACTCGGACAGTTTGATCAGAATGTCCTGCGGCGACGCGAGTAGTTTTTGATTTCTTTCCAAATGCCATAGCTCTCGCTGTGTAAGGGTCCTAACCTGAATGCAAGCTCCGCTATGTGGGTCGTTTGTCTTGACTAGAAGAATCGCGCCGGCCTGAATAGCAGCTGTCGGTATATTCTCAACTGCTTTGAGGAGAACTGCCACAGCCTCGGCTTCATTCTTGTTCACTTCGGATTATGGCTTATACAGTCCCTGTAGTTCGACGGCTCGCTCAATCTTCTTGAGAGCCTCTCAATGACTTCAGGCTGCGTGGTAGCATCTTTGGTTTTGGCAAACCATTTTTTCCACCAAGAACCGGATTCCTCCGGGAAGTCATCGCTGATTGCAAAACCAAATGTGTCAAGCAAATGGCGAACAGCGTTAGAAACACTTCGAGTATGCTTCTGGTCGGCCTCTGACAGGTACACCCGAATGGGAACAAACCGGGGCAAAGGGATCTCCGACAAATCCAGCCCTAATGACTGGAGCACAAGAAACTGATGTACATCCTGTCTTAGTTCTGAATGCTCTTCCCGAGATGAAGCCAAGTTAGAGGAAACTTGACCTACTGCGTCATCAATCGAGGTTCGGAATGCAGCGACTTGTTCTTCGAACCTGATTTGAAGCTTATAAATCGTGGAGCCTGCCTCATCCGTTTTTTTCGCCAGACTTACAAGTCTTTGATCAAAGCGATGTCGTATTTCAGACGGCGCTCTGTGCAACAAACGTTCAAATAGGAAGAGGAATTCTGGATCACGATCTCGGCCTCGTTCGTAGAATCGGCGCAACATGTGGAAGAGTTCGTCCGTTAACTCCTCGTCGGAATACCACGCTTCCGATGAAAACAGTGCGAGGACTAGCCGTTCTAAACGACTGAGTCTTCGGCGGAGGTATTCGAGATCATTATTCGTATTCGCCATTTCTTCCCTTGGTATGATGTGGGCGAGTCATCGTTGTTGGCTAACGCTCACGCTCACCCGCGGCCCTGCTGGAGCGGCGAAGCCGCGGAGGCAGGGTCGTCCGGTGCAGCGTGTTGTTGGGCGGCACGCTCCGGGTAAACCACGCCGTCCCCATGGACCGATATGATCCACGCCTGATTCGGACTCAGTTTTAATTCACTCCCGAATCCGAGCTCCGATCGAACCGCATTGCGCAAACGTTGGACGTCGCCTGCGTCAATAGAAGCGGCTCCTTCACCCGACTCCTGCAGCCCGATGCAAGTCAAAAAGAGCTGCACCACTGTCGAATCACCGCAACTCAGAATCAATCGATTCATAACCTCCCGTACTTGAGTGGGATCAACCGGTGAGCGCGCGATTCTCAATTCCACGCCGGGTCTGGTTCGATCCTCATATGGAAAGTTCGTCAACACCTTGTCCACCAGACTTCAATGCCGTTAAGTTAAGGGAGTGTTCCATTCCGACAAAGCCTGCCGGAGCGATTTTCGAGGGGAACGCTGGCGATACGATTAAGTGGGGGAGGCCGTCATTCCGGCACGGAATGCCGGAATCCAGATTACATGGACGTATTGAGGCTTGCCATCCCTGGGCTCTGGATACCGGCAATCCATGCCGGTATGACGGCTTAACTTAACGGCATTGGTGCCCAGGATCACGAAGACGATCCCGAGGGTCATCATCCAAACCCAATCCTTCTCCAGATTGCCAAGTTCGGGTATGAAAATTCCTCGAAAAGATTCCTCCTAAATCCTGCACCCGATTACGCCCGTATAATCGCGTGCGCCTTAAGCTGCCAAGGGCAATATTTTGATACCCGAACCAGGGGAGCCATCTTCTGTTCGTCAAGGATGCGGAGATTGAAGCCAACCGATAAGGAGATGAGTACCGGGGCGCCGGTATATCGGCTCGGAAGACCTAAGAATCCATGCCGGCGCAAGAAGTTGCTTGATATATCCGACGATGCCATTGCCGGTATAGGCGCTGCCGGTTCGGAACTGCCGGCTGGAAGGATCTCCTGGCAATGCCGGCCGGCAAGGCCCGCTGCGGAAGGCCGGCGCGCGCCCCTTTTTCCCGGGGTTGCACACTTTGGCGCCACCCTCCGGTTCGCCGCACACGCTGTCATTGTTCCGGGTCGGCAGGTATTTGATAATAACGGGCGGTCAAAGCCAGGCAGGCCAAGCCGGTATCCGGTGGTAAAGTCACGATTTCGTTCCCTGCGGGTGGTGTGGATTCAAGTCCAGGATGCGGCCAGGACCGGTGCCAGTTGTTCCTCCAATGGACCGGCCAGGGTCAGTTCACCGGGCGGCGGCGGGTTGAAGGATGCCATGGCGCTGTTTGTTCCGTGCAATTCGTCTTCCTGAACCTGGAAATTGCCCGGCACGGTGATGACATTGCAGGAAGCATCGGTCCGGGTCTGGATGCCCGGGGCTACGGGATCGAAATCCTGGTACGCGAGGTCTCCGAGCAGAGTTTGCAGCGGGTCGGCAAAGGCGTCTTTGAGGACGATGCCGAAGTCGCCGGCCTGATAGTCGCTGATGATGATCTGTGCGCCGTTCGCGTCGCTGATGGTCGGCGGAGAGTTCAAAGTGTTCGTGGTCTGGCCGTCCCCGCTTTGCTGCCGGATTTTTCACCGATCGCCGAATTCAGTGTTCAAAGATCTGTTGTCTCGGGAACTCGTCCACGCTTGTGGAATGGTTGCTGTCTTTCCGGGCGATAAAGCAATCCTGAGCAAAAATGGAAAACGGGGCGGGTGAAGAAATTGCTATACGAAAGCGCTGGGTCGAGACATTGATTGACAGAGCGTTCCCCGTTATCGGACAATTGAAAAAGTTCATCATTCCAGTTCACGGAACTCGACACAACAGTGTCACGGATCGATTCGACCAATGTGCAGCAACCTCAATTAAATCATTAGTATGATTAACCGAAAAGTGGTTTTTGCGACTCATACGAATTCCAGTTTCGCACGCGAAGTCAAACAGAACGTCTCGGACTATTTTCGTGAACGGCAATTATCGACGAAAGCCGATGCGTCGATGGCTTTGAAAAGTGTGTTGATGACCGTTCTGACCTTTGGACCCTACGGGCTGATGCTCAGCAATCGATATGAACCCTGGACCATGCTGATACTGGCCATCCTCATGGGGATAGGCTTCGCCGGAATGGGTTTTTGCATCGGCCATGACGCGCATCATGGCGCCTACTCATCCAATCCAAAAATTAACGAACTGCTCGGCCTGTCTTACGATATTCTGGGAGCGAACAGCTACCTGTGGAAACTCACTCATAACTCGATTCACCATATCTACACGAATGTCACCGGGATCGATGAGGATATCCTGGTCGTGGATCCCGTCGTGAGGCTGTCGCCGGGCTCGAAACGTTATTGGCATCACCGTTTTCAACACTATTACGCATGGATCGTATACTCATTGGCGACGATCAACTGGGTGTTTGGGAAGGACTTTCGTTATATTCTCCTAAAGCAACTCGGACCTTACCAGGACATCCAGCACAGCCGATTCGAAATCTGGAAATTGATCGGATTTAAATCATTCCATTTAACCTGGTCATTGGTTATTCCATTGATCGTGATCGACCTGCCGGTCACGCAGATCATCTTCGGATATTTGGTAGTCCACCTGGTCGCCGGATGGATATTAGGCGTCGTATTCCAACTCGCCCATGTCGTCGAAGCGGCGAAATTCGTAACACCGGACCAGGACGGGCGAATCGACGAGGACTGGATTGCTCATCAGATGTCCACGACGGCTAACTTCGCGACGCACAATAATCTGTTGACCTGGTATATCGGCGGGTTGAACTACCAGATTGAGCATCATCTATTTCCCAGAATTTGCAGCGTCCACTACCCCAGGGTCCGGAATATCGTTGAAGAAACGGCGCGACGCCATGGTCTTCCCTATCATTGTTATCCAACCGTCCGGGCGGTGATGGCCGCGCACTTTCGGACATTGAAGACGCATGGTATCAGTGATGAAGCCCGGCACGCCGTGCCGATCGCCGATGCAGCGGTCTGAACCTCCGTATACCACACCGCCTGCAAGCGCCGCAAGCCGGCACGCGATTTCGAAAGGTTTTTCGGGTTTAAAGGATCACTGGATGTAGCCCTTTTCTAAATACCATTGATACGCCTTAATCATGGCGCCTCGAAAACTCAGTAAGGGGTATCCGAGTTCGGAAACGGCCTTCCCGGAATCATAATAGAGTCGTTCCGACCCCAACCGTACATGTTCGCCACAGATTGTCGAAATTTTATTACTGAAGTGATTGCAGCAGTCGACCAACACCGCTGAGGGTTCTAAAAGGCAGGACGGTATAATCATCCGGGGCGCTGCCCGGCCCGTAATATCCGCGAGTATTGCGCCGATTTCCAGATAACTCAGGTTTTCACCACCGAGTATATAGCGCTCGCCGATCCGGCCCTTTTCAGCGGCGCCAAGCTGTCCTTGTACGACCGCATCGACGTCGACCAGGCACATCCCGCCCGAGGGAACGGCACGGATATAACCCTGTTTAAAAGATTGCACCACACTGCCCATATACAGCCCGTGGTCGCCGGGGCCGATAATCTGAGCCGGATTGACAATCACCGCGTTGAGCCCGCGTTTCACGCCATTCTGTACAATAATTTCGGAAATTCGTTTGCTGTCGGAATACGCAACCTCTTTGCTCCGCACGTCAAACCCGGTTTCCTCGTTGGCGATCGAGCCGGGTTGAGGGATGCCGATCGCGGACACGGACGAAGTATGCACGACCCGCGTCACGCCTTCCTGAAGACAGGCTTCCATCACGACACGGGTTCCTTCGACGTTGATTTTATAAACGTCGCTTCGGTGTGCTTTCCAATAAGCGACCAGTGCGGCGAGATGAAAAACAATGTCGCAATTGTTAACCGCTCGGACTACAACGTCCCGATCCAGGATATCGCCCGTTCGATATTCACATTCCAGGTTTTTCAAGGCCGATTGATTGGAACGATCCCTGGCCAATACCCGCACCGTATGACCCCGATCCAACAGCGCGTGGACCAGATTGATCCCGTTAAATCCGGTACCTCCGGTTACCAGTACTCTGGCCATTTACGAAGTAGCATTAACGATAACAAATTCCCCGGGCGTTGCGAGCGGTTCCGGCGGGAGAATGCGCTGGTGGCGGAAAGTTGTCAATCCCGGAAACCGGTGCCGGGGCGATACAGCCTCTCGAAAGCAAACCGCTGCACGCTTGAATGGGCTGGATGGCTTAGCGGATTCCGCGGCATGGGCGTTCTGCCCGAAAATCCTCCGGATTTCTTCTAAACTTAAAAACACACAAATGACCGAGCCGGCTGAACGCCTCCACGGAGGTTTTTCAGTTCCGGTTCTTCGTCCCGAGGATCGTTACCCACTGTTTCGATTCGACCCCTTCGGGACGATCTGGAGAGTGATTCATCATCGAGCATGTTCTGGAGTAATTTTTTATCAATCCATCGATCTCCGACGCTGGCAATCGCCAAGTGGCTGGTATATGCATTACGCCAGGACGCCGATCGGTTCCTAAGGCGTTATCCGGTCCTGTTCATGAGCCCTGACCAGGCCTGTCGAGCCGCGATGAAACGGGTACTTGAGAAGTTTCCGGAACACATCCCGATCGCCGCAAAACTTGCGTTTGCAATCACTTTGCTGCTCACTCTGGGGATGTTGGGACTCGGAATTCTAATCGGAACCAATCAAAGCCGGCTGCTCGACAATCAGATCAGTCTCCTAGGGGACATGGTCGCCAAGCAACTCGGCGACTCCGCAACGGAGCCTCTACTGGCCAATGACATGACCCGTCTTGAATCTCTCTCAAGAAACGCACTCAACCAGGAGAAAATTGTTGGACTTGCATTCATTTCAGACGATCTTCAGATTGCCGCGGGGTCCGGAGCGGTGCCGCCGGACTTCCGATCACAAAAATCACCGGCTTTCGCCATTGACCAGGACGGAGGTTCAATCAGTTGGGCAAACCACGCCGAATCCGGAGAACAACCGATCATTTCCTTTATACGCCCGATCAGGCACCGCAATGCTATCATTGGCCATATCCTGTTATCCTTCGACCGCTCGGCTCTAGCCACCGCAAAGAAGCAAACGGTTCGGATGGTAAGCACCACCACGATTATGATGATCGGGCTTGGCATCCTGGCATCGTTCATGCTTGCGAGCTGGCTGACGCGTCCGATTAACGAACTCGTCCGGTTCAGTCGCTCGATCGAAAATGGAAACTACGATATCGATCTACCGCGCGGGCGGCGTAACGATGAAATCGGAATACTCCTGCGATCCATGAATATCATGGGACAGGGCTTGTTAAAAAAAGAGCAGGTGGAAAGAGTCTTCTCCCGCTATGTATCCGAGAACGTAGCCAAGCAGGTCTTGAAGGACCTCGAACATCGGGAGCACGCACCCTTGGGATGCGAGCATGTGCAGGCAAGCGTTGTGTTCGCCGATATCGTCGGTTTCACGACCTTGTCCGAGCTCGCATCCCCCAAAGAAATCAGCGAGTTGCTGAATCTTTATTTCAGCTACATCGCCAAGGCCGTAAGGTTTTGCAACGGCCATATCGATAAGTACATCGGTGATTGCGCGATGATCGTGTTCGGCGTCCCCGAAAGGAGCCGGGATCACGCCTATCACGCGGTGGCCTGCGCATGGATGATCCGGCAATTGATCGAGCGCGTCAATCAACGGCGAATCGCGCAAAGCAAAAATCCCGTGCAACTGCGTATCGGCATCAACAGCGGCATCATGGTGGCCGGTAACATGGGCTCCGAAGACAGGATGAACTACACCGTGGTCGGAGACGCGGTCAATATTGCCTCGCGCCTGTCCCATGCGGGCGACCCGGGTGAAATCATTATCACCGAAGAGGTTTTGTTCAAGGAAAATTTGAATTCCCGCGTTCAAACCGAGTTTGTCGATACGATCCCCATCCGCGGCCGAAAACAACTGGTTTCCATCGTGCGTGTAACCAATATCGACGCCCGGTCGCGGAGTAAAATTCTGCGTGAGATCGACAGACTGCTGCGGATTGATCTGGCCGAATCAGGATAAAGCCAGTGGCTTCGATTTATAAGAAATCGTAGCCCTTCACGGGAATCACGTACTTTTTCTCTTCCGCGAGTGGAACACATTCGAAGCACCAATAACCGGGGGCCGCATTTTTCCGGTTCTCCAGACGCACCTTTATTGTATCTTCATGAGTCAGTAACTGGACGGTATTGCCGTTTTTGAGCTTCTGCGATTCGAGAACGAGGTTCGCCTTGCGCCCCGACCCGGTCTCGCTGAAGAATAAAAGCACCCGCTGGTAAATCTGCAACTCCTTCTTAGCCCGTACCGGCTGGATTCCCGCAGCCAGAACCTGTGGACTCAAGACGGCGATCTGGAAATGCACCGCACCGTCAGGCCGGTTCAACCAAATCCTGTTGACCACTCCGAGGACGCGCCGGGCATGTTCGAGGTCGACCAGTTTCAGACTGACCAGGCTTCCCAAAAAAATCTGACCCGGCTGGTCGAATTCGCAACGCAGCGACTGGTCTTCATTCACCGTGACCAACCAGTCACTCATGATTTTCTCCTCCGGATTGGCCGGAGGATTCAATTGCTGGTGGGTGGCTTTGAGTCCGATGGACAGGATGCGAGGTTTCCGGTCTTCAAACAGATTCTGTCTGGCCGCTTCGACGGCCGACCATCGCTGTTGCAGAGTTTCGAGCAATGCGGCAGGTTCTCCAAGCGCGCGATTGCCGTCGGCATCGACCAGGTCAAAACGCCCGATCGAAGGATCCGAGTCGTCCAGCAGTTCGGACAATCTTCTGAACAGATTGTCCAGCCGCATGCTATAAACCCTTAAGTCCGGATCGATTTCGGATTCTTTTGTGGAAATCAGTAAAGGAGCTTTATCCTCATCCACATAAAGAATGCAGCCGCCGGGATTACCGTCCGAATGCTGGATCGGCAAGGGAAGCGATTCGCTCCAATTTTCGAGATTCTCATAAGTATCCAGAATCTCCCGGTGGCCGAGCCCCCAGGGATCGGCCAGACGTAACAACAGGATCTGCTTGTAAATCGTCCCGAGGGTGACTGTTTTGCCGTCTTTATTCTCCTTAACCCTCGTGTTCTGCTTTTCTTTTTGTTCGGCGAGCAGGTAAAGCCCGTGCAGGTCGAGCCACAACCATTCGGGTTCGGGAAGGCGCAGCAGATAACGTAATAAAAGAATCCGGCTCAATCCACGCATCAGTCGGCACATCACTCGCGGAAACGAGCGCGCAAAACGCCAACCGGCCGTCGAGGCGGATACGTCTCGAAGAATAATGCCGTAGCCGTTGATAAAATCTTTAGTAACGGTCTCGGCGAGATGACCGATTTTCTGCTCGTCGGAAGTCAGGGGACAGCTTTTTCCGACCAGCCGCGAAAGCAGGAATTCCTCGGCGGTCAGATAAACCGGGTACAATTCCTCGAGCGCTTCAAACAAAACCTCCGATTCGATCTGGGTGCTATTCATTTGAAGAATACGGTCATGAAACATCCGGATTGTCAGACCGTAATTCGCCGCCGGTAAACCCGCGATCCACTGTCTTAACGGCCTGAGGCGAAATTCATCGGCCAGTTGCGGGTTTTTCAGTCGGTCCGGTGGAACCAGATAGTATAAGTTTCTCACGTCAGCCTAATCATTTAACCAGCAGGTGCACGTCAATATTTGTCGGTCGTCATAGCCAATTACCCGCATCGATTCGGATAATCACTTTAGAATAGACGCAAATTGACTCGCTGGCTCCCCCAATGAGCCTCGAAATCGCTTTTCGTGACGCTGTTTTGTCGGTGACCCGGTTCTGTGGCGCTGAATGGTCTTAGGAATTGAAACTCCCGAAAACCTTGCCGATCCCGATCAAAGCGTCTTCACCGATTCCCAGTACTGCCGTGTCGGAGATCAATCTGAAAGCCATTCCGCTCCCGGCTGTCCGATCCGAGACCTTGATCGACATCCGAGATCACCTGAAAGAAATTTCGGTGCCCGCAGTGGAAGCTTTCGGCCAGGAACGGCCATCCTCGACGGTCGCTTTTGGCCACTGCGAACTTCGACGTTTTAGCCCTGAGTATCAGCACTGGAATGCATACCTGATTTTCAAGTTGGATCGACATGTTTGATTGCAAGACCTGTCCCGGTTTCTTCTGTATACACCCGGAATACGCACCATTCCAATTGAAACCTTCGGCAGGGGTGCTACTGGGCACTCCGGATATTTCTCGCGTTGTTCCCGTGTTGTTCCTCTTTTCCTTGACAGCGTGAAATCAGGGTGTATTATTTATTTTCGGAACAACTCCGGAACAACGTTATTTTTTTATCAGGAGGTGCTAAATGGCTACAGTATCAAAACCCTACAAGGCCAGCCTGAGCAAGACCCAAGGCCGCCAAAGCTATTCAATCATCTTTCGACATCCTTCCAGAAAGGACCCCAACACCGGTAAGCCAGGACGACGCGTCCGAGCCGGTCTAGGCACAAAAGATGAAAACGAAGCCAAGCAACTTGTAAATCAAATGAACGAATTACTCGCTAATTCTGACTATTGGACGATAGGTGCCCAAACAACAGCCCGCGGAAGATATGACGGACGTATCGTTGACATCTTTTTCCACGAAATCATTCCCCAGCCGACCGATTTCATGGCAGTACGGGAACAAGTGATATCCATACCTTCATCGAATGATTCAGATTTCAGGTCGGCCCTGCTCCTCGGCACAACCGGTGCCGGCAAAACTACTCTACTTCGGCAGATCATTGGTACACATCCAACGAAAGATCGATTCCCCTCGACCTCCACCGCAAAAACTACTGTCGCAGATACCGAGATAATCGTTGCCGAGGGAGACTATCAATCCGTCGTCACCTTTATGGAGCGTGACGAGGTACGAGATTACCTGGAGGAATGTATCTCCAAGGCCGTACTGACCGCATACCAGCGAAACTCCGATTCCGATGTTCTCAAAAGCTTACTCCAGCACGTTGATCAGCGCATGCGCTTCAATTACGTACTCGGAAACGGCTCTACTGCGGAAGATGACTTCGATGAGGATGAAGACGAGGATGACTTCGACGAGGTGATTAATTCAGGTGAATCAGAATTTGCGCCTGAAGTACCGGATAGCCTAGATCTTTATCGAACCAATGAATTGCTTGTCCGCGCAGTCAACTGCGCACGCGAGATCGCAATCAAGCAAGGCATAACGCTAAAAACGGAACTTGATGCAACCGAAGAATCGGACCAACGAGTCATCGACGAACTTTTCGAGGAAGAGCTTGATCGCTTACTACGACAGGATGAAGACTACCATGCTATTGCGGATGAAATCATGGATGAAATTGAGTTACGATTTTCAGCCCTGACTCAGGGCTCCCTACGCAAAACCAAACAGGGATGGCCGATTTCTTGGGAGTACTCGTCCCCGGATCGAAACACTTTCATTAAAGAGATCCTTCGGTTTTCGAGCAACTACGCTCCGCTGTTCGGCACGCTTCTGACCCCATTGGTTAACGGAGTCCGCGTGAAAGGCCCATTTTTTCCGGCCTGGACCGAAGATTCAAAGCAACCAATAGTAATCGTCGACGGTGAAGGTCTGGGGCACACTCCAGATTCATCATCCAGCCTCTCCACAAATGTGCTGCGTCGAATCGACATGGTGGACGCTGTAGTCCTTGTTGATAATGCCGCTCAGCCTATGCAGGCTGCACCGGTTGCGGCGCTACGCTCCCTTGTTCGAACTGGCAATACAAAGAAACTATTAATATGTTTCACACACTTCGACGAAGTAAAAGGAGACAACCTGCCGAAGGTCTCCGCTAAGCGGGATCATGTGCTTGCGTCAGCAGAGAATGTAATGACACGCCTTGGTGAGGATCTTGGCCCAAATGCAGAGCGCGCACTCAGACTGAGATTGGCCAAGCACTGCTTCTTTCTAGGCGGTATAGACAAAGTTCTGGACGCGGAAACGAAGCGTGGAAAGCACACTGTTGAGCAGATAAGATCGCTCCTTACCTCTATTAACCAGATTGTGGAACGCCCAAAACCTGTCACGGCGCGTCCTGTTTATGACCGGATGAATCTGGTGCTGGCCATCCGAGAAGCCGCGGACCAGTTTCATGAGGCATGGCTTCCTCGACTTGGCCTGAAATACCAATCCGGGATCAATAAAGAACATTGGACACGGGTTAAAGCACTCAGCCGACGCCTCGCAAATGGCTGGTCAGATCAATACGACAACCTAAGACCCGTATCGGACCTGCATAAACAACTCGGCGAACTGATCTATGTAACGATCCAAGAACCTATTCGATGGGAAGGAAACGACCCTGACGAAGACAGTCAACAGCAGACCTATGATGATTTCTCATCGACACTTACAGGCCGACTTCTTGAACTCGCCATCCGCAGAGTGTGGACCGAAAGGTCAGACGAATGGCAGGAGGCCTTCAACCAGTATGGGAAAGGCTCAACATTTGTTCGCGCCAAGATCATAGCAGAAGAAATCTATGACAAAGCCGCCCCGGTGCCTGACCTCACACCCTCACCAGATCGAAACAAGTTTCTTCACGAGGTGCTCGAAGTAGTTGAAGCAACGTGCCAAGAGCTAAAAATCACCCTGGAGTAATGTTTCACTCAACATGATCGACCAGCCAGGGATGGCCGAGCCCCCATATCCGCGGGGAACCAATAGGGACAGTATCGATAGAAAATAACATTTGTTATTCTCACCGTCCGCTTCGGGTCGGCAAGCAACCAACGGCGAGGGGTGATTTCCGGGCGGATCAAGGCACCGAAAACACCGGAATGCCAAAGTGATTAGCGGCCATTGATTGGCGCTTGTCCAGGGTCGCGAGGCTCGCCCGCAGGCGACGGACGATGGCCAGGTGGAGAGCATCGCCAGCGCGTAAGGCCAACGCGGGCGCGTCCAGCAGCACGAGGCGGCGCGGAAGTCTGCCGGCTCGACCTCGGCCAGCGTCAGCAAGTCGGATACGAACCGGTTGAAGACGGCCAGCCCCTTAGACCGACCTGCCGCGTCGATACTCCCGGTGCGCTTCTTGATCGCCCCGACGCTCGCCGTCTCCGACAGGTTCCAGGCCTAGACGTATAGATTACCCTGACTGGCGGTTTCCAGACGGGACAGCAAGGTCGAGTAACCCCAAGGAACTGCCCCTTGAGGTTACTCGACCGAACTTCAGTTCCGCCAGGACTAATGCGGCGTTACAATAAATTCATGCATTACGAATGGAACGAAACCAAGCGTGCGGCCAATCTTGCCAAGCACGGTGTGGATTTCGACTCCGCCGTCAATTTTGCTTGGGACA
>JBOICY010000379.1:0-7938 GCA_050740335.1 Methylococcales bacterium | reverse complement strand
GAAGCAGCATGTCTAACCAATATTGTTCAAGTTATTTTTGCTAGAGCACTTAGTATCCACCCTGAAGAAAACCGACGGAGCTGATAGCCCCGCGCCTGGAGAATCCCCCCTTTTCTGGCCCAAGGAGAACGAACAATGAGTCTTGCACGACCCACATCTGCGCGCAACGAGGCCGACCAGATCGTCCCGCCGGCACCTGTCGGCCAGGACCTCCACCGTCCGGATCGGGTTACGCGCAGCATCCCCTACGGCGGATGGCGGCTCCGATGCTGGTCGGAAGCGCCCGCGCGTTCCACCTGGGTGGCGTTCAAGGAGAAGGACCTGAACCACGAGCACCCGGCCCTGATTTTGGCCGGTTCCGATACCGTGGTGTGCGAAGGCTATTGGCCGTTCCGTCCGAACTTTAGTCCCAGGACCATCCTCGGCGGCGTCTGCCTTTATACCCGGGCCTGGGGAGTTCAGTTCGCCGGGGCCAGCGACCGCGAGCGCCCGATCCGCCGGTCCTTGGGACTGCCGGGAGACTTGCAGCACATTTTGGAATTGGTCAAGAAAGGCCGCCCGGTCCTGGGGTTCCATGTGCCGACGCAACCGGCGCTCTACCATCGGCTCCTGATCGGCTGGCAGCGGCAAGTGCTGGACCGTTTTTCCGAAGCCGAAGCCGTCCGTTACACGCTGCCGCTAGAGGACTACCATGGCTACATCATGCACTTCGAGGACGCGCTCGGCAAGAAACTGCCGGGCCTGCACGCGGAACTCGACTCCTATGTCGAGATCCTCAAAGGGTTTATCAAAGAAACCTTAGGCGGGCACATACGCAAATTGATCTATGACATTCCCGGCAACGCCGAGGTGAAACGGGCGAATACCACCTCCCGCGAAAACGATTTGCAGCTTTATCTGCAGGGCGCCAGGATGCAGCAGGTCATGGGCATGGAGGACTTGCCCGAAGTCGCCTTAGCCCATGAAGTCGCCCGCCGGAGCGGGGTGTTGATCCCCTGCGCGGTGAGTGTGTTGGGCCTGCCCGATATCTACAAGGCCAGCGAAGATCCGCATTGTGCCTGCCGGTGGGTTGGGCTGGAAGACCTGCGGTAGTCGAATACGAGAAGGGAAATCGTGCAGTCCGCCAGCGCCTGAAGGCTGCCGGTCATTCTGCGCCTGCCGAATCCGGAGAACAGCCAACCCCGGGATATCAATGCGGGCTAGTGCGTGAACAGGCATAAAATTCAAAGAGCACTCAGTAATCATCCAAGCTTCAAAGGTAAGTTACAATGACTGGCAAAGAAGTTTGGCTCTCCGCCTACGGGGTCTCCATCCCCAAAATCATTTACGGAACGGCCTGGAAAAAAGAACGCACCGAAGCGCTCGTGGAACAGGCCGTGACGCTCGGATTTCGCGGCATCGACACGGCCGGCCAGCCCAAACACTATAACGAGGCCGGCGTCGGAGCGGGTCTGGCCTCCTGCTTCAAGCGGGGGCTCAAGCGCGCCGACATCTATCTGCAAAGCAAATTCACACCGGCCGATGGCCAGGACCCGGCGCGAATGCCGTATGATCCGAGCGCGAGCCTGTCCCGGCAGGTCGCGGAATCCTTTAAAAATTCCCTGAACAACCTGCGGACCGACTATCTCGATTGTCTGATCCTGCATTCGCCACTGGCCGACGAGCGGGACTTGATGGAAGTGTGGCAGGCGATGGAGACGATTTTCGACGCGGGCGGTGTCAAACAACTCGGAATCAGCAATTGCTACCGCCTGGCGGTGCTGGAGCGTTTGTACGCCAAAGTCCGAATCAAACCGGCCGTGGTCCAGAACCGCTTCTATGCGGCCACCCGCTACGACCGCGAACTCCGCGCATTTTGCGGAAGGAAGCAAATCTACTACCAGAGCTTCTGGACACTCACGGCCAATCCCGGCATTTTGGCGCACGAAGGGCTGCAACGCTTGGCATCCGAATACCGGCGCACACCGGCTCAGATTTTATTCCGCTATTTGAGCCAAATCGACATCATTCCATTGACAGGAACCACCAGCGAAGTCCACATGCGCGAAGACCTCGCGATCTTCGAATTCACACTATCCGAGCAAGAATGCGATGCGCTGGGCAGGCTTTTCTGATCTCGACCCACCTTTTTGCGTAACTATCCACCGAGATTCAAATTGGCCATTTTATTCACCACGGAGAGCACAGAGAACACAGAGTGCAACGATGATGAAGAGTCGGTTCATTCGGGATTAATCAGGAAGATCTGTAATGAGGGTTTAAAACCCACCTGTTCAACAAACTCCGTGATCTCTGTGTTCTCTGTGGTGAATAGTTACCTTTTTGCTCTAATACGAACGGTTCATCCAAGGGCTAGTCATGGAGCCACGAACCGTTCTGCAAATGATCGAATTTTTTCTGCCGGCGCCTAAAACGCCAGGTATGGATTACCGCATACGGCCCACGATTGAATAACCCGGAAAATTCTGTTCGATGCCGCCCGGCGAAAACACAATCATTGAATATTTGACCCGGAACCCGGACTTCCTGGTCCGCCACCCGGATCTGCTCAAACATCTCTCGGTTCCACACGGCTTTCAGGGAAGGACCCTATCTCTTCTCGAATACCAGGCTCGTTTGCTGCGGGAACGTTTGCGCGTACTCGAACTGCAAACCGAGTCGGAAAGCCTGAAAGCGGACGCCCAGCGCCGCTTGAGCAGACATCTGAAGCCGCTGGTACGGATACTCTACGAGTGTAACGACCAGCGTCGCATACTCGCTATTCTGGAAACCTTTCTGATTGAATATTATTCCGCAACGAGTATTCGAATTTTTGCCGCGGGCGTATCCGGAAAGGGTCTTGAAAGGAACAGAAATCTGCTACGTCCCTTGGACGCCCGGCGGCGCGGTCTTTTCACGCTGATACTGAATAACCCGAAACCCCTCTGCGACAGCCTGCAGCTTGAGCACCTGATCGCGCTGTTTGGCGAGGAAGCCGAGTCGATCCATGCGTCGCTGCTTTTACCCTTTCGTTTCCAGGGCAAAGAAGCTCTGCTCGCTTTGGGCAGTACCGAATGGCATAGTTATCAACAAAGCGTCGAGATCGATATCCTGAGCACCGTGATCGAAATCGTGTCGCGCCTGACCGAACCTGCTGCGGCTTACTAACCGGCAAAAAGGACGGTCGGGGTCCGTCCCGAACCGCTTCGCATCGGGCCTGCCGTGACTCGATATGTTTTGAAAATCTCATTCCCGCCCCGACAGCCTCCGTTCTATGCGCCGCCCGATCAGAAGCAGCCGGGCCAGCCGTTCGCCCGCGAACTGCAGATGCATCCGGGAGTTCTTGATCGCTTCTTCGAGACTCATGTCGCGTGCCGCGGCGCTCTCGAGGCCATCGATCCCGTGCTCGAACACCCCGCGCGCATCGTCCGCCAAGGCACCGCCGATCGCGACCACCGGGGTATTGGTTTTCTTCGCCGCCCGGGCGACACCGGAAGGGGTTTTCCCGAATGCGGTCTGAAAATCGACCCTGCCCTCTCCGGTAATGACCAGATGAGCCCCTTCCAAGGCTTGTTCCAAACCGGTCGCTTCCACAAGGATGTCAATGCCGCTTTTCAGCGTGGCGCCACAAAAAGCCACCAACCCGGCACCCAAACCGCCCGACGCGCCCGCGCCCCGGAGGTCTTTGACATCGATACCCAGCGTATTCCGGATCAAATCGGCGAAATAACCCAGATTCGAATCCAGCGTCTTGACCATCTCCGGAGTCGCGCCTTTCTGCGGACCGAACACGGACGAAGCCCCGGGTTCGCCGCACAGCGGGTTATCGACGTCACAGGCCACCTGAATCTTAACCTTCCGGAGACGACTATCCAGGCCTGAACCATCGATCTTCGCGATCTGGTCCAGCATTCCGCCCGAGGCATATAGACTCAGCTCGCTACCATTTTTGTCCAGGTACCGCACGCCCAAGGCTTGAGCCATGCCGGAACCGCAGTCGTTGGTGCTTGAACCGCCGATACCGATAATGATCTCGGTCGCGCCGGAATCGATCGCGTCGAGAATCAACTGGCCCGTGCCGTAGGTCGTGGTTTTAAGCGGGTCCCGCTTGGCCTTCGGCACCAGTGGCAGACCGGAGGCCTCCGCCATTTCGATCACGGCGGAATGTCCGTCACCCAGGAATCCGTAGCGGGCCTCCACCGGCTCACCCAAGGGTCCGATCACTGTTTTCGTGACGATCCGCCCCTTGGTCGCATCCACCAGAGACTGAACGGTCCCCTCTCCGCCATCAGCCATCGGTACCTTGATACAGGTCGCATCGGGTATGACTTCGAGAATTCCTTTCTCGATGGCTGTCGCGACCTCGAGAGAGGTCATATTTTCTTTAAATGAATCGGTGGCGATGACTATTTTCATATTGGTCGTGATTCTCTGTTAAAAGCGGATGATCAGTGTATAACAAAATATTCGCTTTTCCACCTCTCGGAACGGCTACGAGGACCGAGTATGGACAAGCGATTCTCCACCCGGTTATCAATCAATTCCCGGTTTTCGTGCCGGTCAACGGAGCTTGAGTTACCGGTTGCGACATGGTCGTCGTCGACTTAGGCGCCGTTCTCGGACCACCCGGGTTCACGTCGGCTTTGCGATCGCGGATCTTTCAAAAGCTTCGACAATACATTTTGTCCCTCGGGTTGAACCCGCAAGCCATGGAATATGATAGACTTCGCGCCCTGTTCGCCGCGCACGGCGGATCAATCGATTGAAAAAATTTGTAAACCAGAGGAATTTGTAGTGGAGAAAACCTTTGTCCTGATCAAACCCGATGGAGTTCAAAGAGGTTTGATCGGTGAGATCATCACCGTTTTCGAGCGCGCAGGCTTGAAACCCCTGGCCATGAAATTGATGCGCCCGAGCCGTGAGCTAGCGGAAAAACACTATCCGGACACCCATGATTGGTATACAGCGGTCGGCCGCAAAACCATTGATGGCTATGCGTTGCTGGGAAAGGATGTAGAAGCCGAGTTTGGAACCGACAGTCCCACCGAAATCGGTAAAACAGTCAAGAGCTGGTTAATCGACTTCCTGTCCAGCGGGGACGTTCTCGCGATGGTCTGGGAAGGCAACGCCGCGGTAAGAAACGTCCGGCGCCTGGTCGGTAACACCTTGCCGATCCTGGCCGACCCGGGTTCCATTCGCGGTCGCTTCAGCATCGACAGCCCCGATGCGGCCAATAAGGGAAAACGACCGGTGAGCAATCTCGTCCATGCCGCCAGTGACGTCGAGGATGCGATCGATGAAATCAAGCTTTGGTTCCCGGAATTCGATCCTGGTCAATGACTGACTGAAGGAATTGAAAAACCAGGACTAGACGGGGACGCGATCCGATGCCCTTCGATTCAGCGAACCCGGTCGTCCCGATACGGATTGCCGCAGGCCAAGGAAGGCAAGCTTCGAACAGATTTATAGAAAAGCCTCTTGTTGTCTGATTCCTTTTGTGCGAAACATGAAATTCAACCCATTTCCCTGGATCTCGATCGCGGCCACCTTCGGCTTGTGCGCCTGGTTCCGCTTCACACTTGTCGAACCCGCCGAATTGGGATTATTTTGCGACAGCGGCGCGCAAACCATCGAATGCCAGATTCGTTGGATCGTTATACAGACCTTCAGCCACGGACTGGGGTACATCGCGCTGTTTCTGGGATTATTGGCTCTTTTCACCCGTTCGAGCCTCATTGGCTTCATGGCCGCTCTGGCCGGTGCCGCCGGGCTTGTGCTGTATCACTGGGATTACTCGGCCGTGGCCTTCCTGCTGGGCGCGATGACTCTGGCGCGCGCGCAGTTCAACCGCTACCGGAACCAGCACGGAGCCGGACAACAATAGGCAGCACAGAGTCCAGGCCAGCGCGTCTGGATTGAGCGACTCCGCCCAGACCCAATCGCCATCTCTTGGGGTAATCAGATGTTCGCTGATCGTAATCAAGACGCCAAACACGGTCACCACCGACGCCAGAACGATCTCCTCGACTTCCGCGCCGGTACGCTCGCAAATCCATGCCCACAATGCGAAACCAACCGCCGGCACCAGGTAAAGCGCCACCGGGAAATTCCGGTAACGCGGGTCGAAAAACAGCACCAGACACATAAACGCCGCCCCGAACAGAAAGGCGATGCGTAAAATCGCGAGCAGATGCTCGGCACGACCGTGGCTTCGATCGTTATACAGAATCCAATGCTTGAGGCCGTTAATCGACGGGATAGCCAGTGGACGTTTTCGGTTCGCGCACCAGGCCGAAAGCTCCGAACCGAGATGCAGGATCAGCAGCACGAGCAACACTCCATAGAAGCCCGTGACCGACCATTCGGTGAGAGTGCGATTCGAGGCCCAAATCTCCCGCCATACGGTCAGACACGCATTACCCGCGGCGAAGCTGATCGCAAGCAATAACAAGACTTCACGGATACCGCTGGACCTCCTGCGCAGCAGCAAGCCCGTGAAAATCGCTGCACAAATGACGGCGGACTGGTAGCCCCATTGAGGCGCTTCGGCCACCAGGCCCTGAAATGGAAATTTCTGCGCATCGTTTCGATCGTAAAGGCCCCATGCACCTCCGATCGTTCCTTCCAAGGTTCGTTTCCAAGGCTGGTCGAAGGCTTCGATCAGGTTATAGCGAATTTTTTCGAGTTCGGCGCGCACCGCGAATTCGCGAATGAATCTGGCTTGATTGACCAGGCCGGGCTCGGCTCCCTGGCGTTGACGGCCGCGGCTTGGCCAGCCGGTTTCACCGATCATGACTGGTTTACCCTTCAATTCATGTGCGACGTGATGATAGATGTAGCTCACATGACCGACCGCGTTTTCGATCGGTATCGGACGGTCTTCCCAGTACGGAAGAATATGAACGGTAACGAAATCGACTTCATCCTCGAGTTCGCGGTGCTGCAGCCAGAATTCCCAGACATCGGCATAGGTCACCGCCACACCGGGCAATGCGGAATCCACTCGATCGATATATCTCCTTAACATGGATAGGGGTTGATCGGCTCGCAGCAATACCTCGTTGCCGACGATCACGCCTTCGATCGCGGAACGATATGTTTTCGCGACTTTTATCGCGCGCCTGATCTCCGACTCGTTGGCTTCACGATCCGGGCCGATCCAGATCCCCAGCAATACCTTCAGGCCATTCTCGGCCGCGAGACGCGGAACTTCTTGTAGCCCTTGGTTAACGGAATAGATGCGCACACAGCGGAATCGTTGCGCGAGCAAACTCAGGTCGGCGTCGATCTGCGCGGGAGAAATGGTCAGGCTCGGATCGTAGGGTGATTGCCCCGCTTCGCGAAACGGAGAATAGGACACACACTGCAGGCGATCGGTCAGCGATTCCACCAGTGCCACGGGCCTGGTCTTGTCCCAAGCATACAGAACGGCCAGTAAAGCACAGACCGCCAGGATGGTGGCTACCGTTGCGCGTTTCGTGAGCATGTAAAACTACTTAAAATTGATCTGACAAAGGGTTGATACGGTACGCCAGGCCGTCAAGAAAGTTCGCATTTCTGCGTTGAGACCAGGACCATTTCCGGGTTTTGCTGATGTCAAGTCTCGATATTGACCTCGACCTCATCGGCTGGAATGGGCGGGGAGCGACGAATGGAATGAATTACATTTGTAACTGTTCAGCGGGATTCAAAGCAGCCATTTTATTGACCACAGAGTGCACAGAGCGCGCGACGCGCCGCTTCATTCGAAACGAATCGCTAGGGACTGTTATAAGGTTGTAAAGCGTAACCTTGCAACTATCTACGTGACCTCGGTGTCTCAGTGGTGAATAGTTACTTGCATTTTATCATAAGAAGGTTTGCGGATGTTCCGCAAGGGGGACACTGCAGCAATTCTCATTTTGACCAAAAACCCCGATAGGGGGGTAGGGAAGGCCTTTCGTCCTCCCCTCCCTCCGA
>JBOICY010000378.1:0-32238 GCA_050740335.1 Methylococcales bacterium | reverse complement strand
CCTTGATCGCTTGCAAACCGATGGTACCATGCGAACCGGTGCCGGACAGAATGATCCCGATGGCCGTCTCCTGCCGGTCGTCGGCCAGCGAGCGCAGGAAAAAGTCGATCGCCACTTGCAGCCCGCGCGCCAGCGGCGGCCTGGACAGGTGCAATACGCCGCCGCCGATGGCCAGGTACTTGTTCGGCGGGATGATGTAAACCGCATTCGGCCCGACCACCGTGCCATTCTCGGCTTCACTGACCGGCATCGTGGTCTGCTTGGCCAACAGTTCGACCATCAGGCTGTCGTGCGTCGGATCGAGGTGCGGAATCAGTACAAACGCCATCCCGCTGTCCGCCGGCATGGCGCTGAAGAACTTTTTGTACGCACCCAGCCCGCCGGCCGACGCGCCGATGCCGACGACCGGCATTTGCCGCGTCGCGGGCTGCCCGGCGGTCGGTGCGACCACTCCTGCCGGGACTGAGCCTTGGCGTTCTTTCCCTGGCTTGCCGGCCGACTTTTTCTCGGTCGTTTTTTTCGACGACGGATCAGTCATTGCGTTCTTCTTGGTCATTCGTGCGGTCTCCAGGTGCGTTCCGTGCCAGTAGTGGAATGGCGCAGTTTCTGTCACCCTCGATGGACCAAACAGGCATGGCCGCTCGTTACACCTCGCCACACCGAAATTCTTAAAATATAGGACACTTTTCAACCCATAGCATACAGCGTTTTTTGAGTGGTGTAATGCACGAAACAGGCAATTATTGCCCATCATGCTCGAGTTGGAAAGTCAGGCCGATGATTTTGCTGAAGATCAAAGAGCTGCAGCGGACAACGCGAGGGGCAATGGAGAGTTGCTATCGGATATGAAAAAGTTCAAGCAGCTTGGTTTTTTCGAGATCGTCAGTCCGGCAGGCAGATTGCCGGAATCCAGGCTCCATGGATGGTTTCGAGCTTGCCATCCGTGGCACTGGATGCCTGCTTCCCGGCAGGCATGACGCGCTCGTTTCAAATATGACAAAGTAGAATTAGGCGATCAACAATTCGTCCGGGGACGAATGGACTATGGAAAAATTGTTGCGGATATCGTTAAGGTCTTGCCAGTTCGTCCAGCAAGGCGCGAAATATGGACTGAGGATTTCTTGGTTTCACCGCGCTCTCGACGCACAGCGGGATTATCTTCGTGCAGCTCTTCGCCACCGGTGATCGCTTTGATATGCGTTATAATTTTGCCGCGTTGTCGGTTGCCCAGTGCGATCAAGGTATTGAATCTTTCGATCGAAAAATCCGATAAAACCTCGTCCAACAGAATCGGATCAAATTGCAGTTGTGGAATTTCTGTAACCGCATCTGAATAAAGCTTCAGGTACATCGCTTGTCTTTCAAAACATTGCATAATCATTTCCTCGCTTAGGTATGCGATAAGCAGATAGACCGCTGCCTTTGTCGGGCCGATGGATGTCCTGATCTGTCACAGTACACTTCGAAGGTATATATTATCGAGATGCGGGGAAATTCAATACCGGTGATTCTCCCATTCGCCTATCGGGGAATCCCCGAAACTCTGTTACAATAGCATTTCAATTTCGACCGATCCATTGAGCGTTCCATCTATGTACGGATTCACCGGCGGAAACGAGTTAGCCAAGGGACACGATACACGCAAATGCCGGATCCTGGTCGTGGACGATCATCCACTGGTGCGCAGTGGATTGTCCGCCCTGATCGGCGCGGAGCCGGACCTGGAGATCTGCGGGGAGACAGGAACGGTTGGCGGGGCCCTCGGTCTTGCTGCGACAACGGCCCCTGACCTCGTCATCGTCGATCTCTCCCTGGCTAATCACGGGGATGGACTCGACCTGGTAAAACGTCTCCATACCCGAGAACCGATCCTCAAAATTCTGGTTTGCTCCATATACGATGAAGCTCTGTTTGCGCAGAGGGCGCTCGCCGCCGGCGCCAAGGGGTATATCAACAAGAAGGAAGCGACTTCCTGCGTTGTCGATGCCATCCGGCGGGTGCTGCAAGGCGATTATTTTGTGAGCGACCAGGTAGCCCAGAGAACACTCCGGGAGATTTCTGAGCCTGGCGTGAATCCTCGTGATCCTCTCTCTTCTCTAAGCGATCGAGAGCTGCAAATATACCGTATGATCGGGGCGGGTACGGGTACTTCACGGATCGCCGAACAGCTTCATCTCAGCGTCAAGACTGTCGAGAGCCACAAATCCAAGATCAAAAAGAAGCTCAATCTTGCATCGGCAAGCGAGTTGATGCGCCATGCGATGCAATGGAACAACCAGGAGGCATAGGGCGCCTCGCCCAGGAGACAGCGAAGAAAGGCATCACGGGTCAATTCGGTGTCTCGGGTTATGCCGTGAAATCCTATCCGTGGGGCTTTCTTGAAATCAGTTTTCCGGCGGCGCCGAAGCATTCCGAGCCGGTCTCTTTATTGGTCGCGTCGAAGTGCCGAACCCGTTTTGCGCAGAGGCGGCGGTGGGTGGCATCCCTGACCTCAAGCGGCTTTCCGTCCGTGCCGAAGGTCGCGAATTCCAGTTCATTATCCCTTTCGTCCAGGATTCGCCGGGCTCGATGAAAGGGCTTGTCCGCGGGTCCGACCACGGGCTCGCCGCGAACCCCGAAATAAGCCCGCTCGATCTCGCGACCCAGTTTGTCTCTAATGACGCTGATCCGGGAGAATCTCCCGTCATATAGGACAGGTTCTCCGTTAACGCCGAAATACACCTCTTCGACCCATGCGCCGTAGTCGTCATAACGATCGGCGATCCTCGCACAGCCATGCTTTTGCTGGATGGGTTTACCGTCCGTCCCGAAATAGGCTATCTCGATGACTCGGCCGTGACTGTCCCAGACGTCGGTAACGCGGGCATAGCCGTCCTCGTTCAGAACGGGTTCGCCGTCGGCGCCGAAATAGGCTTCTTCGACCAATGCATTATGGTCGTCGTAGCGACGGATATGCTTGGCCCAGCCCTTTTCGTCGAGCACGAGTTCCCCGTTCGATCCCCAAAAGGTCTCTTCGAGCAGCGCATTATGATCGTCGTAACGAAGTTTATGCTGCGCGTAGGCGCCATTCAACAGCAAGGCCTTACCCTGCTCGTCGAAATAACGCTCGTCGATCAGGTTGCGATTGCGGTCGAACTGTCGACTGACGCGGGCGTAGCCATCGACCGAGCGAATCGGTTGGTCGTTTCCGTCGAAATAGGATTCTTGCTTGACCTGATTGCTTTCATCGTAGAGTTTCCGGATTCGGGAATAACCTTTCTTCGCGCGGACCGGACGCTCATTTTCGTCCAGGAACCGGCTCTCGATTTCGCGCCCGCATCCATCGAACCCATTTGTTTTAATCGAGAAACCTTCATTGCGGTTCGGAACCGGTCGCCCGTCGAGCCCAAGATAGGCCGTGCGCACCTCGTTAGCCTGCGCATCAAAGGTGCGTTTATTCGCGGCGTAGCCCCCATCGATCGCCACGAACTCGCCCGTTCCGTCCCGGTACTCCGTTCGGGCTTCGCGTCCCTGCTCGAACCGGCTGCTCTTTTTGTGGAAACCCTCGATGCAGAATGCTGGATTTTCGTCCGCGTCGAAAAAGGCCATTTCGGTGGGATTACCTTCGGCATTGAACCTCAAGGTCACTCGGAACTCACCAATTGGTCCTAAATGAGGCTGTCCGTTACGATCAAAGTATCTGTCCTCGATCGGCCGATCGTGTTCGTCATATTTTGTCTGGCCGGATAGGACCACTTGGCCATCTGCGATCAGGCAATCGCTTCCGACTAGGTTTCCCCGGTCGTTATAACAAAGTCTTTGGGAATGGCAGAAGATCTGATCCAACCCCTGATAAACCCGACTGCCATCGGCACGCCAGGTCACCGACTCCACGCAGTTGCCGCGATCGTCGTACTGGCAGGTACGCCGCTGAAATCCACGTTTCTTAATATCGATCGGTTTCCCCGCGGCGTCCAGATATTCCTGCAAGATCTCATTGCCTGATTCGTCAAACGATCTGCGAAAGATGGAAGTTCCATCATCGTCATTCATCGGCCGACCATCCTTCCCGAGCGAAGTCTGTTGGGTTACACGGCCCGACGAGTCATACTCCATTTGCTTGCCGAAGGCCTCGCAGGATCCTTTTTTGCGCGCCAGGGAACCATCCGGCTTGGTATTGTACGCGATTCGACTGCCACCGACTCCCGCTTCGGAAGGCGCGTAGATGAGGCCCCGAAGCCTTTGGCCGTTACGGTCCAGGGCGATCTCGTAGACTATCCGATCCTGGGCGTCATAAAGATAATCCCAGCCGCTAATCTTATACGTGATTTCGTCAGAAACAAGACGTTGCTCCAGGGTTCCCTGCCGGTCCCTGGGCTGCCCCTCGGCATTCACCAGTTGCATGCGAATGACCGGGCCGAGCCGCCCCAGTCTGGTGATCCTGTAGGATGCGGTACGGTGCCTTAGCTCGGCCGGGCTCGGCGGTCCAATCCCTTCAGGTACGCCAAAGACCTCCACATAATCTTTGAAATAGGCATCGGAGTCCCAACGCTAGGCGATGCAATAAAACAGAGCCGCCAGCGCGAGACCCGCGGTAGTCAGGCCGAAGCCCCAGGCAAGGCGCCGAATGCGACGCAACTGAGCCCGGCACCTGGCTTCTTCGGC
The DNA here is from genome assembly GCA_050740335.1 of Methylococcales bacterium. Lineage (GTDB taxonomy): Bacteria > Pseudomonadota > Gammaproteobacteria > Methylococcales > UBA1147 > UBA1147. The sequence continues at coordinate 27,594 of JBOICY010000378.1, read as the reverse complement.
CGCCGCCGCGGCGCGCCGGGCCGCCTCGCTCGCATCAAGAAAGCGCATGGAAATCTCGAAACGGTCGCGGCCTCCGTAGCGCTCCGCCCAGGCCGGGCTCGGCTTTTCCTTGTGCCGCCAGGCCAGCGCGCTCCCGAGATCGGGGCCGCGCCAGAGTTCGGCATTGCCTCGTTCCCAGCGCAACGCCCAGTCGCCTAGGCGCCCGTACATCTCCGCGGACTCCGCCTCCGCCGCGACCCAGCCCGCGAGGCTGCCACCCTGGCGGATCAGGCTTTCGTGGCTGATATCGAGCAGCGTGCCCGCCTGCAGCGGTCCTTCCGGTGCTGCGAGGAAGCAGCAGTCCGGCCGCCGGAAGGCCTCGGTCACCGCGATGACCAGCCACCCGAGCGGTCTGTCGCCGGGCCGAAGATCGCAGATCCGCCAGCGCGAACCCGCCCCGGTCACGAAGCCGGTCCGGAGCGCCGGGAGCATCCCGGCCTTGACCAGCGAAGATTTTCCGCAGCCGGAAGCGCCGACGACCGCGAGGAAGTGGCCGTGGGCCAGACGAGTCAGCAGTTGGTCGATTTGCCTATCGCGACCGAAGAAAATATCCGATTCGTGGTCGCGGAACGAGCGTAATCCGGGATAATGGCTGCTGCTGAACTGGACGGCGATCGGCATAAATCAGCCTTGAGCGGTCAACTTTTGCACGAACGGACGCAGGGCCCCCGGATCGAGGCCGGCCCTCCCATCGAGCGTAATCAGATCCGGGAGCGCCACGGCAAGTTCTGTCTTGTGCGGCGGCGGGCCTAGATAAATGGCCAGTGCGGCGAGCGCCCGGCCGCGTTGACTCAGGATCTTGCGGCCGTGCCGGAGCTGATCGCGTACCCAGGAAGGTTCCGATCCAAATCGTCCGTCGAACGCGCCAGGAATACGGAATCGGCGGCCACCGAACCCGCTTCCGGCTTCTGGGTTGCCTTGATTTCCTTCAGGGTTCGCGCAAATCTGTCGCTGAGATTGATGATGCCGGACAGGTAGGCACGCTCTTTCACGCCGGACAGACCCAGGTGGCGGCTAGCGCCGCCGGCGTCGGGATCCTGAGCCCAGAATTTAAATCCGATCAGATCGCCGAATTCAGGCGGGATCGCCGTCCGTTCCGTCTCGCGGCAATGCACGATAAAAATCCGCCCTTGGGCCAGGCAATTCCGGACAAGCCGAGGAAGGCGTTGCGTTCCCTGGCGCACCATTCCGACGCGAGATAGCCGGAGGACATCACGATGAGCAGAGTGGCCGAGCGCTGGATCGAGCGCATGATTTCCGGCGTGAGCGGCCGATTACCGTCGAGGTTTTCGTCGATCCAAACCCTGAGATCCTTGGTGCCCAAACGCTGCCGCAGGTCCGTATCCAAATGCCGCACGAGTGTGCTGACCCAGGGTGTCTCGCCCGGATTGTCGAGGCGAGCGTAGCTTACGAACACGTCATGGTCGTAACCGGTTACAAACGCCATGGGTAACTCCTTAAAGGTCGGGACGGCATTACCTCAACCGCGGTCCATTGGTGGATGCTGGCAAGCAGGGAAGAAGTGTCATGAATCCCCACAACTGACGCGTCCAGTATACTAAAAAAGAAGAAACGGACGTTTAGAAAGGTTTTATCCAAGTGACCTGGGTGGCTCTGTCGGTTGGACAGCCTTAAGCCGGTGCGAGGTAGAACGCTACTCATGTCCCCGGCACATAGCGGGTCTTGTGGTTTGAACGAGGCTTCCATCGAGAACAATAAATTTTTGTCGAAAAACTGTTGACAAGGTCAAAAAATCTTTGTATTGTGCACTGCAACAACCATGTTGCGTTGCACAAATCCCTTACTGTAAATGGAGAACCTGTGATGAAAACCTTTCAAGAAACCATTGTCGAAGTCAACGAATTGATTACGGATTCATTCAAGCAACTGAGCGAAGTCAATACCCGTGCCTATGACAGCATTGTCAAAGGCCAAACCGAAATCGCCAAACTCTGCGTTCGTACCGGTGTCAAGCAACTGGAACTGGTCCGTGAAGTGATGGACATTCCGGTCTATTTGAAAGCACAGAAAGAATTGACCGCGGAACTTGCGGAAGATCTGATCAAATACGCTCAATCCACCGTCGAATTGGCCACCAGCAGCCGGGACGATCTGTTCGGCTGGATCGAATCCAACGTACAGGGTGTAACGAAAATTGTTCCGATGCCGGAAACCAAAGCGGCCTGATAGCCAGATTTTTCTTTTCCGTCCTTAAAAGTAGCCATTACTTCAGCCCTTATCCTGGATAAGGGCTTTTTTTTGCCCGCAGTTCAGGGATCGCTCCAGTTATCAGGAATACCCGGTTGCCGGCATTGACCAGTGCAACGAGCGGACGAATGATCGGGCCGTTTTTGTCAAAGATGTCGAAGGCTTTGTTCTGGAGAGATATGCGCCATTTCCGCGCATCATTCGGCGACACCTACAGCCGCCGCGAAAGCATCGGAAACCAGGGTTTCGATATTGTCTCCGGTCAATGATTCCAGAAAAGCGACGAGATCGTTGATTTCGTTATCGGTCAGCGACAAGGGTTTGATCAGAGGATCCAGATTCTCGTGCGCAAGCCCGCCTTGACTATAGAATTCAATCACGCTTTTAAGCGATAACAGGCTTCCGTCGTGCATATAGGGCGCGGTCAACGCGATATTGCGTAACGAGGGCGTTTTATATTTCCAGCGGTCTTGCGGCAATCCCGTGATTTCATAACGTCCGAGGTCATTGGGTTCCGGTGCGGCGACCGAACGGATCGCCGCACCATCAACATTCAGAAATACTCCCGGAGCGACCTGCAATCGCAGCTTTTCCGATCCTTTTTCCAGGATTCGCCGGAAGCCGATCCCGGTATCATGAAATTGATTGTCGTTGAACAGGGAGTTGTCCTTCCCGATCTGATGACAGGCCGCGCATCGCGCCTTTCCGGTAAACAAACCGAAACCACGCTTTGCCGATTCGTTGACCGCCTGCTCGATTCCAGCGTAAACCCAACGATCGAATCGCGAGTTCGCCGAATTGAGCGTCCTTTGATAGCTCGCGATCGCGTTTCCGACATTGATCATATCAGGCCCCGTTCCATAGGCGGCCTTGAATAACTCCGGGTAATCCTCGGCGCTTTTCAATTTATCGATCACGAAACCGATCGAGGGGTTCGCCATCTCATTTCCGGCCAGCATCGGCCCCCAAACCTGCTGTTCGAGGGTCGATTCCCGGCCGTCATGAAACAGAACCCTGGCATAGCCCACATTATATAAAGTCGGCGCATTGCGGCGCACGCTGCGCCCTTCGACTCCGATGGGGGTCGACATCTCGTTATTCGTAAAGCCCTGCTCCGGAATATGGCACATGGCGCAGGAGAAGGTGTTGTTAGCGGACAATCGCCGGTCGAAAAACAATTTGCGCCCGAGGTCGACTTTCTTGGACGTAATAGGGTTTTGCGGGGCTAGAACCAAGGCCGGTAGGCCAAGCGGGGGTGATTCGACAAACTGCATCAGATTGGCGCGCTTACCGAGACGATCGGTCAAAGCGATCGATTGGGTCCGGTATTCGCTCGTGTCGTAGTGGGTTTTGGAGTCGCCTGGTTTATATAGAGGGCGCACTTCGTGTGTTTCCGGGGCCCTTTCCGACGATCCGCCCGAATCATCGGGAGGGCTCAGAAGAGTTTTGATATCGTTGATCAGAAGCTCCGCGTGCAAGAACGAAACGCTGTAAATCTTTCGAATCTGCTTGTCCCGATCGATCAGTAACACCCTTAAAACATGCGAAAAGGTCCCGGTGAAACGGCCCCGTCCGTCGTATTCCTTAATCACGGCCTGGTGGTAGTTTTCGAGGATCGGATTCAGTTCACCATCCGAAGCCGTAGTCAGAAACCGCCAATCGAATTCGCCGCGGGTCAATCCGCCGCCATATTTTTTCATTACGGCTGGCGTGTCGTGCGAGGGATTGAAACTCAGCGTGAGCAAGCGTAGCTGTCGAGCCACTTCGGGGTGTTTCCCCAAGAGGCTCTTAATCTGATGGAAAACCGCGGTCGCGAGCGGACAGCCGTTGACGTCGGTGCAGGTGGTGTAGATAAAACCAAGCAGCACGATCTTATCGCCCATCAGATTATGCAAGCTGATTTTCCATCCTTCGCTATCTAAAACCTCGCCGTTAGAGGCCGCGCCAAGCCGCGGCAATGTATAACTGCCGGGGCGTGGAGCGGAAAAGGCTAGAGGTCCGTATCCGGGTGCGAGGGTATTTGTGTCGCCGCTTGTACCGGTTTTGACGATGCCAAGCCAGACAACCAGGCAGAAGGCCATCGCTTGAAGCGTTCCGGATTTGGCAATGCTGCACATCACAGGAACCCCGGAATGCATTGCTGGAAACGTTCGAGGAGTGCCGGTTCAGCGACTTGAATCGCTTCCCCGCGACGCCAGTTTCACGAAATCCGGTCGATCGTAAAGGTTGGTATAGAGCGACCGCGCCCCGAATCTCATTTGATGAGGACGTCCCAATTTTTGGTCGATAAAATCGATCGCGAACTTTTCGGTCAACTGTTTGCCGTCCCAGTGAAACGACTTGAAAAATTGCTCATTGTCCTTTCCTTTCTTGTCCCAGTTCGCGAGCAATGACGAGGTGAAATACAAGCGTTTCCCGTCCCAACTCGAAGAAACCATGTTCACTTGAGCGCCGATCTTCTTGTCATAAACCTGTTTCGGATGGAAAGGATCCGTGATGTCGAAGGCCCGGGTCGTCCCGTCCATGAAGGTGTTTACCCAAAGCAAGGCGTCATCGCTTTGGATCGAAATGTCGACCGGCAGCGGCACTTTCGAGGGATCCCCGATGTCGGCGACGTCGCGTGCCTGCCATTCCCCCTTGTCGTCTTCGAAAACCAGCCAGATTTTCGAGGTCAGCGCGGTCGAAGTGAAACAATAGTTATGCTGGGGATTCAAGGCGCAACGGATTTCGAGCGGTGCTCCCGGGACGTCGAAAATTTTCTTCGGCTGTTTGGTATGCAGATTCCAGAGCACCATGCTGTTGCCGAAGCGCTTCATGGCTTCCGGATCATTCAGCATCTTGCCGAAATCCATCATATAGTTCGACCATCCGGTAAAGGATGAAGTGAGCATGATATTGCGCAGCGGAAGGACCCGCACATCATAGTCATAGCCGTCGGCATACTTACCGGTTTTAACCGCTCCGCGCAGATCAGAATCGGTGGGAATCCAGTAGGTGTCGACGTAATCTCCGCCGTTCGTATATTCGACCAGCGCGGTGCGGCCGCCATGATCCTTATTATTCGATAAGCCGGTCAGCAGCATCGTTCCGGGAAGCGCATAATTCGTATGCGGCCCGACCACGCCACCGGACTTTTTCTCGAAATCGGTGATGGTTTTATAGAGAGTGGGCTTAGAAGTCTCTGTATGGACGTCGAAAATAAAAATCTTACTGGTGTCCAGACCGCTCGCCCACAGATACTGACGATCATCGGTGAAACCGGAATGATGCGCTTCGTTGCGTCCGCCGACCGAAAGCGTGGAAACGACTTGACCGTAGGTTTGCGAATCGGGATTTACGTCCACTGTAACGAGTTTATCCTGTTCGTCACCGACACCGACCATGCCTAGAGTCCAGACATAGACATAGTCCTCCTGCCCGACGATTTTCGCCATATAGGGTGACATACAGGTTTCGTCTGCGATGGCCTGGTTGACGCCGAGAGAACCCGCCAACAGCAGAATGCCCGCAATACGGGCGGTTCTGCAAGCGGTATCAATTGGTGTAGGGTTTTTGCCTGTTTGGTTTGTCATTGTGGATCCTCGTGATGAGTGATTGGATTGAATTGATATTTTCAACAAGCGGTAAATTTCTGCGATTCGGCATCAATGGAACTTTGCTGGAAAGTAGATGACCGGTCGTCTTGAATGTCAATCGATTTAAAAAATTTTCGCCGCCAGACTTGAAAAATTCCGATCAGTGACCATATTATGGAGAGATTCAGCCTGCGGGCGTCGCAGGCTGAATCCCGCCGATCAGTCAAGGAGCTTTCGATTTGTCCGGCCTGATCGGTTATATTGTTGCAGAATGCTAGTTGTCTGGGTCGTTCCAGCAGCCACCCCTCTTCGGTATCTCCTGTGAATTGCCTTCCATCATCTGCGATTGAAACTCCATTCATTTAGTTCTAAAGGTAATTTACATGGTTTCAGGTACAGTAAAATGGTTTAACGAGTCCAAAGGTTTCGGCTTTATCACACCGGCGGACGGTAGCGCCGACGTTTTCGTTCACTTTTCCGCGATCAGTGGAAGCGGATTCCGGTCCCTGGCCGAAGGTCAATCGGTCCGCTTCGACATCGAGCGAGGCGCTAAAGGACCGCAAGCGGTCCGGGTTGCCGTTCAGAACTGAACCTTCTTTCAAGTACTCAATCGAGTCCCGCGGTGCATCCGTGGGACTCTTCTCTAAACGCCTTGGCCGTCGAGACAATCCATCATGCTAGAAAGCCTGTCGAATTTACCGCTTTGGACTTATATTTGGACTTATATCGTCGTTACGTTGCTGTTCGCCCAAGTCACTATCGCCAGTGTCACCATTTTTCTACACCGCTGTCAGACGCATAACGCGCTGACCCTGCATCCCTTCGCGAGTCACTTTTTTCGCTTCTGGCTGTGGTTGACCACGGGTCTGGTCACCAAGGAATGGGTGGCGGTGCACCGTAAGCATCATGCGAAGTGTGAATCCGTGGATGATCCTCACAGTCCCCAGATTCAGGGAATCTGGAAGGTCCTGTTCGGCGGCGCGGGACTGTATTTTGCCGCGAAGCGTGATAAGAAAACTCTCGAGCATTATGGCCACGGCACGCCCGACGACTGGATCGAGCGCAACGTGTATAGCCGTTTCTCGTTCCTGGGTATCGCCATCATGGCCGCACTCGATGGCTTGCTGTTCGGCGCTGCGGGTTTAATTATCTTCGCCGTGCAAATGGCATGGATCCCGTTCTGGGCGGCCGGAGTGGTGAACGGACTCGGTCATTTTTGCGGTTACCGCAACTTCGAAACCACGGATGCTTCGCGCAATTTATCTCCGCTCGGTATTTGGATCGGCGGTGAAGAGTTGCACAACAATCACCATGCTTATCCGCATTCGGCCAGGCTCTCGAATAAATGGTGGGAATTCGATATCGGCTGGCTGTACATCAAGACATTGGCTCTGCTTGGTTTGGCGCGGATTCGACGGGTCGCGCCCAAAGTGCATATCGCCCGTGGTAAACGGGTGGTGGACCTCCAGACGCTCCGGGCCGTCCTGCGCGATCGTTACCATATCCTTACACTTTATGGCCGGCAGGTCATCCACCCGGTCGTCCGGGCCGAAGGCCGCGTTCCGGGTGTTCGGCGCAAGCCCTTGCGTCAGGTCCGCAAACTGATGACGCGCGAATACCTCTTGCCGGATGCGCGCGGGCTCGCGCTCCTGAGCGATGCGTTGCAGCACAGCCAGACCCTCGAGACAGTCTATCGTTTCAAGGCGCGGCTCAAGGAATTATGGACCCGGGCCGCCAGTGATGGAGCCAAGCGAGTGGAGTTCCTCGAGAATTGGTGTGCCGAGGCGGAAAATTCAGGCATCCAGGTATTGCAAGAATTCGCCGACCTGCTGCGCGGCTATACCCTGCAACCGACGTAAGGGGCGGGCCGGTTCCGCTTTGCAGAATCGGCCCGGTTTCAAAGTTCGTTCAGGCCGATACGTAAAAGGAGGGAAATATGCCGATCAGTATCCAAATAAACGGTGAAAAACGCGAATTGGATCTTCCTGCCGATACGCCGCTGCTGTGGGCGCTGCGCGACCACCTGGGCTTGACCGGCACCAAGTTCGGCTGCGGGATGTCGTTATGCGGTGCGTGCACGGTTCATGTCGACGGCCAAGCGACCCGTTCGTGCGTAAGGCCCGTTTCGACGGTCGCGGGCAAGGCCGTGACCACGATTGAAGGCCTGAATTCCAGGGAAGGCGCGGCAGTGTGCGCCGCGTGGGAAAAGCTTGGCGTGGTTCAGTGCGGCTACTGCCAATCCGGGCAAATCATGTCGGCGGCTGCTTTACTCTCGGGCAATCCGAGTCCGAGCAGTGACGACATCAATGCCGCGATGTCTGGCAATATCTGCCGCTGTTCCACTTATTTCCGGATCCGCGCCGCGATCAAGGAAGCGGCGACGGCGCTCGGCTAGGAGGATGCCGGTATGACGCAAGCGAGCCTGGTCAACGCAAGTCGCCGCGAGTTTCTGAAGTCCTCCGCTACGCTCGGCGCGGGGCTAACGCTCGGGGTTTATCTGCCGCCGGTTTTTTCGTTGGAGCAATCCGGTCCCGGTAAGACCGCCGCGAAGATCGGCGAGGCGGGCTTCGAGCCCAATGCCTTCATACGCATCGGCACCGACAACACGGTTACTGTCATTATTAAACATCTGGAGATGGGCCAGGGAACCTACACCGGTCTCGCGACGCTCGTGGCCGATGAACTGGATGCCGGCTGGTCGCAGGTCCGTCCGGAAGGCGCACCTGCCGATGCGAGTCGTTACAATAACCTGCTGTGGGGCAAAACTCAGGGCACCGGTGGCAGCACGGCGATCGCCAATTCCTTCGAGCAGATGCGCAGAGCGGGAGCGGCCGCCCGGCAAATGCTGGTGTCGGCTGCCGCCGAGCGGTGGCGGGTGCCGGTTTCGGAGATCAGCGTGAGCAAGGGTGTGGTCGCCCATGCCGCGTCCGGCCACCAGGCCACCTTCGGCGATCTCGCGGTTCAGGCCGCCGGTCAGCCGGTACCGCAGGATGTGCGCTTGAAAGACCCGAAAGATTTTGTCTACATCGGTAAGACCGTACCGCGCAAGGATAACGGCAAGACGGACGGAAGCGCCGTGTTCACGCTGGACGTTAAACTGCCGGGATTGCTGACGGCGGTGGTGGCCCACCCGCCGCGCTTCGGCGCGAAAGTCCGGTCATTTGACGCGAGCAAGGCCAGGGCTCTCGACGGTATCGTGGCCGTGGTCGAAATTCCGAACGGTGTGGCGGTGGTCGCCAGGGATTTCTGGAGCGCCAGGAAGGGGCGCGACGCGCTGATCGTCGAATGGGACGAAAGCCAGTCCTTCAGGCTCGGCTCGTCTGAGATCATGACCCGTTACAAAGAACTCGCCGCGAAACCCGGAACCATCGCCCGCCAGGTTGGCGATACCGGAATGGCGCTCGGCAAGGCAGCCAAGGTGCTCGAAGCGGCATACGAATTCCCGTTTCTGGCTCACGCGACCATGGAGCCGATGAATTGCGTGGTTCAAATCACCAACCAGGGCTGCGAAATCTGGAATGGCGCTCAACTGCAAAGCGGGGATCAATCGGCCGTCGCATCGCTCCTCGGGCTCAAACCGGAGCTGGTCAAGATCAACATGCTGTACGCGGGTGGCAGCTTCGGCCGGCGAGCGAATCCGCATTCGGATTACGTCGTGGAAGCGGCGAGCATCGCCCGGCGAATCGGCAAGGGCACGCCGGTCAAGCTGGTGTGGACCCGTGAGGACGACATGCAAGCCGGTTACTTCCGTCCCCTGTATTATCATCGTCTGACCGCGGGCCTGGACGCGGAAGGGCAGCCGATCGCCTGGCAGCATCGGATCGTGGGCCAGTCGATCATGCGGGGCACCGCATTCGAGTCCGGCATGGTTAAGAACGGCGTGGATGCGACGTCTGTGGAGGGCGCCGCGAATCTCCCCTATGCGATCGCGAACATCACCGTGGATTTGCATTCGCCGGTGATTGGCGTGCCCGTGCAATGGTGGCGTTCGGTGGGTTCCACCCATACCGCGTTTTCCACCGAAACCTTCATCGATGAATTGGCTAAGGCCGCTGGCAAGGATCCCGTGGAGTTCCGCCTCGGAATGTTGAAGGGCCATCCGCGTCACAGTCAGGTCCTCTCGCTCGCGGCCGAGAAGGCGGGCTGGGCTTCGCCGCTTCCGAAGGGCAGGGGCCGCGGCGTTGCGGTGCACGAGTCCTTCAATACCTATGTGGCTCAGGTCGCCGAAGTGACGGTGAAGGACGATGATTCTTTCACCGTCGATCGGGTGGTCTGCGCCGTCGACTGCGGCGTACCGGTCAATCCGGACATCATCCGCGCGCAGATGGAAGGCGGGATCGGATACGGTCTGTCACCGGTATTGCTCAGCGAGATCACCCTGGAGGAGGGCCGTGTGAAGCAGTCTAACTTCCATGACTACCCGGTGCTGCGAATCGACCAGATGCCCGAAATCGAAGTGTATATCGTACCGTCGACCCAGCCACCGACCGGGGTTGGCGAGCCCGGCACCCCGGTGATCGCACCCGCCGTGGCCAACGCGCTGCATGCGGCCACGAGCCGCCGGTTTTACCGGCTGCCCCTGCAATTGTCGGCCTGATCACGCGTCAAGCCGAACAAAGGCTCCGCCGCGGGATCGCATCGCGGCCGCTTTCCGGGTCTGACAAACAGCGGACGGCAATCCACGCATGAAAGAAACCCGCGACATCATCCGTGCATTCGAGCGCGCCAAACGACACGAGGAGACCTGCATACTCGCGAGCGTGGTGCGGGTGCGGGGTTCCACCTATCGCCGCCCCGGAGCCCGGGCCTTGTTTATGGCCGGCGGCGAAATCATCGGTCTGATTGGCGGCGGCTGTCTGGAAACCGATCTGCTGTTGCAGGCCGAGAAGGTCCGCGATACCGGCCAGCCACACTTGATCGGCTACGATAGCACCTCGAACGACGACATCGTCTGGGGACTCGGTCTCGGTTGTAATGGTCGGGTCGATGTACTCCTCGAAGCAGTCGGCGCCGAAAATTCAGGACCGCTGGATTTCATCGCCCGTTGTTTGAATGAAAGGATTCCGGGTTTGCTGGCTACCGTGATCCAATGTGAGAATCCCTTGCGCCTCGCCTCCCGATACATGCTGGAAACCGATGGCAAGGCCTGGCAATCGGCCAACTGGGACACTTCGCTTGACCTCTCTGTCCACGCAGACGAAATCGCGGCAAGCCCCAAACCCAGGGTCATCGCTTCTGACAGTATGGAGATCCTCGTCGAAGCCATCGACCCGCCGCTCCGCCTGGTTGTCGCCGGCGCCGGACCGGATGCGGTGCCCTTGGTGGCGATCGCCGCGAGCCTCGGCTGGTGCGTCGAGGTCTTCGATCACCGGGAAACCTTTGCCCGCCGTGAGCGATTTCCGGGCGCGAATTCGGTGTCGGTTACACCCGTCGCGGAAATCGCGCGCACCGCGCGGACCGACCGGCGTACCGCGGTAGTGATTATGACTCATCATTTTCTGAATGACAGGGAACTACTGCAGGGCTTTCTGGAGTCGAAAGTGGCTTATTGCGGCGTGCTCGGTCCCAAGACGCGGCTGGAACGCCTGCTCGACAGCCTCACGCACGATGGCTGCGTGCCGCAGCCCGAACCGCTGCGGAAATTGAAGGGGCCGGTGGGGCTGGACCTCGGCGCGGAGACCCCGGAAGAGATCGCACTCTCGATCGTGGCGGAGATCCAGGCCTGTTTCGCGGGCTGCGACGGAACGCCGCTGACACGCAAAGCCGGACCTATCCATGTCTGACGAGAGTCTCCGCGTCGCCGGATTGCTGCTCGCGGCCGGCGCGTCCTCGCGCCTCGGCCGCTCCAAGCAATTGGTGAAAATCGATGGCGTTCCACTGGTGCGTCGCGCCGCCTTGACCGCACTGAAGTCCGGCTGCGATCGCGTATTCGTCGTGGTGGGCGCCAACCGGCCCCCGATCGTTGAAGCCATTGCCGACCTCGACGTCGAAATTATCGACAACCGCCAGTGGCCGGAAGGCATCGGCAGTTCCGTGCGGATAGGAGTCGGCCGGATCAGTGCCTGTTCGCCGAAATACGACGCGGTGCTGGTGATGCTCGCGGATCAAATCAAAATCGGCACGGAACATCTCGAGCAGATCATTGAAGCGTTTCGGCGACACCACGCAATAGTCGCCAGCGAGTACGACAATAGCCTCGGCGTCCCTGCGCTGTTTCCCCGCAGATACATTAGCGAACTGCGGCAACTTACGGGCGATGCGGGCGCAAAGCTGCTGTTAAGAAAACATGCCTCCGAGGTCCGGTGGATCTCCTGTCCCCAGGCATCTGTTGATATGGATACGCCAGGCGATTTTCACGGAATAGCCGCAGGCAAGAACCATTCCAAGCGGCCCGACTCGAGCGAGTAATTGGCGGCTCCCTTGGCCAAGGGATTCGAATTCCGATATGCTATACTTGTATATCAACTTTTAAGGAGGTGATTTATGAAATCGATGATTGCGATTCGGCTGCCTTCGGACATCAACCATCGCCTTGAGGTTCTGGCAAAGCGAACTGGCAGGAGCAAGACCTACTACGCACGTGAAGCGATTCTTCGGTATCTCGAGGATATGGAGGATACCTATGTAGCCATTGAGCGCCTTGAGAATCCTGGCCGACGCTGGACGATGGAAGAAATAGAGGATGGCAAGGACCTTGTGGAAGGTTGAGTCGGAAGATGCGGCTCGCCGAGAATTGCGGCGCTTGGGTCATACCGAGCAGCAGCGTGTAATACCTACGTTCGTGAACCCATCGCTGCCGCCGAAGACCCGCGCCGTTTCGGAAAACCTCTCACAGCCAACCAAGCAGGCTTGTGGCCTTATCGTGTCGGCGACCACAGGATTATTTGCCGCATCGAGGATGAGCGGTTCATCGTGCTCGTTCTCGCTGTTGGTCATCGTAAGGAGGTTTACGATTGACGAGCGCAGATGAAATCCTAAAATGTCACTTAACTTCTTAGGTGCTAATGGGTTACGGGAGGAGCAATGAGCAAAATCCGCTTGAAAGAAATGATCCAGGATCTCAGATCCGAGCTGATGGAAGCCAAAGTTGCGGGCGCGGAAGAGGCACTGAAATTTCTGGTGGAAGATGTCGAGATCGAAGTAGAAGTGCTGGCCAGCAAAAATCAAGGGAGGCGAGTGGTGTAAATGTGCCCGTGATCTTGTCTGGGAGAGTGATGCAACATTGGATGTCGCTTTATTGAAATGTGACTTTCCGCAATCCGTTTCCGGAGAAGTTTTCGGTTTTCTTTCCGCTGGCCGTCCGCAGGATAATTGGGACTGGGTAGGCGCCGGCTTCGCGACTGCGGCAGGCGACGACAAACACGGCAAACCGCGTCTGGTCAATGTGCTGGGCAAGGTCCATTCGGCGCGCGATCAAGATACTCAGTTCGAATTGGGCACGGAATTTCCTCCGGATGTCGAGGAAAGCTGGCAGGGCATCTCGGGCAGTCCGGTATTTGTCCAGGGACGGATAATCGGCGTGATTGTCGTTTGTCCCGCGAACTTCCGCGCCCAGCGCCTGTGCGCCACACCGGCCTGGAAACTGCTGGAAGATCCGAAGTTCAGCAAGGCAGTCGGTTATGACGACCAAATTAACCGGCGCCGGGACTTCGAAGAGCGGATCGCGCAAATTCTCGAAGAGTCGGAAACGGCGATCGAAGCGGTGATCAAAGGCCTGAATCCGCCTTTGAATCGGGCTGGTGTTGATCTATCAATCCTGGCCCGGGAATCCGCGCGCCGGCTCCTCGATCTGGATGTGCCGGAGGTCATCAAGCGCTGCAAACACGCACACGCCAGTCTGTCCAGAAGAAAATCGCCCGGCGATGCGCGAGTGGTCGCCGATCTGGTCCAGTTAGTCCTGCCTGCGGTCTACGATCATGGCGTGATTGAGGCGGTTCGCAGCCGCAAGTACGACATCGACGCGGCTTTGCTGGAGCTTCCGGCCGGCATCCGGACGGTCGCCGAAGTCATCATGGCCGGGGCTGACCGGCGCCAAACCCGATTCCGGAGCGATCGGGAGCGCTTTCCCGAAGGCATTTACAGTCTCCCCTTGCCGCCCGAGAGTGGATTTGACGCGGACGGGAAGGCCTTTCGAGAGGCCTGGCATAAACACTTGATCAACCAATTCGGGCCGGCCAACGCCGACAAGCTTCGTCGCGCCTGGGACGACTATATGGTAAGCGCTTCGCGGAATTGGAACCGCGCGCGCCAGCGACAGCAATCCGAATATATCCAAGCCGCCGCAATTCGACGGCGGAAGATCCAAAAACGGCTGCCTGGTGCTGATCGATGAAATCGACAAGGCCGAGAGCGATGTACCGAATGGATTGCTCGAAGCGCTCGGTGCGGGTACCTTTAGCCCGCAAGGATGCGATTCGCCGGTTATGGTCAAGGGAATTGCGCCGCTGGTCCTGATTACCACCAACGAGGAACGCGCGCTGCCGGATGCCTTCGTGCGCCGTTGCCTCGTGTTGCACCTGGAATTGCCGGGACTGCCCGAAGAATCCGAAGCTTTTCGGAATTTACTCGTAGAACGCGGTCGTGCACATTTCCAGGCGGCGATGGATAACGTGTTGACCGAAGCGGCCAATCTGCTGATCGACTACCGGATCGAATCGCAGCGTTTGCACCGCCTGCCGCTGCCGGGGCAGGCCGAATATCTCGATCTGCTGCGCGCGGTGATCAACCTGGGCAATACACCGGAACGGCAACTCGAATTACTTTCCGAAATCGCGCGTTATACGGTTCGAAAACACCCGCAATCCGGCGCAGCCGATGCCAAACGATCTTAGACGATCCCCGCGCAGCGCCCGGGGCCTCGCGGATCTGGCCGCAGCACTCGCGACCGGAGACCCGCGCCTGATCGGTGTCATGAGCGAATTGCTCGATCTGGAAGAAACCGACCGGCCGAAACCCCGCGATACTTCAAAGGAAGGACTGCCGGAGACCGGAGGCCTTCAAACAATCGCTTCCTCTCAAGCGCTGCACTACCAGTTGGAACCGGGGCGTGTCGAACCCGTGTACTTCTGGCGTCTGGAGGAATACCAGGTGCTGGGTGAGAGCGGTGAACCGGAACCAACCACCGCGGAAGATGACGAGGAGACCTGGCCGGAATTTCCGCCGCCATACGCTAGGGACCTCGCACCCTGGCGGGAATTGCAGCCACGTTTGCGCAGTGCTCTGAGCGAGGCCCGGGAAAGCCGCGAACTCGATACCGAAGAACTGGTCCGGCGCCTCGGTCAGGGCCGGATGCTCCGGCGTTTACCGCGCCGCCGCTATCCCGGATGGGGGCCTTGTGTACGGGTTATTCTGGACCGCAGCACGCGCCTGATACCGTATTGGCAGGATCAGGAACGCGTATTGGCCGCACTGGTCCGTTTACTACCCCCCGAGGGCGTGGAGCTGTCGGTTTTTCAGGAAGGCAGCGATGCGCCGGAAATGCTGGGCAAAGCGGAAAACCGGGCGCGGAGACTCCCTGCTCCGGGCACACTGATCCTGGTGCTCGGCGATCTTGGCTGCCTGTCGCGTGATCGGGATGATCTTCGTTTGTGGCGCGGCCTGGGCGCACAATGGCGCGCGGCCGGCTGCCGTCCGGTTGGCCTGTTGCCCGCCTGGCCTTTGCCGGATCAGGGCAGCCTGCGGCCCCATTTCATCCTGCTTCCCTGGGAGCGTCCGCGCGGTCATGCGGCTCGGGACAGATCGGAGCGCGATGTCGCGGTCCAGCGGCTTTTAGGCCTGCTGAGCCCCGCGGTGCGCTGGGCTGGTACCGGCGCTGCGAACAACGCCTGCCCGAAAGCGCCTGGCGGGATCCGGAAGCCGGGCCCGATTTGCAGCGCCTGACCTGGACCTTGCATAAGGACGAACCCGATTTTGCGTACGCCGATCGGGTTTCGCCCGAACACACGGCCGGGGACGAAGTTTTACGGCGTTTCGATATTGTCCATCGCGCGGACCGGCTCGAATTTCGGCTGAAATCGGATTGTTCGGTCTGCGTCATAGGCAGCCCGCTTGCGACGATCGGCAGCCGCAGCGGCCGGATCCGGGTCACTCCGCTGGAAGCCGGAGCCGGATTCTGGATCGGCGCGCGGCAGCCGGATTGGGCCGATCGCTGGGGATGGGACGAATTCGGGGCCTGGGTCGAGTTCGTGATCGAGTCTTCCAAAAGCGGACCAGTTCGGCAGAGAATGCGCTGGATTCTGCCGGGCCGGTTTCGCATGGGTTCGTCCGAGGACGAACCGGGAAGGCACGAAAACGAGGGTCCACAGCACGACGTTGTGATTTCGAGTGGATTTTGGCTGTTCGACACCCAGTGCACCCAGGCGCTGTGGATTGCGGCAATGGGGTGGAATCCCAGTCATTTTCAAAGCCCGGACCGGCCGGTCGAGCAGGTGACTTGGAACGATTGCCAGCAATTTTTCGAGGGGATCAACCGGCTTCTGCCGGGTCTGGATCTGACGCTGCCAAGCGAGGCGCAATGGGAATATGCGTGCAGGGCCGGGACGACAGGCGCGATCTATCAAGGTGATTTTGCGTTGCTGGGACAAAACAACGCGCCGGCACTCGATCCGATCGCCTGGTATGGTGGCAACAGCGGAAAGTCGTTTGACCTCGACAACGGGCACGATGCATCGGATTGGCCGGAAAAACAATACGCGTTCGAAAAAGCCGGCACCCATCCGGTCTCGCAGAAGTCCCCGAATCCCTGGGGACTGTACGACATGCTCGGAAACGTTTGGGAATGGTGCTTGGACGGCCGGAGGGAGTATCCCGATCAGGAAGTCAAAGATCCCTTGTTCGATCGAGGCCGGCGCGGAGCGTGTCCTGCGCGGCGGTTCCTGGCACGCCGAGGCGCGCTTTGTGCGTTGCGCTTCCCGCCTCCGGTACCGCCCGGACGTCCGCGACGACTTCGGCTTCCGCCCGGCCCGAGTTCAGTCGTGAGCCCGGCGTAGAAAGAAAAGCCCGCGCCCGGTGCAAGCCGCGCGGATGCGCGGCGGCCCGGGTGCGGCAGTTGTAGGTTGGGTTGAGGAACGAAACCCAACACCTCAGCCCACAATGGAACGGAAAAGTTGGGTTTCGCTACCGCTCAACCGCAACCTACGAGGATATTATTTTTCGCATTTAGAATTGCTGCCGTATGGCTGAGCCCATTGACATTTTCATCAGTTACGCTCGTGAAAACCGGCTTCAGGCGCAGGGCCTCAAAAATCTTCTGAATGCCCGTAATTACCGGGTGTTCCTGGATGTCGAAAACAGGCGACCCGGGCAGCCGTGGCGCGATACTCTGGTCGAGGCTTTGAAACAAGCATCCGTGGTTTGCGTGCTTTGGTCCCGCGCGGCCCACGATCCGAAGCGGGCGTATGTCCGCGAAGAGGCCAGCATTGCTAAAGGTTTGGGTTCTTATTTTCCGATTTGTCTGGATGATGGCGGCGTGCCCTACGGATTCGGGGAGTTCCATTACGCGGACTTGATGGATTGGACGGGAGACCACTCTGACGAAAGACTGGAAGGGATTATCGATCAACTCGAACAATTTTTATCCGAGCGGCGCCTGGCGTTATCCACCGAACCGGCCATCGAAGAAGTTGAACGCAATGAGTCGCCAAGGAACACGGAGACGGAAAAACACGAACCGGTCACAAAAATCATCGATACCCGATGGCACCCCCTTAACAACGGGATGCCTCCGGATTGGGCGAGCGGCTGGGGAGAGGATCAATTCGGCGTCTGGGTGGCGTTTACCGTCGATGAAGTCACCCAACGGATGCGCTGGATCGCGCCCGGACGATTCACCATGGGCTCGCCGCAAGATGAGCCCGGACGCTACGATGACGAAGGCCCGCGCCACGAAGTCATTCTGATCCGGGGTTATTGGATGTTCGATACACCCTGCACCCAGGCTTTATGGCAAGCCGTGATGGGTGAAAATCCGAGTTATTTTAAAAGTCCGGATCGGCCGGTTGAAAGTGTAAGCTGGGAGGATTGTCAGGGTTTTTTAAACAAAATCAATTCCCGTTTGCCGGGGTTAAATCTGATTCTGCCAACCGAAGCCCAATGGGAGTACGCATGCCGGGCCGGCACCGATCAAGCGACTTATGCTGGACCGATCGAAATTCTCGGGGACGCGAACGTGCCCGGACTCGATCCGATCGCGTGGTACGGCGGTAACAGTGGAAGAGGATTCGATCTGGAAAACGGACTGGAAGCATCACAATGGCTGTCCGAACGGCAATATCCGGATGATCCGTCCGGTACTCACCCGGTAAAGAAAAAACGACCCAATGCCTGGGGAGTTTTCGATATGTTGGGAAATGTCTGGGAATGGTGCTCGGATGTACCCAGGGATTACGCGCAGGGAAGTGTTGTCGATCCGGAAGGAATAACGCCGACCGGCGCGGACCGTGTCCGGCGCGGCAGTTCCTGGGGTCTCATGGCGCGCTACGTGCGCTGCGCTTGCCGCTACTGGTTCCACCCGGGCCCCCGCTTCGACGGCATCGGCTTCCGCCCGGCCCGAGTTCAGTCGTGAACCAGGCAGCGGGGCCGCATGCCTGCGATTTCGGATGCTGGCAGTCTGCGCTGACTAATCACTGTGTAAGCCAGACTTTGGGCCGGTTTTCCGAGCGGTCATTCACCATTCCCACCAAGCCTATGAGCGATCTAAAATTAAAATAAAGTGCATTATTATTTGTCAAAATGGTGACTCAAATCGCACTGTAGTACTCAAAATCATGCTGGTTGAATTCACCGTCGAAAAAAACCGCTCGATTCGCGAAGCCCAAACGTTGGCGGAACCGGCAAATGTCATTTCCCGGTTCCTAACATTTCCAATGGTTCAAAGCCATTTGGAAATGAACTCATTAAACCCCACCCATGAACGTAAAGCGGACGATGGTCAATGGAGAATAGAGGACGCACTCATGCTGCGCCGTTACAGACCTCCGCAACGGGAAGACCGGCGCGATGTCTGGACCGTAGCCGACGAGCCTGAAATCAATTCAGGGACATTCTACGAAACGAAGCCGTCCAATCGGGATCTTCCGGGCGGTGTCTCCGGACCTGCGATTGAATGCAATATCGGGGATCGAGTCGTCGTCCATTTCCGCAACAACGATCGACGAAACCGGGTCATGACCAAAATGCTCGAGGTCAACCTGCCGTTCGGGGGACCGATCACGCTGCCCACTCCGTTCCAGGAGCCCGTTCCACTGGAAGTTCGGACGCATAGTCTGCGTCCCTATCGTATCGACCGTTCTTCGATCGAAACGGGAACGGCCCCGTGGTTTTTACCAGGCCCGATGCAGCCGGTCGGATCCGAGGCCCTGCTCTGGAGCGAAATAGGCGTCACGGCTTTCAAAAAAGGCGACCGTGTACCCCCGGGGCGGCATCTTCACCTATACCTGGGAAATCCCGGACTGGCTTCGAAAGTCGGCATATCACACGATCAAACCCGTTCGATTCGTGATCGGAAGAAAAAATAACCTTCGATCCCCTCGGGATGCCGATAAATTCCAATCCGGAAATCGAGAATAACCCATCCTGCTCAGTCTCCTCCCGGCATTATCTAAACCCCTGCCAAATCGTCCATTCCGCTAACCTACGCTACGGAAAACTTGGCGGAACCTTATTTCCACCAGGCCGTGGTACCTGGTAACATACTCATTCCAGTGGCAGGCTCCGGGAGCTGCTGGCTCCCGCTGGAAATAAATCATGATGGCATTCGATATTGATCCCTATTGGCTATTTTACAAGGCTGTGTTCGACTGGTGAAACCCGCAATTCCGTGGTTAACAGTGCATTCCGGACGCGAGGTCAGGAAATCGTGACGAACTTCGATAGTTTGATAACCGTACAAGCAGGGAGCACCCCGGTCGGTCGAAGTTCGGAAATGTAAACCACCGGAGGTCTTTATGTCGTTTGTCGAGGTCGTAGACCAGGTGACCAGACTCCTCAGGAACCAGGAACGGATTTCGTACCGAACGCTCAAGCGAGAATTCAGCCTCGATGAGGAAGCGCTTGAAGATCTCAAAGAAGAACTCATCCATGCCCAGCGAGTCGCTCGAGATGAAGACGAAAAAGTTCTGATCTGGACTGCCGGGACTCGATTAACCCTTTCCACTGCGGGCGCTTCGGTCGAAACTGAAGCTCAATCCCGCGCGAGCTTCACACCAACCGATTTGGCCGAGCGTATCCTGACCGAACAAGCAGCCATGAAAGCTCGCGGGGCAGTGGACGGGGAACGGAAAACCATTACCGCGCTGTTCGCCGATCTGAAGGGGTCGACCGCGCTGATCAAAGGGCTCGACCCGGAAGACGCCCGCGCGATCATCGATTCGGTCCTGCAACTCATGATGGACGCGGTACACCGCTATGACGGTTACGTAGCCCAGGTACTCGGCGACGGCGTGTTCGCGATGTTTGGCGCGCCGATCGCGCACGAGGACCACCCGCCGCGGGCCCTGTATGCGGCGCTTGAGATGCAGGAAGAGATCCGGCGCCAGAGTGATCAATCCCGGCTCGAAGGTGCCCGCGCCTTACAAATGCGCGTGGGCATCAATACCGGTGAAGTCGTCGTTCGATCGATTCGCAAAGAGGATTTACACACCGACTACATCCTCGTGGGTTATTCCACCAGCCTGGCCGCTCGAATGGAGCAGAGAGCCGCGCCGGGCTCGATCGTGGTAGGCGAATTTACCCGGAAATTAACGGAAGGTTATTTTGACCTGAAGGCATTGGGGACTATGGAAATTGAAGGGTACGGAGAAGTGCTGAACATTTACGAGGTCGTCGGGACCGGGCCGCTGCGCACTCGCCTGCAATTCGTCGCGCGGCGTAGGCTGACTCGTTTCGTCGGCCGCAAAAGCGAATTATCCCGTATCCGGAGGGCCTTGGCCCAGGCAAAAATTGGTCGAGGTCAAGTCGTGGGCATGGTGGGTGAACCCGGCCTCGGGAAATCGCGCGTGTTCCATGAATTCAAACTCACGGCGCAGCGCGGATGCCGGGTGCTCGAAGCTTTCTCGGTTTCTCACGGAAAGGCATTTCCCTACCTGCCGCTGATCGAGATGCTGAAGGACTATTTCCACCTGGACCGAGCGGATGACGAACGCACGCGCAAGGCGAAAATAACAAGAAAAATCATTATATTGGATCGCAACTTGGAGGAAATCATCCCGTACATTTTCTGGATGCTGGGCGTCGAGTCCGCGACTTCATCGCTCCGGCAGATGGACCCGCAAATACGCAGGCGGCGCAAATTTGAAGCGCTGAATCGGTTGTTCCTGCGCGAGAGTCTCAACCAACCACTCCTGCTTATTTTTGAAGACCTGCATTGGCTCGACCACGGAACCCGGAGCTTTCTCGAATTGCTCAGTGAGGGGCTCACTTCGGCCAACATCCTGGTGTTGGTCAATTATCGACCGGAATATCGGCATGACTGGGGGAATCGAACAAGTTTTACGCAAATTCGCTTGGGTCCGCTGGACAAAAAGGAGTCCGAAGAATTTCTCACCTGTTTGCTCGGCACCGGTGAGAGCCTGGCTCCGCTCAGACCGATCTTGCTGGAAAAGACCGAAGGAACCCCGTTCTTTCTGGAAGAAATGGTCCAAACCCTGTCCGAGGAAGGCGTGCTCGCCGGTGAGCGCGGTCGCTTCCGGCTGCTGGCCGCCCCTTTGGATCTGCATATTTCGCCGACCGTACAAGGCGTGCTGGCAGCGAGAATTGACCGCTTGCGGATGGAAGAAAAAGAGCTGCTTCAACAGCTCGCCGTGATCGGCCGGCGGTTTCCATTCGGTCTCGTGAAACAGGTCATCCCGCAGCCCGAAGACATCCTGCGGCGTGTCCTGTCATCGCTTCAGGCGAAAGAGTTTCTATACGAGCAACCCGCGTTCCCGGAGGTCTGGTATCACTTCAAGCATACGCTGACTCAGGAATTGGCCTACGGGAGCGTACTCCAGAAACAGCGAAAAGTTCTGCACGAAAAAACGGCGCGAGCGCTCGAAACGCTCTACAGCGAGAATCTCGACGAGCATTACGGTGAACTGGCCCACCACTACAGCCACGGCGAGGATACCGAGAAGGCGGTCATGTATCTGGGTCTGGCCGGCCAGCAAGCGGCGCAGCGCTCCGCTTATGCCGACGCGATCGATTATCTGAATCAGGCCGTCGCGCTCCTTCTGAAACTGCCCAACTCCCCGGAGCGCAGTCAGCAGAAATTGACCTTTCAAATTACCCTGGTCGCTTCCCTCGGTGCGTCCAGGGGCTATGGATCTTTGGAAGTTGAACAAGCCTTGGTGCGCGCTCGGGAGTTGTGCAGGAACGCCGAACCGGTTCCCGAGCTATCCCCTGTGCTGTATGCATTGCGCCGCCTGTATATGGCGCGCGGCGATTTGCAAAAGGCCGACGATCTGGCCGATCAACATTTGCTTCTGGCGCAAAGAATCGATGCGACGCCGGTCCAACTGCTGGCTCACGTCAGTCGTGGCATCATTTCCTCGGGCATGGGGGATTTTCGGAG
This sequence comes from Methylococcales bacterium, assembly GCA_050740335.1. Lineage (GTDB taxonomy): Bacteria > Pseudomonadota > Gammaproteobacteria > Methylococcales > UBA1147 > UBA1147. The sequence continues at coordinate 5,226 of JBOICY010000378.1, read as the reverse complement.
AGCCAGTTCACATTTTGACGAGGATTTGCTGCTCTACGATGCACGCCAACACCATGCCCTGGCCTCGCTCTACGGAGACGATCCGGGCACCGTGAGTTGTGGATACAACGCGCTTGCCCTGTGGGCTCTGGGCTATCCCGACCAGGCGCTAGCCCGAGTGCGGGAGTCATTGCGGCTTGCCGAAGCCTTTGACCATCCATTGAGTTTGGCCTGGGCCAGATTGTTCGCGGCCATCCTGCATCAGTACCGGCGCGAAAGCTCCCTGACACTCGAGCACGCGGAAGCAGTGGTCGCCCTGAGTCACGAACAAGGCTTCCGGTTATTCCTGGGAGCCGGAACGATCGCACGCGGCTGGGCCTCGGCGGACCGAGCAGAACCGGAAGCGGGGATCGCGCTGATCCGGGAGGGATTGGCGACCTATCAGGCGACAGGAGCAACCAACTGGCACCCGTATTTCCTTACCCTGCTGTCCGCGGCGTGCCAGAAAGCTGGACGCTCGGATGAGGGTCTGCCCTTCCTGGATCAGGCATTGGATGAAGTCGAAAGGAACGGCGAGCACCAGCATGAGGCGGAATTGTACCGGCTCCGGGGAATTCTCACGCTTACGGACGGAACGCAGAAATCAAATGCCCAAGCGCAAGAACCGGTTACAGGCTTGATCGCCGGGCCCATAAACGAAAAGGCGGAAGCGGATTTCCTGCGTGCCCTCGCGATTGCCCGGCAACAGTGCGCCAAATCGTGGGAGTTGCGGGCCGGGACCAATTTGGCTCGCCTCTGGCCAGGACAAGGTAAGCGAGCCGCAGCCCTCGAACTCCTGGCCCCGATCCATGAGTGGTTCACCGAAGGGTTTGACACGGCCGACCTGAAAGAAGCCAGGTGCTTGCTCTACAATCTCGAGAATGCGTGATGGTCCGGGGGCGCGCACCTTCTACGGCAAGGAAAAGATGTCGTTGGCTTACTTCATCGCGATCATGAACCTGATCCTGCACGGCATCGAAACGCCGAACATCCCCCACACCAACACGCTGGCCGAGAACCTGGCCGACATCCAGGACGCGGACCGCTTCGACTTGGTGCTGACCAATCCGCCATTCGGCGGCAAGGAGCGCAAGGAAGTCCAGCAGAATTTTCCGATCCGCACCGCCAACGGCCTTCCTGTTCCTGCAGCACTTCATCAAAATGCTCAAGGCCGGCGGGTGGGGGTGGTGTTTTATGAAAGGGAGACTCGGTGTGATTAACATGAAGGACGGGTGGAAAAGAGAACCGCTTGGTGGATTGTGCGACATTCTCGACAGCCAGCGTAAGCCAATAACAAAGCGCGACCGCACTGCTGGACAGTATCCCTACTATGGCGCAACCGGCATCGCTACCGCCAAAGCCAACGCCGAAAAGAACCTCCAAAACGCCCGCGCCTTGTTTGAAAGCCACCTCAACGCCGTCTTCACCCAGCGCGGGGAGGGATGGGTGGAGAAGCGATTAGGTGAGGTTTCGAGGGATTTCGGCCGAGGCAAGTCAAAACACCGCCCACGGAATGATCCTCGTCTTTACGGAGGCAAGCACCCCTTTATTCAGACCGGTGATGTGCGAAACTCCGATCATTTGATCACTTCTTTTAGCCAGACCTACAACGAATCAGGCCTCGCTCAAAGCAAGCTCTGGCCCAAAGGAACTCTTTGCATCACGATTGCCGCCAACATCGCTGAAACTGGAATTCTGGATTTTGATGCCTGTTTCCCTGACAGTGTCATCGGCGTGGTAGTCGACGAAAATGTAACAAGCAACAAATTTCTGGAGTACCTACTTCAGAGCTTCAAAACGCAGTTGCAGTCACAAGCGAAAGGTAGCGCCCGAGACAATATCAACCTTAGTACACTTGAAAATCGATTATTCCCGTTTCCGGGATTAAAGGTCCAACAAGAGATAGGTTCGACACTTGATGGGCTTCGAGAAGAAACCCAACACCTCGAATCCATCTATCAACGCAAGCTCCTGTCCAGCCCGGATTTTTATATGAGCGGCTATCTGGAGGCGAACCCGGAGGAATATCAAGAACGCCTGCGGGCCGTTTCCCGCGATGGCGATTGGACAGCCTGGTGTGCGTTTTTCCTCCAGGGCGTGCGAGACCAGGCAGGCGACAATGAGCGCAAGGCCCGAGACATCCTTTAGCTTTACAATCGTGTGAAGTCGCAAATGGTAGATTTGACACACTCCCAGCATTCTATCAAGGCGGTTGATTTCATTTTTAAGACACCCATTTTCACCGCGCCACTCTTTGCATTTTTTGCAGACATTCCGAGACCCACTGCGAATCGCATTGTGACCCTATTGCGAAACGAAGGGCTTTTGTTCGCGGTCCAGGAAGGAAGAGGAAGACGGCCCGGCATTTATGCGTTTCGTGAATTGTTGAATATTGCCGAGGGCAAAACGGTGTTTTGAATCTCACTCTTGGGACACGAAGCAATTTGTGTATCATAAATCGTGAAAACCGAGACACAAGCCCGTTAATATCTCAATTGTGAGACACAAGCATGAACGAAGCCGAAACCCGAGCCGAACACATCGACCCCGCGCTCGCGGCGGCGGGTTGGGGCGTCGTTGAGGGTAGCCGCATTCGCCGCGAGGTTCCGATCACCTTTGGACGGATCGAGAGCCACGGCAAGCGGGGCAAGGCGCTGACCGCCGATTATGTGCTGGAGTATCGTAACACCAAAATGGCAGTGATCGAAGCCAAGGCATGGGACAAACCGCTGGCCTTGAGCATTTTGATGAAGTGCTGCAGGAACAGGAAGGCCGTTTCGCCGGTGCCGATCGGAACATTCTGGCCGACCAGGCGTTCAACGATTTCTCCGCGTTTACCGAGGATGCGATGGTACGAATCGCGCCGGAAGACATCTGCAAGAAGGGCAGGGTGCCGAAGAATGGCAACATCTTCTTCACGATCTTCCAGACCTTCATGAGCGGGCCGCCGAAGGACTGCCACCTTTCTCCGTATTTCGGCGAGTATCCGCCGGACTTCTTCGACTTCATCGTGATCGACGAGTGCCACCGCGGCGGGGCCAACGACGAGAGCAACTGGCGCGGTATCCTGGAGTACTTCGCGCCCGCTGTGCAGCTCGGTCTGACCGCGACGCCCAAACGCAGGGACAACGTAGATACCTACGCCTACTTCGAGCGGCTGACAGCAGAGCATAACTGCCCAGCACCATCAATACGGCCATTGGGCATTTTTTCGCGCTGCGACCGGTGTAAAAATAGCCCCTGATTTTGAAAATGCATAGCACTGCCGTGGCACTAAAGAAAAATGCTTACTGTCTATTCATTGCTGTTAATTGTTTTTATTGGTGCCCCGGAGAGGATTCGAACCTCTGGCCTTCCCCTTAGGAGGGGGACGCTCTATCCTTCTGAGCTACCGGGGCACACGCAGGGAGTGAATGGCGATTCTACCATTCGCATGAACGGCAAAACCAGTCCGGACGTTTTTTTGCTTTTCGGCGCAATGTGATTCGCTATTCGTAATGCAGCGATTCCGCGGAGGTAATCCGGGTCGCCACGATGGCCGGATAGATCGCGGAAATGCTGCAGCAAAGGATCGCCAGAGCGGCGATGTTCAGGGCCGATCCATTCGACCAGATATAGAAGTACTCAAAAAGCGTAAATCGGTTCAGAAAAGAAACGCTGATGAACCCGAGTGCTGTTCCGAGCGCGGTCGCTAAAGCCGCGCCTACCAGTCCGATGATCAATCCTTCGACAAGCAGTATCCGGACGATCTGGACACGGTTCATGCCGAGCGTCGTGAGCAGCGCGAATTCGCGATTTCGGGAATGAACCTGGATGAGCAGGGTGTTGATTACGCCGATTGAGGCCAGGAATATCGTCATCGAAAGCACGAAATCGAAGATCAGAAAGTCTTTGTCGATTTCGTCCAACTGCCAGAACGACAGATCGCGCCCGGATTTGGTGAACAGGTAATGCGGTTCGAATAAATCCCGCAGTTCAGTTCGGTTGATCCTGGTTTTGCTATCCGCCATGCGGGCCATCATATATTGTCCCAGGGTCGCTTCGAGATTGTTCCTGAAAAGAGGATTGCCTTCGCTGAAAAGGGCATAGGACTTCATGTCGATGTACTGGGCGTCTTCGACATAGAATCCGACTTCGTCACTCACGTCGACGATATCGAATACGGTGTTGCGATCATTGGTTTCGATCAGGAGCCGATTGCCCGGCACGACTCCGAACCTCGCGGCCAGCGTTTTTGAGAAGATGACCTTTCCGGGAACCAAGGGTTCGAGCCCATGTGCCAAACGGTACGGATTGATATCGGAAGAACGAATCAAACGAATCGGCAGGCTTCCCTTAGCTTTGGCGGAGAGCCGGAACAGGATGACTCCCGCCTGATCCTGTTTCATCTTGAGTTCCTGCTCGTCGAAGCGGATTGCGGCAGCCGGGTTCAGCCGGAAGTAGTCGTAGGGCATCAAGGCTTCGCGGGACCATCGTGAAATTTCGTGTTTCAGCGCACGAATCACGCCGTGGAGTCCGGACAGCAGGCTGAACACGAGCACGATGCCGGTGATCGAAAACACGATTTTCTGGCTGGTCAGACGCATCCGACGCCCGGTCAGGCTGGTTTCGAGCGGGAGGAAGGAACGCAGCAGCGTTTCCATGCACTGGATCACGAAGCGTAAAAAAGGGCGTGTCCACCAGAGAGTCGCCACGCTGATCAAGAGTACGAAGCAAGATTCGAATACGAACAACTGGACCACGGACAGCCAGGAGGAAAGAAAGGGGCGTACCGCGATATAGCCGGCCAGCGCCATCGGAGGAAGGAGCCAGATAAAACCCGTGGTTTTGAAATGGATGGTGTCGACATCATCCGATACATAGCGCGGTTGCAGTGTCTCGGCGATGTGCATTTTATACAGGCTATGGAGCGGTCCGGCCAGGCCGGCCAGCGCGATCAGCAGACTGATCAAGGCGAGAAGCGCCAATTCCACGTGGGGTATGGTAAAACCGGATAAGGGAACTCGGCCGGTGGTCGAGATTCCCATGTCGAGCAGGGTTCGGGCTCCCGGAAAGGCCAGAATCAGTCCGAACAGCGTGCCGATTCCGCCGAGTACGCTCGCTTCGGAGACCAGGGATGCCGCGATGTTGAGGCGGTATTCGCCGAGACAGCGCAACAGGCACAATTCCCGGCTGCGGGATGCGACCGAGAAGCGCATGGTATAGAAC
>JBOICY010000377.1:0-8976 GCA_050740335.1 Methylococcales bacterium | reverse complement strand
AGGGCCAAGTTGTGGATATATGGACATCATCCCTGATGTCCATATATCCACAACCACAACAAGGTTTACCCTTTTTTTATAAAAGTTAATCATAGAAGGGCGGATTCAGCCAAAGGAGGCCGAAGCTTTTCGGCGTGACGATGGTCTCCTGAAAATCGGCGTGGATCACCCGATCGAGCAGCCCCTTGGCGCGCCAGACCCGTTCAGCGTAGAATTCCACGCCGAAGGCCTCTACGCGATCCGGACCGAGATAAACCTTGCACTCGGTCAGTGCCGCTCCTTCGCCTGCGCAAGGGTCGACGATCCTCATCGTTCCCGTTTCAGACGGATCTAGCATGGACAGGATCCGCGCGCTGGTCTCCGTATCGGTTGGAAAATAGCCGTCCTTGACAAAATTTCTGGCCAGACGTTGAAACAACAGAGCCATGTCAGCATCCTCCCCGAACCGCCGGCGAACCGCATCCGCGGATACGGGGTTCTCGGTCCGAAGCCGGTTGGTACTCGCTGTGGACGACTCCGATCAAGCTGACGACCGGCATAAAGCCATTTTCACCGAGTTCCGCAATGGTCAGCCGATCGTGCAGATACGGTCGCGCTATGGGAGCCGGGGTAAGCATACAATCCATACAATCAAGATATTTCATGGTTTCCTCCTGGTTGATAAAAAATCAGGGGAAACCATGGCCCATTCGGGGATGGTTTCCCCGGATGGGTTGGAAAGAACGCCCACGGCATGCCTCGGAAGGCATGGCCGCCGAAAATGCGGGCTCGCGGCGGCGAAGGGTTCCACGGATTTACGAGGGTGGAGTCCTCGGCGACCTGACCGAAGTCGCGGCGGAATAAAAGTCGGTGACTTTTTCCAGCACCCGCTCGCGGCGGCGCTCGAAAAAGCCCCCGTAGGGGGCGGATTGGTTAACAGGCGACGGCCGCCTTTAGCGGTGATTCGATGTTTGTAATACACAGCCGAAGTCGCGGCGGAATCCGGTACCATTGGTTTCGGTGACTGACGATCAGCGTGCGTCCCTTCACCTCGACAACCGTCGCTTCGGGGATCGTCAGATCCTTGAACGTCAACCGCGATCCGACCGGTATCCTTTCGTGTTGCGCGCGAACCGCTTCACGCCACTCGGCGTTGGCTTCCGGGACCAGAGCGAGGTAGATTGGCGGACAGGAGTAATAATATGGCCCATCCGCTTCGGTGAGGTCCTTGTAGCCCCATCCGAATCCGCGCTGGCATTGCAGCAGATCGCATCCAATGTAGCGCCACATCGAGCCATCGGCTCGCGTGATCTCCCACACGGTCCACAATACGTTTCCGCGCAGGGTATGTTTCAGGCAGCGGCGCAATGAGCCTTCCGCGGTCGTTTCGTCTTTTATCAGGTCCTCGACCAACGCTGGTCGAGTCTACCCTTGTTTGAATAACCATCCCATCAGTTGTACCTCCAAGTCGGTAAAGAAAATGGAGGGACACCGAACCCCGCGAAGGGTCGATGCCCCTCGCGGTGGTAAATGAAAAAGTCGGCTTATGCAGCCTGTTTCAGCTCGGCCATTTCCCCGGCCAGAACCCATAGTGCCCGGTTCAGCCTGACGTTGTTGTCGATGCCGGTGACCGGACGGGTCGTGATCCGCTTGCCGGTGCGGTTGGTTCCTCTTTGGCCGCCGCGGATCAGTCGTTCCTGGACCACGTTGAAAGTCGACCAAAGATCCTGGCCGGCATCGTCCGCCCGGCGGGGCCTGAGTACCTGATACGCGCTGACTGGCGCCTCGCCTTCGTAGCGAAGCGCGAGAGCCGCCTTGGCGAACGCGGTCTGCTCGTCCGGTGTGAGGATCACGGCCTTCATCTCCTGCCTGGCCGCGTCAACCCGTTCGAAATCGTCGAGAATGCGATAGGCGCCCTCGATGACTTCGCCGACCGGGTTGCCCCGGTGCGGTATCCGAAGGTCCTCAACGACGTCGCCGCAGACCAGGCCGTTGTGACAGACGAAACGAAACACGCCGGCCAACATCTGGTAACTGCTCGTCCCGTCGTGCGAATTCACTAGAATGATTTCGTTGACCTCCGCACCGGCGATCTGGCTGGCGTGGCGCAACCGGATCATGTGCTTGGTGAAATCCCTTCGGGTCTCGTCGCGAGTCCGGGCCTGGCAGACCATGAAGGGCTCGAAGCCTTCTTTCCGGAGCCCTTCCAGGACGACGCCGGTCGGAATATAGGTATAACGACTCGAACGCGACTCGTGCGGCCCCTCCGCGAAGATCGACGGTGCGACCGAATCGATCTCGCGGATCGTCAACGGCCTGTCGAACCGCAGGACGTTCGCGCGTGAACTGAATGACGTTGCTAATTGGTTCATGGTTGTCTCCTGTACAGGTTGAAGTAAATCCAAGGGAAGACAACCGGCCCCAACGGGCGGATTGTCGCCCCTCGGGGGTTGCGTTTTGGTGGACTGCTGGTAATCTGAACCTGAATTCAGTTAGTTGCCTCCTGTAGGATTTGAAGTCCGCCGGAGATACGCTTACCCTTGCCGGAGAAGCGAATCCCCGGCGGGTATGGTGGAAAATGCCTGCTACACGCCTAAAGGCATGGCCATCGGAAAACGCAGGCTCGCGATGGCGAAGGGTTCCACGGATTTACGAGGGTGGAGGCCTCGGCGACTTAACCGAAGTCGCGACGGTAAAAACGGTGGCTTTTTCCAGCACCCGGAATCCTGCCGGATGCTCGAAAAAGCCCCCCGAAGCGGGGCCGGCGCAAAACGCCTGATTTTCGCTCGGCAGCAAGAGCCCGTTGGCGGTCACATAGAACCGCCATTGGCCTTCCTGCAGGTCGGTGTATCCGATCGGTCGTATCAGCGAATCTCCGCCGGCACGACCGCCGCGGCATTGGATGTCGGACGATCCTTTTCCGGCAGAGTCAGCGATCCGTCCAGGATCATCGCCTCGATCGCGCGTTCGAACTCGTCGTTCCCGAGATTCAACGCCAGAGCGTTCACCCCGACGCCGGGATGGAACGTCACCCAACCGTTTTGCCGGGCCGCGTTCACGACCCGATCCCGCCAAGCGTCGAGCAGTGGCAGATGGCAGACTTCCTTGAACAGATTCCAGGTCGGGTCGCTGTTCAGAGCGGACCGTTCCGGATTGGTGTCTTCGGCGCAGGACCGGCAAATGCGCAACGCGCGCCGCGAAGCCAAATCGGGTCCGGCCGCCTGACGGTCGTATAGCCAGACCTGGGCCAACTCGCCGAACAGGTTGGATTTGGGCATCCGTCCGGTGAGTTTTGCAAGACGCTCGGCATGGCCGATCGACACCTCCCGATGACGGGACGGTTCGTCCGGGTCGACCAGGCGCAATCGCGACCAGCCGCCTTCCGATACCGGCAGGGTCAAGCGCGCCAGCAATTCCTGCAGGGACGTGTCACGCCCCCGGAAGGACCCGAACAGCAAATGCTCCGACCGGTCGGTCACGAAGGCGTCGGCGTAGACGCCGTGCACGTCATTCACCGAAAGCAATTTCACGGCATGCGGATTGCCGTTCGCTGTCCCGGACCCGGCCGGCGTCACGAAGCCGAGGTAACGCAGCCAGGAGGGATGGCCGTGCTCGCAAAGCCCGTCGGTCGCAATCCAACAGCCATCGGTCGCCGCGCATCCGGTATCTTCGGAAAACCACTTCTGTAATTCGTCCCGGCTCGGTTCGTCACTGATCGGATCCGGAGTTCGTTTCGTCATGATCATGGCTGTCTCCTATCGAATGGAAAAAGCCGGAGAAGCCACAATCCCGGCGGGGAAGGCTTCCCCGGGGGAGGTTGAAAAGAAACTTCGACTATTCCTGCAGCACCCAAACCTGGCCGACCGGCTGGAACCGGTAGCCCATGGCCTTAAGGCGGTCTTTTTGCCGCCTGAAGCGGGCGCGCGCGACGGGGCAGTGTCGAGCTTGACGTTCGGTCCCAACGGCCACAGAGTGCCGAACACGATCTCGTCATCGGGGTCGGCGGCGGTTGCATCAGACGTTTCCGTCGACGCCGCGGTCGTATCCCGTTCGGAAGGCCTTCAGTTAGCGGTCGAAACAGCCGATCAGGCGGCTTGCCCCTCGACAGGAGAGGAAGCGGCGGAGTCGGCCTTGTCCTGATCGGATACGGGCGCGGTATAGACGGTCTCGCCATCTACCCCTTGACCCAGGCGATGCGGAGCAGACGGGCCTTGAGGCTTACGCCGGTCTGGCCGGCCTTTTCGCCTTTTGCGTAGGTGAAGGTCTCGGCGTACAGATCGCCGAGTTTGAATGCCGCGAGCACCTTGCGTTCGGCTTCCAGGTGCTTTATGGCCGCCTTGACGACCCGTGCGGCTTCGGTGCCGGAGACGCGGCAGTCGAACCGGGTGTAGACCACCCGGTCCGCCGAACCGTGCAACGCGGAGATGTCCACCGCAAGAAAAGCCTGACCACGGGGCACAGGGACCTCGCGGGCGCGGTTCAAATAGCCGATTCCCGTAACGTGCAGGTCGAAGTATTTTTCGGTGGTGTCGTTCATGGTTTCCTCCGGAGAGATAAGAACAGAAAAGGGGGAAACCGAGCCCCGGCGGGGAAGATTTCCCCGCCGGGTAAAAGAAACAACCGGGAGAAGCGACCCGCTCCCGGCAGGAATGAATCATGACGTCTTTTCACGAAAAACGTCAAAGTATCTTCCTGACTGCCGCCCACCAGGGCTTTTCCACGGCGGGGCTTAAGGATTTTCCCGTCAGGGAAGGGTGAAACGGTCAAGAAGTCGCCTGCTGCAACCCAAGTGACCGAAAGGTTGTCCGCCGGAATCGCAGGCTCACGACGGAAAGGGTTGCGGACCGAAATCCGCGAAGGGCGCGACTTTACCGAAGTCGCCACGGGTGAAAACGATTTCATTGTCCCAGGAAATGTGCGCCGAATCAATACAGGACCAGACGGAACGGTCGACTTTCTTTCAACGCCGAATTCCCTTGAATGGCACCCGCCGCTCCGGTTGTCCGATCCTCCATCCGAATCGCTCCGCTTGCTATCGACGGGTCGATTTCACATCGTCGGCTCGCCCCGAATCCCGAAATTTGAAATGCGGTGCGGATACATTGGTTGAGCAGGCGTGTTCCCGAGCGTCATGATCGGGATCACCGTCAATCAAATCGAAATTCCAGCTGATGTTGCCGATCCGTGTGGGTTTGTATTCAAGACGAATAATAGTCCTTTCTTTACCGCCTGGTTTTGCCATGACTTTCAAGCCGCCGTCGGGAGTTAAGCCAATCACACGGGGATTGCCGTCTTGTCTCCCTTCGACAATAAGATTCGCACCGGGATTCTCGGTGCCGTTGTTGACGATTGCCACAGAAATCTGAACGCTACGTTCAAGAACCACGTTCCCTGGCTTACAGCGAATAGCTTGAATATCGTAATCGCCTTCGGATGAAACCGGTGGCCCGGACGACACAATAAGGCTTACGCTGGAACCCGACAAAACCTGGGTTCCCGATGATGGACTCTGGCTAATCACCAATCCCGCCGACACGGTCGTGCTAGCTGCGGTAGTGATGGTGCCAACGACTAAACCAGCATTGGTTATCGTCGTTTGCGCGGCAACCTGGGTCTGACCGACGACATCGGGTACGCTAACCGGAACCGACCCCGAGGAGACCACCAAGTCGACCGCCGAACCCGCCGTAACGGATGCGCCCGCCGCAGGGTTCTGGCTGATTACCGATCCGGACGGAACGGTGTTGCTCGCCTGCTGGGTCACCGTGCCGACGGTCAATCCAGCGCCGGTAATTGTCGATTGGGCGGCAGCCTGGGTCTGACCGACGACATCGGGAACGCTGACCGGGGCCGGACCGGAGGACACCACCAAGCCAACCGCCGAACCCGCCGTAACGGATGCGCCCGCCGCCGGGTTCTGGCTGATTACCGATCCGGACGGAACGGTGTTACTGGCCTGCTGGGTCACCGTGCCGACGGTCAATCCAGCGCCGGTAATTGTCGATTGGGCGGCAGCCTGTGTCTGGCCGACGACACCCGGTACGCTGACCGGAGCCGGACCCGAGGAAACCACCAAGTCAACCGCCGAACCCGCCGTAACGGATGCGCCCGCCGCGGGGTTCTGGCTGATCACCGAACCGGAAGGAATCGTGTTGCTGATCTGCTGGGTCACCGTGCCGACGGTCAAGCCAGCACCGGTAATTGCCGTTTGCGCGGCAGCCTGGGTCTGGCCGACGACATTGGGTACGCTTACCGGAGTTGGGCCGGAGGAGACCACCAAGTCGACCGTCGAACCCGCCGCCACGGAAGCTCCCGCCGCAGGGTTCTGGCTGATCACCGAACCGGAAGGAACGGTGTTACTGGCCTGTTGGGTTACCGTTCCGACGGTCAATCCGGCGCCGGTGATCGCCGTTTGGGCGGCAGCCTGGGTTTGACCGACGACATTCGGCACACTGACCGGAGCCGGCCCCGAGGAAACCACCAAGTTAACCGCCGAACCCGCCGCCACAGACGTTCCCGCCGCCGGGTTCTGCCTGATCACCGAACCGGAAGGAACGGTGTTACTGGCCTGCTGGGTTACCGTTCCGACGGTCAGGCCAGCACTGGTGATCGCCGTTTGCGCGGCAGCCTGGGTCTGGCCGACGACATCCGGCACGCTGACCGGGGCCGGGCCGGAAGGAACAACCAGAACTGTGACTAATGAATTAGCGATATTCGCTGCGGATTGCAGCGAGCTAAACGTGTCTACAGCTAAATTGGCGGGAGATTCATTGATGATCATATTACGGATTGTATCGATCATCGGATCCGTGACGCCAAGCTGACGGAATGCCTCTTGAACCGCAGGAGAAAAGCCATTTGCAGCGATATCGCTCTGAAAAGCGCTGACATCCGCTACAGTGAGAGAGGTATTCTGTACGCCGAGGTTTTGAAGCTCTTGTAATAATGCATCGCTGTTATCGGCATCCGCCTGCATCACCTTCGCCAAGCTTTGACGATACGCCAGTATGCTGTTCCTCTGAAGAGTGGCGCCCGCTTGATTACCATCACTGACCGCGGTGAAGTATCGATCTATCGCTGTTTTTAATGCTGTAAGCTGGGCTTGAATGATGCCCGTGTTCGAGGATTTCTCGTTGTACAGGTCCGTCCCTAGAGATAATCCGGGATTTATTGCAGGTAGTTGAGTGGCTTGATCCAGTACGGGCAGAGCTGGTTGTGCATAGTTCGGATCCGGAGGGTCTTGCGCTAGAATAAGGAAAAGCTGGCCATAAGAGATTTTCAAGAAGCCAAGACTAAACCCAGATATACTACTAATACCCCCTATATGGCTAAATACACTATTCGATACTCCACCTGTAATGGCCAAGATTTTACCAAGCGAAGTCAACAAGCTCGGTATACTTCTGAAATTAGGGGAACTTGTTGCGCCAATTCCGGCGATAACAATATCGCGCATACCTGTAATGGTTAGAACCAATCCTGCCTGAGCAAACGCGGCTTTTTGCTGAGGCGTCCAAGGATTCGCTCCCAAGGGAAGCAATTGACCCGGCGAGGGAGGCAGTGGTCCTGGCGGTTGGGGTGGCGGCGGAGTCCCGCCGCCGATAACGTCAATGAAATGACTGCCGGTGGCAACGACCGGTTTACCAGCGACCACCGCCGAAACGGTGATGGCAAATTCTGCGGTGGTACTGAAAGGAAGGAACGTTTCCTCCCGCGCATCGAAAATGAATTGACCTTGCGTGTTCGTGACTCCGCCTAATGGCGACAAATAAAGTTTATCAATAGGAGGGCTACCCAAAGGTCCGAGTATGGTCACGCTGGCGCCGACCACGGGCTGTCCAAAAATATCGGTTACCTTTACAATCCCGGTGGTCGGGAAAAGCGCTCCCGAAGGCACAGGTAAGATCGTAACGCTGATTTTGATTTGGGACGCTGGCGGCAGCGCGGGAAACCACCCTGGATCATCATCACTTGCCGTATTGTTGGTAATTTGGAGAAAACTAATCGGGTCTAAATCTCCTGCAAATGCGGACATCAGATAGATTTCGCGGTCACCATCACGATTTGAAACGAACCCAATTCCGATTCCATCGGGCGACCAGGAAGGATTCGTATCGTCCGCGGGATCAGATGTTAATTGAACGAAACTCGAGCAAGCTTGGGGTGTGGTTGATGGGTTGACGCACTCGCCAAGATTGGCGTTCATTCGGAAAATGTCGCGGTTACCGTTGCGCGTGCTGGAAAATGCAATCCGCTTATTCTTTATGTCGGGTAACCATACAGGATCAAAGTCAACGAAGCTGTTGTTGGTAAGGAGTACGGCCTTTGGATTACCGTTCGCATCTAGCACCGGTTCATACATGCCGTTCGTGGAATTCAGCTGAACGTCCACAACAGCTATTTCGGCGTCGGGTCCGACCGAGCCGCCTGAAGTAACGAACGCAATACTTGTTCCGTCAGGAGACCATGCCGGGCGAATGTCGGTCTCTTTGGAACGGGATAACAGGATATAGTCTTGTCCGTCGTACGAGGGATCCGTACAGTCGGGGATCGTTCCTAATTTATGAATGGCTAAATCATAAAGCCCTCCATTTAACCTTGCGTAGACAATAAACTGACCATCAGGTGACCAGGAAGGATCCGTTTCATCCGTACTCAAACAAGTTAACCGTGTATCCACTTGAGTGACCGGATCGATCATGTGGATGCCGCGCACCCCCGATGCTCCAAATTGATAGGCGATCTTCCCGGTTATCGACGACCAATCCGGGCGGCGGCTTTCCTGCGACCCGGTGCCGGCGGTGGTAATTTGCGTCGGGGCAATACTGAGATCTTTGGTTAAAACTTGCCAAATCTGGTTCCGCCCCGATCGATCGGACGAAAACGCCAAAATATTTCCTTAAGCAACACTGTCGGGGGCGTTAGCTCAACTCAACAAGGTAAATCCGAAAATACTCAGTTGGTGTGTTTTCATTTTATTACCCCGAGATTCCCGAT
>JBOICY010000376.1:0-8147 GCA_050740335.1 Methylococcales bacterium | reverse complement strand
GTGGAGTTGTGGGTAACAGGGATGTTATCCACAACTCCACAGCCGGCGATTTTCGATTTTTGGGAAATTTGAATTTCGCTCCAGAGCAGGTAGCGGGTGATCCGCCGGGGGCGTAGAATCGATCCCGGTGGGGGTGTGGCTCGTGGGATCCGCCGAAGCTTCGGCTCGATCGTGAAATGCCGCCCCCGCCGCTTGTGCGGGAATGGGGTCGCGTCTTGCAATCAATCACCCAACCTTTTAAGAAACACCCTAAGAGCCTGTTAAGAAACAACCTTTGCAAAAATTCGTCTCGAACGAGATAAGTTCCACGGCGAATGGAATGATCGGATCAGACCAAATTGAACCAATTTGCATAGGTTATTTCTTAACAGGCTCTAATCATTAATTATCGGGATCGAATTTTGGATTATTTCTTCTCAACGCCTGCCAGCAGGAGCCGTTATTGCGCGAACGAGATGACCTCCATGCTACACTTCGTTTCGTATTCTGGCACCTCTCATGGACAACGTTAGTCTCCGGGTTCGTCCCGAATACAATCACCACAATTGCCTTGAAATTTGTCCAATGCAACTCTGAATTTCAGCATCGAATATGAACAGGAACAAGACGGCCTATGGATTGCTGAAGTTGCTCAGCTTCCTGGCGTTCTTGCTTACGGCACAACTTCCGACGAAGCGATGGCTGAAGCGGAGGTACTAGCGCTACGCGTTTTGGCTGAGCAAGTTGAGCACGGCGAGAGCCGGCCTCAGTCAATCAATATTTCTATTGCTGCAGTGTGAGTGAATGGCCTTCATGCAAAGCCAAACGCGTGCTCGCAGCTTTATTGCGTATGGGTTGGTTGATCAAAGGTCAATCCGGGTCTCATCGCACACTTGGTCGCGGGAGGAATGGGATGGCCGGATGTTGTCTTTGCATTCCACGACCAGGAGGTAATTGGACCCCGTATGCTCGCCCGCATCGCCAAGCATACCGGCCTGAAGACCTCTAGCCTCTTTTCGGTTCCGACGGCTAACACGGCGCTGCACCTGCGCGCTGTTTTCTCTCAAATTATTTCACTGCCAGTTCTTTGAATGATCATGCGGAACGAAGGACCCGCTCCGCTGCCGCTGAGTCTCGGCGGTCGGTCCAGGGGCCGGCGAACGGAAAATCAGATGGATCTCAAAGTGCGGAGATCGCCCAATCGGCTGCCGGGCTACGCGTCCCTTTCGATGCTTTCGACACAGCCTGGATCAACCGGGGCTTTTTTGACCCCGAAGGTCCAGGCATCGTTGACCAGAAAATTAACCACCGAGGACACGACGATCGCGATCACGTTGGCCGCGAGATAATGAATATACAGCGCGAGTCCTTTGGTTAAAAGGAACTGGATCGCGATGGCCAGCCAGCAGGCTACGAAATACTGGCTCAACTGGAAAAAATAATGTCTTGCGATTTCTTCCCTGCGGTCCGCCCAGGTCCAGATCCGGTTCAATGAAAAATTGCTCACGGTGGCGACTAAAATGGCCATCGCCAAGGACAGGCTCAAACGAGTGTCGGAGGATTCGATCGCTTGGAAAATATACTCCTGTCCAAGATAAAGCACGCCAAGATTGACGAAGGTACCGGAGAATCCGACCGAACCGAATTTGACGAATCGGTTATTGAGGAGCCACTGAAGAATAGAACTAATCATAATTGTCCCACTCGTCCGGGTGTTACCCGAGCCGCTGGTTCGGATGACTTCTCAATCATTGCGCGCGCTTTGGCAAAAACCTGTTCAGGAGGGATCCGCTTGAGACATTGGTTGTCTCCGTCACAGGGCGAATTTCGATGGTTATACGCGGTCAGGCACGGCGAGCACGACAAACCGGTATAGAAAAACCAGGCATGCGGCGAGTGGGAACCGTACAATTCCGGGCTTTCCGGGCCGAATAAAATGATTGTCGGGATCGGTGTCATAGCCGCAAACTGGCCCGGTCCGCCATCATTGCTAATCAACAGCACCGCATGATAAAAAAGTATCATTAACTCCCGAATTGAACGGGTATAACCGGTGAGATCGATGATATTCGGATTGCCGCAATTTTTTATAATCTCCTTGGCAAAAGGTTTATCCGAGTCGAGACCAATCACACCGACCATATATCCTTCTTCGAGCAGGGCATCGACCAACCTGCAGTAATGTTCAATCGGCCAGGCCCGGATCGGCAAAATGCCGCCACTCGGATAGATCAGCACCAGTTTGCGCTCACGGCAAACCGGGAAATCCCTGCACAGTCCTTTGACCATTTTCTCGACATCGTTTGGATCAGGGTTGAAATTCGGGATCTCCATCCGGTCGTCCTTAGTCGTCCGTTTCCCGGTCGGAACGGTATCCGAGTCCAATGCCTCGACCAGAGTCAGATACTGCCGGCTGATATGGTGGTACGGATTATACAGCACCGGGCGATTGATAAAGGATCCTCGATAAAGGCCTTCCTGGGTATACGGCGCGAAGCCGGAACGAATACTGGCACCCGATAGAAACGAAAAAATACTGCTGATTCGTGCGAACAGTTCACAGTCCACAACCGCGTCGGCGGACAATCTGCGCATTTTCAGCAGAACCCTAAGGCTGTCCAGCATGAAACGCCAGAAAGACCAGTCACTGATGGTCAGGATATTCTCCTCACGGACCACGCCAAGAATTTCGAGCATTTCCCGGTTTTTTTCGAACAACAGTACCGACACGGATGCTTCGGGGTACCTTTCCTTAAGCCGCTGAAACATCGGATAGGCCAATACCAGACTTCCCATCTCCGACAGCAGGATCACGAGGATTTTTCGAGGGGGGGCGGACGATTCTATAGCCGGAAAAATTTTCGAGTAAAGAGACAAACCCTTTAAGATCCAGATTCCGAAATCCCGGTCGATGGTGCGGAGTATCGCGAGGTTCATCGGAATCAGACGCCGCCCTGGCAATTCTCAAGCCGGCGAAGAGTGAAACCGCCGAACTAACAGTAACGAAGGAATCATTCCTTTGCCTAAACTTTCCGGTAGAGTTCGCCACCTTGTTCAAGAAACTGCTGGGATTTCTCCGTGAGTCCCGCGGCAAGCGCCGCGGAATCGTCCAACCCCCTGCTTTGCGCATATTCCCGGACATCCTGGCTGATTTTCATGGAGCAAAAATGCGGTCCGCACATCGAACAAAAATGCGCGACCTTGGCGGATTCGTGAGGTAGCGTTTGATCGTGGAATTCGCGCGCCCGTTCCGGGTCCAGACCGAGATTAAACTGGTCTTCCCAACGGAATTCGAAGCGCGCCTTGGACATCGCGTTGTCCCTCGCCTGCGCCCCCGGATTGCCTTTCGCAAGATCGGCCGCATGGGCCGCGATTTTATAGGTGACGATCCCTTCGCGAACATCCTGTTTGTCGGGCAGGCCGAGATGTTCCTTCGGGGTCACATAACACAGCATCGCGCAGCCGTACCAACCGATATTGGCCGCCCCGATCGCCGATGTAATATGGTCATAACCGGGAGCAATGTCGGTCGTCAGAGGCCCCAGGGTATAGAAGGGCGCCTCGAAACAATCGCTAAGCTGCCTGTCCATATTTTCCTTGATCAATTGCATCGGGATATGGCCGGGTCCTTCGATCATCGTCTGCACATCCTGCTGCCAGGCGATTTTCGTCAACTCACCGAGGGTTTCGAGTTCCGCGAACTGGGCGGCATCGTTCGCATCGGCAATGGAGCCCGGTCGCAGCCCATCGCCGAGCGAGAACGAAACGTCATAGGCCGTCATGATTTCGCAGATATCTTCGAAATGCGTGTATAAAAAACTCTCGCGGTGATGCGCGAGACACCACTTGGCCATGATCGAACCGCCGCGCGAAACAATTCCGGTGAGTCGTTTCGCGGTCAAAGGGATATACTGCAGGCGAACCCCGGCATGGATCGTGAAATAGTCGACCCCTTGTTCGGCCTGCTCGATCAGAGTATCCCGGAAAATCTCCCAGCTCAGCTCTTCCGCCTTGCCATGGACCTTTTCAAGCGCCTGATAAATCGGCACGGTGCCGACCGGAACCGGGGAATTCCGGATAATCCATTCCCGTGTTTCGTGGATATTCTTACCCGTGGATAGATCCATGACCGTGTCCGAGCCCCAGCGAATCGCCCAGAGCATTTTCTCGACTTCTTCGTCGATCGAAGAAGTCACCGCCGAATTTCCGAGATTCCCGTTGATCTTGACCAGAAAATTCCGGCCGATGATCATCGGCTCGAGTTCGACATGGTTGATATTCGCGGGGATGATCGCACGCCCTCTCGCGACCTCGTCGCGCACGAAGTCCGGCGTGATCGTTTCGGGAAGCGAGGCGCCGAAGGAATGGCCTGGATGCTGCCCTCTGGTCAGTTCTTTCATTCCCGCGCGGTTCTGGTTCTCCCGTATCGCGACATATTCCATTTCAGCGCTAACGATTCCTTTTTTCGCGTAGTGCATCTGCGATACGTTATTTCCGCATCGGGCGCGTCTCGGTTTGCGAATGTGCTCGAATCGCAGCCGATCCAACGCGCGGTCGTCCAGGCGCCGACGACCGTAGTCCGATGTCGGACCCGCGAGTTCCTCGGTGTCACCGCGCTCGGCGATCCATCGGTCACGGACCGCGGGCAAACCTTTCGTCAGATCGGTGGAAACGTCTTTGTCGGTATAAGGGCCGGAGGTATCGTAGACGAATACCGGGCCGTTGGTTTCGTAGCCGGTCACGGTTTGCGTGGGAGAAAGTGAGATCAGTCGCATCGGCACCCGGATATCCGCTCGACTGCTTGAAATATAAACCTTCTCCGAAGCAGGAAATTGTGGGATTTTCGCTTCATTCCTCGCGGAATTCACCGGCACGAACTGTTCTGGAATGACGCTCATAAAATTTCCCCGAGGATGGTCGAAGTGGCAGAATTCAAATCAGGTATCCCCTTACTCGATTTCGAATTTTGACCGATCGACCCGAAATGGAATGTTTAAATCCGCCAGTTGTAAAAAGGGCACTCTTCTGAAAACATGGTTACAGCCGAGGGCAATGACCGTGGAACACCGATACGGATCTGCATGGGTCCGTATCGGTTGCCAGTATATAACAACACACCGGAGTATGAGTAGTCACGTGTGTAGCGGAGCCATCCGGCGTTCGCCGATTCATTTCCGGTAAAAGATCCGTCGCCACAGACGGTCCGCTTTGTCGACCAAATAATCCGCAAGAGGCGTGTAAAAAGACCAGGAAAGGACCAAGATGCCGACAAATCCCGCACCGACCAATTCATCCGACAACCAATGCGCACCGCCGACCAGCCTCGGCATCACGACGAACAATGCTGCAACAAAAGCCGCCAAGGCATAACCTCGGCCCAGGTAATGAAATGCATAACCGTATCCGATCAAGGCGACCATGCCATGGTCTCCGGGGAAGGTGCTGTAGGAAATATCTTTGGTTTCGAAACCGCTTGCCCATTCGTTGAGCCGAAAGACACCGTTGTACAGCATCGTGCCACTGGGGCGTTCCGCCGGGATCAGATGGCCGATTCGCGTCCCGATCAACACCGCGATCACGGTCACGCTGAGTACGGCGGTATGCCAGTACCAGCTTGCCCGGCCATTGCGCCAGGCCGAGACGATAAAGACCAGGGCCAGCATGCCGGCCGAAATCGCATCGAACAGCCGGTGGTTGGTCAGCGCCCACAGCATGCGCCAGGAATCGCCCCCGGTCTTGAGACTATCGTTGAACAGACAGAAAACCATATCATCCACGGTCAACCATGCAGTCCGGGTCGGTTCAATGAACCAACTCATGAGCAGCAGGACGGCGATAAACTGCCACACCACGAGATAGGGTACCCACCAACGAGAAATTTCGTCGTGTATCATCATCAATCGTATTTAAATTCCTCACCTGAATCGGCCTCCTGGCTCCCCGAACGCGGTGCTAAGTGATAATTGGTTCCGAAATAGCAATAAACGTCCCGGGTTGGTTCATCTCCGACACTGATCAGCGGATAGCTGAATTTCGCGATCCTCGTCACCTGGTCAAAATATTTTCCGAGCAAACCGGTCTCACCAGCCGAAAGATCCGGTACCGACGTGACATACAATGCATTCTTGCCCTGCAAAGATTCCGGTTCTCCCCAGACATTGAACTGCTTCGCGAACTGTCCGAATATGTTCTGCGCATAGCTACGCTGATGATCCGGTGAATAAAACGTGAGATAGGCGGCTGTCTTATGAGAATCGGCGAACAGGAACACCTGATCCTGGCCACCCAACCGCTCTTGGAGTAGCACTACCTGGGTTGTCAAATCGCGCCAGCCGCTCCAACTGTTGACCTGAAAGATCTGAAAACCGGGGACCAGGAACAGACCATGACACAATCCGATCAAGCCCATGGAAAACCAGGTTCCCCGCATGATCCAGGGCGATCGAAACGAGAGCGAAGACCTGAATACAACGACAATACCGAGCACCACGCCGATATAGCCGGGCAGCAACCAGTGGACCTTGACTTTGGTCGTGAAACTGATCAGGATAAATCCCGCGATCAGACATACCCCGCTCAGGAAATACAGATGGGCTTTCGGATATTCCCGCCACCCGGTAGTCATCCGGTGATAGAATCGGACCAGTAAAACGAAGACCAGCGGCGTCAGCATCGCCAGTTGAGTCCCCAGTAACTGGAAGAAATACCGGAACTGGACCGATCGTTGCGCGGCGATTTCTCCCCCGCGATCTTCGAACTGCATCTGAAAGGACGCCCACTCGTGGTTCCAATTCCAGTAAATCACCGGGCTGAACACGAGGCCCGCAAAAATCAAAGCGAGCCAGGGATAAGGACTGAACAGCGATCTGCGGCCCTCGGATGTCAACAGCAGGACGATCAGAATCCCGGGCAACAGGGCGAGTGCTGTGTACTTGCACAACAGGCCCAGACCGAGAGCGATTCCGGCAAAAAGCAGATTGGCCGGCCTGCCGGTCATTTGATACTCCTGAACGAAAAAGATCACGAGAAGCCAGAAAAACAATAACGCGGCATCCGGTTGCTGAATGATCGCGAAGGCATGCGCGAACAGCGTCAGGTTGTACAACAGGACCGCCAGAATTCCGACATTTTCGGCATCTTCCCCGGAAGTTCGGGAAAGTCCCCGGATCACCGTCCAATACAGGAAAACATTGGTCAACAGAGACCAGATCACGGCCATGAATTTGATCCCAAATCCGTTATCGCCGAACAGGCTTGTCCCGAGAATAATCGAATAGGCGATCATCGGCGGATGGTCGACGTAGGCCAGGGCCGGATGATTCGAATACAGCCAGTAATAAACCTCCTGGGAAGTTACCGGGGCAAATGCGATATATACCAGGCGGAACAAGGTCAGGCACGCGATGATCGACCAAGCCTGTGTTGATCGAGCCAGACCATTCCAGTAGTTGTTTAGGCCGTTGATCATTGAATCTGTGTATCGGTGCGAGGTCCGGAACCCGAATCCGCCACCTGATTTTAACGGCAGAAAAAGTCTGACGGGCATGGGATTCAAAAAGTGGGTATTGTAGCGATTAACATACCCTGAAAACAGCGGTTCGGCGATACCAGGATCCGGTCGGAGAATTCGGACCGGGAATCGCAACCGAAAACGTGGGAAGGATGATCGGACGCGGAAGAAGTTGAGATCGTGTTGTTATTGATGGGAACCGCTATGTGCAAAAAAAGCTGCTACCCCCCTCTTCACCCAATGCCGTTAAGTTAAGGAACTTGTGGTATAATATATACGATAACACATTGATATTCGAGGATAAATCGATGACACCGACTTAGCAGTATTGATGCCAGCATTCTCACCTGCCCCTTGCAAAGCTTCTCCATGCGCCCGACTTCATTGCTGCGCATCGAACCCACGACAAAGCGTTTACCCGTCAGCGGGTCCTGACCTTTCCGGTTTTGGTTTCGTTTCTCTTGTGCGCCTTCAAAGGCAGCTTGCAAACACAAGCTCTACGATCGGTTGTCCTCATTAACCGGTGGTTGGTTGCGGACGGTGAGCAAAAGCGCGGTCTCGCAAGCCCGGCAAAAACTCAAGGCCAGTGCGTTGGTAGCGCTCAACGACAGCTTGGTCGGTTTGCTTGCCACGAACGGTTGCCCGAACCGCGCTGGTT
>JBOICY010000375.1:0-4971 GCA_050740335.1 Methylococcales bacterium | reverse complement strand
CTTGGCGATCCCGAAGTCCAGAATCTTGACATTGCCATCATCACAGATAAATACGTTGCCGGGCTTGATATCGTAATGGATCACCTTGTTCTCGTGGGCATAGGCGATGCCGCGGCCGATTTTCTCGATCATCGACCAGCGTTCCTGGAGCGGAAGCTTTTCCAGTCCACCCTCTTCGATCAAACCGTTGAGCGGTTTGCCTTGGAGGAATTCCATCACCATGAATACGGATTTCCCGTCCCGGTCAAAATCATGGACATTGACGATGTTCGGATGAGCCAATTCCTGTGACTTCCGGGCTTCGCGCTGCAAGGCCTTGATCAGGGACTCGTTGCTTTGAAATTTCGGATGAAGGACTTTGATCGCGACGAAAGGTTTGCGGTCTCCCATCTCTTCCTTGAGCAGGTCACGGGCTTTGAAAATCGTACCCATACCGCCTTGTCCGAGTATTATTTCGAGGACGAAGCGGTTCTTCAGCGTCATTCCGACCCGCAATCCGGAATCAACCGGGCCGGCTTTCACAACCGTGGGTGATTCATCGCCGGCTGCGGTGATGGTTTTTTCGTTGATTTTGTTTGACACCTGACTCACCAACGATGTAGAAACGTAAATTCTACCCGGATTTACTTAAGCTATCGAGCCCGCGGTGATTGAAGGCGGAGTTTACACGGCGATATTTTGCTGGCAGTTGATCGCAAAGGGTTTTGACGTTGCGCTGCGCGATTCCAGACCTGTCTGGCGTGGTTGGGCTACAGTTATGTTAATCCGATTCAAGGGTGCCGGATGTGGGACGCCCGCAAATTGGCCTCGCCGATCCGTGCAGTAAGTTATAAAATCGGTACCCTGAATTGGATTGACAAGGGTTTGCCGTGGCCCAATAAATCGAGAACTTCTTTGATCGGCGCGATTCAAATACACGATCCTTCGATCGAGCAAACTTTCCTGGTTGGTGAATAAATTCTTGCCTAAGTTCAGAAATAACCACAAGGTTCGAAACAAGTTCAAAAAACCGTCGTCGAGGCATCTCGGCTTCAAGATTTTCCTGATCATCGGTGTGCTTAGCGCCTTTTTACTCTGGTATGAGTTTCGAAACTCGTCGCTGCAATCCTGGTTCTTGACGCACTACGCCGAGAAATTATTCTACGAACTCAACGAGGGACCCAGCGAAGCGATCGTTTATCCTTCTTCGGGTCCCTTTAATGTGAGCCGCGGATACACGCGAATTCCCGATTTCCGGAACCGCCTGCTCACCGAAGGCTTTGAGATCGCTCAGCAAACCCGCTTTTCCGACCGGCTGCTGGAATTGACCCGCTTCGGTGTAACCCCGCCCTATCGCGAGGATCCGATTGTCGGTCTCGAGATCAGTGAACTCTCGGGCGCCACGATTTACGATACCAAGCAGGGGCGCCAGATTTTTCAAAGTTACCGGGATATTCCGGCGCTGATCGTCGATTCGCTTTCGTTTATCGAAGACCGCGAACTGATCAATCCCGAGGCGTTGCAAAGCAATCCGGTCGTGAACTGGCCGAGGTTCTATAAAGCGGCCTTGCTCTACGGGATGGGGAAGCTCGGATTTCCGGTCAGGGTGGAAGGGGGCAGCACGCTCGCGACACAACTCGAAAAGTTTCGTTATTCCGCGGGTGGCCGGACCGGGTCGGTGACCGACAAACTGAAGCAGATCACCGCCGCGAGTCTCAGGGTTTATATCGAGGGCGCGGATACCCGCGAGGCCCGTCAGGAAATCATCCTCGATTATCTGAATACGGTGCCGCTTGCGGGCGCGCCGGGTTATGGCGAGATCTATGGTCTCGCGAAAGGGCTCGAGGTCTGGTTTGGTTTGAATCTCGGCGATGTTTCCGGGATTTTGATGTCGCAGAACACCGATCAAGCAACCGCCGAAGTGTATAAAAAAGTCCTTCTGCTGCTTGCCGCGGTCAGGGCCCCGAGTTTTTATCTGGTTCAGGATTTCGATGCGCTCGAACAACGCGTGAACAGCTATGTTCGCCTGATGGCACAACACGGGGTGTTGCCCTGGCCTTTCGCGCGTCTCGTGCTGGATACGCGAGTCAAGCTGAAGCCATCCAGGTATATGCCTACGCTGCTCGAGTACACGAGCCGCAAGGCGATCAATACGGTCCGTTCCAATCTGGCCGGTACGCTAGGAGTGCCGCAGTACTATGATCTGGACCGGCTCAACATGAAGGTCGAAAGCACGCTGGATTCTGAATTAACCTCAAAAGTCGGTAAATTTCTGTATCAAATGAAGGACCCGGACTTTGTCCGGAAAAATGGCTTCATCGGGCCCCGGATGCTGGAATCCGGCGATCCCGCGGACGTGATCTACAGTTTTGTTTTGTATGAATCGACTCCCTATGGCAATGAACTCAGGATCCATGCCGACAGTCACGAGCAACCCTTCGATATCAATAGCGATATGAAGCTGGACCTTGGCAGTACCGCGAAGCTGCGTACGCTGGTCCATTACCTCGATGTGGTCTATTCGCTGTACCAGGAAGTTGACGGGTTGACTGTAAAAGAACTGAAAGAACTCAATAGTCAAAAACTCGATCCGATCACTCTGTGGACGGTTGAAGAACTGATCCGCTTACCGAATCAATCCGTCGATCAATTCCTGGATGCCGCGCTCGAGCGAACTTATTCCGCCAATCCCGGCGAACAATTTTTCACCGGGGGAGGCATGCATAGCTTCGGAAACTTCAACAAAGACGACAACCGACGCCGTCTGACCGTCCGGGAAGCGACGATTCATTCGACCAATCTGGTTTACATCCGATTGATGAGAGACCTGGTCCGATTTCATTCGGCTCGCTTGCCTTATGACGCGAAAGCATTATTGGACGAACCCAAATATCCGCAGAGACGTGAATTTCTGGTCGAGAGCGCGCATCACGAAGCAAAGCTTTTTTTGCTTAAATACCACCGGCGATACCATGGACTGCCCGAACATGAGATCGTCGCGCATTTTCTGAATAAAAGGGTCGAGTCCCCGAACCATCTGGCCATGGTATTTTTCGCCTGGCATCCGGATGGAGACGGCTACGACTTTGCCAAGTGGCTGGAATCGTTTGCTGTGCGCCTCGATGCGAAACAGATCGCGGATCTGGTCGATAAATACAAGCTCCCTGAACATTCTCTCGCGGACTATGCGTATTTGCTTCGCAAACACCCGATGGAAGTCTGGGCCGCGGGAAAAATCGCGAGCGAGCCCGAGATATCACAGGCCGAATTGGTCGAAGCCGGCCTTCCGGTTGCCGATCAATCCTATACCTGGCTGTTTCGGAGTAAACGCAACAGCGGAGCACAGCGAAGGCATCTTCGAATTAAAATCGAACGGGACGCTTTCGCGCGCATGACGAAATACTGGAAACGGCTGGGTTATCCTTTCGAGCAACTGGTGGCATCCTACGCGACGGCAATTGGCAGTTCCAGCGATCGGCCCGCGGCGCTCGCCGAATTGATGAGTATCCTGGTGAACGACGGGGTCAGGCGGCCGGAAGTGATCATCAAGCGGTTGGTGATCGGAAAAAATACTCCCTACCACACCGATTTTCGCAGGATCGAATTACCGGGTGAACGGGTTTTGGCGCCGGTTGTCGCGAAAAAGGCGCGCGACTTGCTGGCATTGGTCGTCGAACGAGGAACCGCGCGGCGGGTCAGCGGCGTCTACAAATACTCGGACGGGGCTCCGATTCCGGTCGGGGGTAAGACCGGTTCCGGGGACAATCGGATCAAGAAATTCGGACGTGGCGGGTATCTGATTTCGTCCATCGCAGTCAACCGGACGGCCACCTTCGTGTTTTATCTGGGTGACCGGTTTTTTGGCGCGCTGACCGCCTTTGTAGCCGGGAAAAAAGCCGGAAATTACACGTTTACGAGTGCCTTACCGGTCACCATGTTGAACCGCTTGGCGCCGCTGATCAATCCGAGTCTGAAAAGGCCCGCCGAAGCGAGTGTTCCGGAACTCGCGAATCTTTGAATGGCTGTTGTTTGAATCGGAAACCGGAAAACACCGTCTGACGGGATTTATTGTCGCTCTAGATGGTTGCGAGCCGCTCTACGGTGTCAGGGTAGTTTTCGACGAGGCGGATCAGCAGTGCAGCTTGAGCGTTCGGGCGAGCTCGACCCTGCTCCCAATTTTCAAGGGTCCGTTCGTTGCTCGAAAGGCGGTAGTTCGATGAAAACGGCTTTTATCGAAAAAGTATACGCAAGTTGCGTAGTTATGCAAGACTAAATAACGGAGATGGTCATTCGAGTTCCCGCTCCTGTACCGCTTAACAAAAAATCGGAACAGCAAGCACACCCCTCAATACGGGAATTTTGTGGACAATAGATTTCCCGGAATCCGCCTCGATACTTTCCGTCTACACTCGCTGGCGGGGATTTCCAGACCGGAGTGCGGTGGATAATAACCCTGTATATAATAGACTTTGTGACACTAACACGACTAACCGCGAGGGGTACAGACATGCCTACGCTACTGGAACGCATCACGATCGATCCCAACGTTTGCTTCGGGAAACCCTGTATTAAACCCGTATTTGGGTATCCGTATTATTGGATTTTCTAGCGGTTCTCCAAACACGCCCGCTCGCAGGCGAACTCTGGATCGTGGAACCGGGCCGAGTTCGGGTACATCAGAGGAAGAGCGGCGGCGCATGACAACATATGGTGCCTGACCCCGTTTACACTTTCGATCTGTGCGAAAGCATCTGACCTCGCGGATCGGTTCCGATATGGTGGAACCCGTCCATGGTTCCACTCTACAGAAAATCTCTGAAACATTCGACGATTCGGTGGAACCACCAGTTCTGTTCCCATTTTGTTCCGCAGGAACTTGGATCGAACATCCGTTTTCGGAGTCCGAATGTCAGTTCGACTTGCAAACCCTGCCCGCTTTTACCTCGATTGCAAATATTGGTCGGGCCCTTCCCCTGACGGGTTGGGCTGGGG
>JBOICY010000374.1:0-2099 GCA_050740335.1 Methylococcales bacterium | reverse complement strand
GGGTATATTTGGATTCTCGGGATTCACCATCAATGTTTGCATTCTCGAATTCACGACAAAATGCATAACTTCTATCCGTATGGCCCGCAACATGATACTATCTTTCCGTCTTGCGGTGGTCTTGCGGCTCCCGCCTCTTGTACAAAAGACTTGCCTTTCGTCCTGCATTTTTCAAAAATGTCCGTTAGTGTTCTCATTCAATGTCCTTGCCCGACGCCATTACTTTGGCCTTGGCCAAAATTCTCAGTGCCATTGCGCGCACGGTTACCTTAGCTGCGCTTTTTAGTCCATTCCAGGAAACCCCGTGAAGTCGCCTCACTCAGGAGCCCTAATCCCATGTCCGAACTCACAGATCGTATCACGTTGAATCCCGAAATCCGTAGCGGCAAGCCGATTATTTGCGGAACGCGCATTACGGTATCGGATATTTTGGAATATCTCGCTGGCGGTATGACCGAAGATGAGATCCTGGCCGATTTTCCGGACCTCGCACGCGAGGATATCCGCGCGGTACTGGCTTTCGCGGCCGAACGCGAGAGGCGCCTGTTTTCCCTGCCATGAAGCTGCTGTTCGACGAAAACCTTTCGTTTCGGTTGGCGCGGGCGCTGGCAGATATTTATCCAAACTCCGCCCATGTGCGCGAAATCGGGCTTTTGGGTGCCGAGCATAAACGGATTTGGAAACATGCTGCAGATCAGGGTTTTATGCTGGTATCCAAGGATGCCGATTTCTACCAGCGTAGCCTGCTGTATGGAGTTCCTCCCAAGATCATCTGGTTGCGTATCGGTAATGCGCCGACATCGACCATCGCAAGCCCCTGCTTCGCGAGCGGTATGTCACCATACGGTGCTTTGCCGACGACGACAGCGCTACTTTTCTAGCATTGCGCGGGGAGGATTCGTAGCACCTCTGTATATCGGGGACAACCTGTATGTCGTGCGATGCGGGAAGCCCTAACCCCTAGACCCGAACAGGACAGGCATCGCTGCGAAGACCATCGCAACGATGAGAAATATCGAACGTGGTGGAAATATTATACCCAAGCAGATCAACAACGCATCCAACTCGGCCACACGCCCGTGGATTTCAGCGGCCAAAAACGCGATAAGTTGAGCAGTTATAGGATGCTGCCGAGGTACGAGGCGCATCAATCGCGAACGGTGCGCCTCGTTCCTCGGCACACCCTATGGATCTTCGAAACGCTGCGGACGGGATAAATATCCAGTCCGGCTTGGGAATTGATCGTCGAGCGAAGATCGGGATTTTCCATCATGGCCGGCGATTCAGAAAACCTTGCAAGCACAAAATGATGTGAAATGATCGGCGATTGAGGGCATACTCTCAGCCGGGAACTCAATTCGTTCCCCGCTCGGAGCCAATTGCCATGACCAAAGAAGAAGCGATTCAATTTAAAGAACGATGGGCGGCGGTCAATCGATTCACAATCGAGGAAGCTCGACGCGTCACTCTCGAAGAGCGAATGAGAAGTTTGAATTCTCTGTATCTATCCGCGTTGTCCTTTGGTTGGGATGAGAAGTTGCAGGCCGAGGAAGATAGCGCGCGTGAACGGTGGAGAAGGCTGAAAGAAAGAGTTCGCAATGATGGCTGAAAAGCCGGCCGAATCTTCATTCGGGAAATTGCCGAACCCACTTCTAAATGCTTTGCGAGAATTGGTCGCTTGGCTTGACTCGGAAGAAATCCCATTAACAGTAATTGGGGGAGTGGCTGTGGCATTGATCGCTCAGCCGCGTGTCACAAGGGACATTGACGTTGTCGTTTGGCTGAACACAGATCGTTTGGAGGCTTTGGTTCCGACTGGTGAAGCCTGTTCCTCGATCGTCTCGATATTGCATGGAAGCAAACCCTCGAGATTGAAATTCCTGCGTTCATCGTCGGTAAACGCACTGCCTTTGTTCAGCAATGGCGTTTCCAACAGCACCGGACCCGCATAGGGAATATACAAAGGACGTTTGTTATTGCTCAAGAGGTAAACGATCGATCAGTGAAGGCTTCGGAAATCCGATGGCTCAAATGACATGATTGCGCGCGGGGATCCAGGAACCCTGATGGGCCCTTGCGCGGCGAGTCCAGGAAAATTC
>JBOICY010000373.1:0-6427 GCA_050740335.1 Methylococcales bacterium | reverse complement strand
GTACCACGGAGGTAACGGCTTACGACGGCAAGGAAGTTACCTACCGGTGTAGAGAAGACTTGGTGAGCTGGGCCCGGGGCTGTGGGCACCGCGGCAAGGTCTCCGCCTTCGATGGCAACGGCAAGCTGCCTTGGAAGCTTGAATGGGCGGCGAAGTGGCATACCTTT
Source organism: Methylococcales bacterium (assembly GCA_050740335.1). Taxonomy (GTDB): domain Bacteria; phylum Pseudomonadota; class Gammaproteobacteria; order Methylococcales; family UBA1147; genus UBA1147. The sequence continues at coordinate 6,260 of JBOICY010000373.1, read as the reverse complement.
GGAATCACGATTGAAGGCGCTGGCAAGGACCACTGCACCAAAGGCGGTTCCCGCGATGTGGCCGCGCACTGCCTGAGGAAAATTTTCGGCGATGCCCCGCCTTTGAATGTGCCTTATGAGTTCTTTCTGGTCAGTGGAGCCAAGATGAGTTCTTCAAAGGGTATCGGCACGGCGGCACGGGAGATGGCCAACTTCCTGCCGCCTGAAATACTTAGATTTCTGATGATACGGACCCCACCCAGGCGGACAGTCAATTTATCCACGGACTTCGATTATATTGTCAAACTTTTCAACGAACATGACCGACTGGTCGAAAACCTTAGGCCGGACCGCGCCTATGATCTCCAGCGAAAAATGCTGCGAACCATTGAAGTCGACCCGGCCTCCAGCGCCTGCCATCCTGTCGGATTCCAATTATTGATCGCCTTGCTGCAATTGCCACATATCGAGGTGGAATATGAGATCGGAAAAAGGACGGCGGGCGGTTTGACTCAGCAAGATAAAGAAAATCTAAAAAAGCGGTTATCGGCAGCGAAGTACTGGCTCGACCACTATGCCTCCGAGGCCGATCGTATAGAACTACAGGCAAGTCTACCTGCTTCGGCAACGGCATTGAGCGACTCGCAACGCGCCTTCTTGCACCTCTTAGGCGAACGGTTTCCCGACGGCCAGTTGGGAGAGGAAGAGTATCAAAAGTTTATTTTTGATATAACCCGTTTAACACCAATTAACCAGAAGAACGCGTTCGCGGCCATTTATCTCGTTTTATTCGATAAGGAGCACGGACCTAAAGGAGGGGCGTTATTTGCGTATCTCGACAGGGCATTTTTGGTGCAGCGATTCTCGGAAATAAACTTTTCACGTGATGCCTTCTGGAATGAAAGTGGAATTACAGGAGAGGAATGCAAGGACTGGTTCCGAAAAAATAAAGGGCAGATTGCCGGTACAAACGCTAAATATTTGGTAAACACTCTAATCCCAACCAAGGAATCACCGGATTTTCATCGATATATACGAGGGAAGGGAGTGATTGAGATGAACGTCATGCTGTCAGATAAAAAAGTGCAACTGTTGCGCGTGCTGTTCAGCGACTTTGAAGGTGAGGAGATCGATTTAAAGTCTGAGGCCGATTACCTTGAAGCTTACGGGAATGATCTTCTTGAGGAAATAGAAACGATTGCCAAAATTGAAATAGGATTGAACGGAAAACCAATTATTTATAAGGAATACACAGGGAAAGCGATACGATTCCCTCCATCAGTCTCCTCCGTAGGGCATTGAGATCAAGAGCGCGTAAGTGGTAATACTTCTTGTGGTAAGTGATTGATAAAAAAGCTGGCTTATGGGCTAATCAGGCTTTACAGCAGCAGAATACGGCTCTCTGGAATTTTAAAGAATAATACGTACCGTGCTTACAGCCATTCTCATTTTGAAAGCCCTGCCGCATAAACTGCTGAACGAAACCATTTAACGCATCCGGCCTGGTTCGTTATTGTGGACCTTGCCCCGAAGCATTACCATAGCAAACCGGACTTTGCAAACGGGCACCAGCCTTGACTTCCATTCTTGCACTCGATCAGGGTACAACCAGTTCACGGGCCATTCTATTCAGTTCCGAAGGGACTGTTCTCGCGCTTGACCGGAAAGAATTTAAACAATATTATCCCCAATCCGGTTGGGTCGAGCATGACCCGAACGAGATCTGGACCACACAACTGCAGGTAGCCAGGGAAGTCTTGAGTCGCGAGGATATCCCGGGGCAAGACATTGCCGCGATCGGGATCACCAACCAGCGCGAAACCACGCTGGTCTGGGACAAAAAAACCGGAGCGCCGGTCTATAACGCAATTGGTTGGCAGGACCGGCGTACCTCGGAATTCTGTGAGTCATTGAAAACAGAATCCCTGGAACCGCTGATTCGCGAAAAAACCGGTCTGATCCCGGACCCCTATTTCTCCGCGAGCAAGATCCGTTGGATTCTCGACAATGTTTCCGGAGCGAAATCGCGTGCCGCTAAAGGCGAACTCGCGTTCGGGACGGTCGATTCCTGGTTGGTGTACCAACTCAGCGAGCGAAAACTGCACATCACGGACGCGAGCAATGCTTCGCGCACGATGTTGTTTAATATTCACAGCGGAGAATGGGACGAAGACTTGTTATCCCTGTTCGGCATCCCTCGTTCCCTGCTACCCGAAGTCCGCAATTCCAGTGAAGTTTACGGCGCAACGACGCTCGGGATTCCGGGCCGTACCCTGCCGATCGCGGGGATCGCCGGAGACCAGCAGGCGGCACTGTTCGGTCAATTGTGTCACAAGCCTGGGATGGTCAAGAGCACCTACGGTACCGGGTGTTTCGTGATGATGAACATCGGTTCCAGTGCCCCTGCGCCGGAAAGCGGGCTGCTCACCACGGTCGCCTGGAAGCTGGACAACCGAATCGAATATGCGCTGGAAGGAAGCATTTATATCGGCGGGGCGGTGGTGCAGTGGTTACGCGATGAACTGGGCCTGATCCGTTCCGCAAGCGAGGTCGAATCCCTCGCGCAGAGCGTCGGCGACAACGGCGGCGTGTATCTGGTCCCCGCGTTCACGGGTCTCGGGGCACCGTACTGGGATACTTATGCGCGAGGGACCATTTCCGGCCTGTCGCGCGGATCGAACAAAGGCCATATCGCGCGTGCGGCACTCGAAGGAATCGCGCACCAGGTCGCCGATATTCTGGATGTGATGCGCCGCAATGCCGGAATAGCGACCGATCAAATCCGGGTGGACGGAGGCGCCTGCGCGAATAATCTGTTGATGCAATTTCAGGCCGATATCAGCGCGATCCCGATACTCCGTCCGCAAATTACCGAAACCACGGCGCTGGGTGCGGCCTATCTCGCGGGACTGGCCACAGGAGTCTTTAAGGACCGAAACGACCTCCAGAACCACTGGGCGCTCGATCGCCGCTTCGAACCGGCCATGGAGATGGGCACAAGACAGATGCTGCGCTCGCAATGGACTGAAGCGGTCCAGCGGTCGCTGAGCCGCATCTCGCCCGCCGGCTAAGTTCGAGAGCGACCAGGCGTTCCGCGGACAGTAACCAGAATGAACCGCGATGAAATGCTCAAGCGAATCCGGACGAACCCGGAAATCTGGGATTTGATCATTATCGGCGGCGGCGCAACGGGCCTCGGTTGCGCGGTCGATGCGGCCTCGCGCGGATACAAAACCGTGCTGTTGGAACGCAGCGACTTCGCCAAGGGTACCTCGAGCCGTTCCACGAAATTGGTGCATGGCGGAGTCCGTTATCTGCAACAGGGCAATTTTTCCCTGGTCATCGAAGCGCTCAAGGAACGCGGAATCTTACGGCAGAACGCGCCGCATCTGGTATCCAACCTGCCGCTGGTGGTACCCGCCTACGAGTGGTGGGAAGCACCCTGGACCGGAATCGGTCTCAAACTCTACGACATCATGGCGGGCAAGCTCGGCTTCGGCAAATCCCAGCTCTTGTCCAGGGAGGAAACGCTGGCCATGATTCCGACCATCGAAAAATCCGGGCTTCGCGGCGGCATTATTTATTACGACGGACAGTTTGACGATGCGCGCCTCGCGATCAATCTCGCCAGCACAGCGGCAGACCAGGGAGCGACCCTGGTCAACTATGTCAATGTCACGGGACTGCTGAAGCAAGATGATGTCGTCACCGGAGTGCTGGCCGTCGATGTCGAAAATGCGGAAACACTCGAACTCAGAGGCAAAGCCGTCATTAACGCGACCGGGCCGTTCTGCGATAGCGTTCGCCTCATGGACTCCCCCGGCGCGGCGCCGGTCATCGCGCCGAGTCAGGGCGTTCATCTGATGCTGCCCCGTTCGTTCTTACCCGGCAACGCCGCGATTCTGGTACCCCATACCCGCGACGGGCGGGTGATCTTTTTGATTCCCTGGCGCGACTGCGTCATGGTAGGTACCACGGACACCCCGATTGACGAGGTGCCGGTCGAACCCGCGGCCCGCGACGAAGAAATCGCATTTCTGCTGGAATACGCCGCACGTTATCTGAACCGCGATCCGAGCCGCTCGGACGTACTCAGCGTATTTACGGGAGTCAGGCCGTTGGTCGGGGATGCCCGCGATGAGAACACCGCGAAACTTTCCCGCGATCACTCGATCCTGATTTCGTGTTCCGGCCTATTGACGGTTGCCGGCGGCAAATGGACCACCTACCGCAGGATGGCGGAAGACGCCATCGACAAGGCACTGGTTCTGGCCGGACTCGAATTCAAGCCCTGCGTCACGGAGAATCTGCGGATTCACGGTTACCATCCCGGTGCGGCCGAATTCAAGGAATTGTCGTGGTATGGTTCCGACGCTCCGGCAATTCAAGATCTGGCCCGGCGCCATCCTGATCTCGGTACCAAGCTACATCCGGCGCTCCCGACGATCGGCGCGGAAGTGGTCTGGGCGGTCCGCAGAGAAATGGCCAGAACGGTCGAGGATGTACTTTCCAGACGGTCCCGGTGTCTCCTGATCGATGCGAAAGCCAGCGTCGCCGCGGCACCCAGGACCGCGGAGCTGATGGCGACCGAGTTGGGCTGGGGTCGAGACTGGCAGATGAATCAACTCAGTCAATACCGGGAACTCAGCCGGTACTACAGCTTGGACTGATCCGAAGCGTAGGGAATCGGCGCCGCCGAAATGTGCCGGTCGGAAAATTCGTCGCGCATGGCGAGAGAAGACATTGGCTTCAGAAGCCACCCTTAGCCAAACAAAAATTGCCCGGCCGGAACCGATCCAGCCGGGCATTCGAGTCGCCGATAAACCAGCCGCTCCGACCGGTACCCCCAGAATTCAGTTAGTTGATCGAACGACCGGCTATGAGGTCAAGTTCATGCTCGATCAAAATTCTGACATTCCCGTTTTGAATTCTGTCTTTCTTGGCTGTGCCGCCGGACCCACCGGCAGCCTGGAAATCAAGAGCCGCTTTAATGACACGGGTCTTGCTATCGATCGAAATCGATTTTGCTTCATTCATCCGTAAGTCTCCAAGGAACGACGCATAAAAACAACTTATCGGGCATCCTGCGTCATAAGGCATTTAGTCACTTAAAATCATAGTGTTATGATTTACAGCTCGAAGAGGTCCATTCTCAAAACCCTAATCTCTAAAATTTCGTTGCATAGCACCAACAATATTGCGTTTAAGAATAGCATCTATTTGAAACTATTTCAATAAAAGTGTTACGAAAAAGAGACATTTTAATTCAGAACGATATCAGACTCAGTCTGAAAGCTAAACCGTCCATGGAAATCTAACCCGATCAAGCCTTTAAAAATGGACTTTGTCATATTCTGGCCAAAGATTTTAGTGAATTGGACAACAAGCGGATAATTAGTTCCAAAAAAGCCACAACACTCCGCTGGATCTTCATCGACCATTGGGGTGGACGAAAAATTTCGCGCAGGGGGAGCGAAGAATATTCGACCGAACTCTACCGTTCGTATCCCAGCTCGTTAAGGATAGACCAATCGGCGGGCAGGATCGCCTATTTCCGGAAAATTTTCCTTGAACGGTCTCACAAAAGACCGAATCCACGGGAAGGCACGTAAAAAGCAAGCGGTAATATTTTCATTCCGTCTCCTGCCGTGAGACGAGCACCCGGTCACGACCGAGGACCCGTTCAAGGAGCCCGCAACTTTCGTCGCAACACCTTGCCGATATTGGATTTCGGAAGTTCCTGAACGAATCTGATTTCTCTCGGAACCTTATAGGACGCAAGGCTCTGGCGGCAGTAGTGTTCGATTTCGGCCTCCGACACGGATGCGATCGATTTAACCACAAAGGCAACAACTATTTCCCCGGATGTCTCATGGGGTTTACCGATCACGCCTGCTTCCGCGATTCCGGGGTGAGCGATCAGCACATCCTCGACTTCATTCGGATAAACATTGAAACCGGATACGATGATCAGGTCTTTCTTGCGGTCAATAATCCGGACGTAGCCTTTTGCGTCCATCGTCGCGATATCGCCGGTTCTCAACCAGCCATCCGCGGACAGCACCGCGCGGGTTTCTTCGGGTCTCCGCCAGTAGCCAGGCATTACCTGCGGGCCTTTGACATACAGCTCTCCGGCTTTCGAGTCGCCGACCGGGTGGCCCGCCTCATCGCAGATCCGGACCAGAGTGGAGGGAACCGGCAATCCGACGGATCCGGAAAATTTTGTCAGATCGAGGGGGTTGCAGCAGACGCCCGGAGAAGCTTCGGTCAAACCGTAGGCC
>JBOICY010000372.1:0-8276 GCA_050740335.1 Methylococcales bacterium | reverse complement strand
ACCGGCCGCCGGTATTCCACCGCGCGGGCCAATGTCATATACAGATGCTGATATGGCTCCTGCCATTGGCCATACCAGGAATCGTTGGTCACATTGATAATGAACTGCGCACCGAGATCGGCGAGTCCGCGCGAAAATTCCGGAAACAGACTTTCGTAACAGATCTGCGGGCCGATTTGATAGCCATTCACTCGCAACAGCACGGTGGGTCCCGATCCGCGCGCGTATTCACCGATCGGAGGCAGCCATTCCTTCAAAAAAGGAAACCAGTCGATTCCGGGAATGTATTCGCCGAATGCCAGCAGCTTGGTCTTGCTGTAATGAGGTCTCGTGAGCGTACCGTGAGCATTCAGCGCGAACAGGGAATTGGTAATTTTTTCTTTGGCAGGATCGACGCCATAACCCCCGGTGATCAAAGGTATCTTCCGCTCCGAGACGAATTCCTTAAGCGCCCCGAACTGATCCCTGGAACCGTAGATCGGATCGATAAAGGCCGGAAACGCGGCTTCCGGCCATACCGCGAGATCGACCGGCGTTTCAGTCCGCGATTCGAGCGCGTGATCGGTCAGAGCAAAATACTTATCGATGATCGAATCCCGGAAGCCCTGCCCGAGTTCCGCGGCACTTTTTTCTTCGTTGCCGATATTTCCCTGTACCAGCAGCACATTCAGCGCGGAATCGGGGGCGGGAAGCCTGGCTACTAACCAGATCCCTCCCGCGTTCAGCGCGGCAAACACGACGCAAACGGCGACCAGCCAGGCGCGCCCTGTCCGTTCTCCGCGGGTTTCCCAGGCAAGGTAACATGGAATGTTCAATAACACAGTCACCGTGCTCAAGCCACTAAAACCGATCCATTCCGCCCATTGATAGACCGGCAGATTCGATTCGTACCACGCATAACCGAGATTCCAGTCAAACAAGGTCAGAGCATTGCGATCGCAGAGCGCGGTAATCAGCCCCATCAGGCAAACCGCGAGCCCAGGAGAGTATCGCAAGCGGGTTTTCAGCCAATACCAGACAAGACCGGCCACAGGGACATACCACTGCGCGGCCGCCGCATACAACAACAAGCCGAGCAACGCGAGCGGCCAGGACAGATGAGCAAATTCATGCAGGGTATAGGCGACCCAGTTAAAACCGATCAGAGTCAGAACAAAGGCCGTAATCCAACCCCCCAAAAAAATTCGCCGAGAATCGTTCTGACGCATCCAGAAATTCCAGAGCGGTACAAAACAGAACAGCGAAGCCCAGGGCGGAAAAGGAATGTAGCTGGTGCCGATCAGAATTCCGGACAGAACTGGAAGTAACCACATTTCAGGCTCGCATCGAAAGCTCGGTGATCAAAATTGTCGAATATTGGTAACTATTCACCACAGAGACACAGAGATTGTTGAAAGGTTACGCTTTACAACCTCATAACAGTCCTTGGCCATTAGTTCCGCAAAAAGCGTACTCTGGAACTATTGCGTTCGCAGCTCATAATTCGGTTTTTTAACTCCTTCAACCCACCTTTTTCCGGAAAAGACGGTTGTAAAAGGTAGATCAGGCCGTATGAAGTGAAGGATAAATTTTTGATTTTGTCGGATTACGCGGAGCTAACCCGACCTACATCGCTGGTCGTTACGACACCCGTCCGGAGGGAGACGGGATTCTTGCGCCGAATGTTGATGTGCGACAAGTCCCTTCCTTCGCTCCACTCAAATTCCCCGTTTCAACGGGTTGCGATATGAGTTACATCCCTTCGAGCGTAACCCTGATACAGCTGCCGGGGTCGGCCGATCTTTTGCTCCGGGTCGGTGATCATTTCGTTCCAGTGGGCGATCCAGCCGACGGTTCGGGCCATCGCGAATATCGCCGTGAACATCGTGGTGGGTATTCCCAGGGCGCGCAGCACGATGCCCGAATAGAAATCGACATTCGGATACAGTTTCTTGCTGATGAAATAATCATCCTCGAGCGCGATCCGTTCGAGTTCCATGGCCAGTTTGAAAAGCGGGTCATTCCCCAGACCGAGTTCATCGAGGACCTCGCGGCAGGTCGTGTACATGATTTGGGCCCTGGGATCGAAATTTTTGTAGACCCGATGCCCGAAACCCATGAGTTTAAACGGGTCGTTCTTGTCCTTTGCGCGATTGATATATTCACCGATGCGCGAGACATCGCCAATTTCTACGAGCATGTTCAGAACCGCTTCGTTGGCGCCGCCGTGCGCCGCGCCCCACAGGCAAGCAATCCCCGCCGCGATGCAGGCGAAGGGATTGGCGCCGCTCGAACCGGCCAGGCGTACGGTCGAGGTCGAGGCATTCTGTTCGTGGTCCGCGTGGAGGATCAGAATTCTATCCAGGGCGCGCACCAACACGGGGTTGGACACGAAATCCTCGCAGGGCGTGGACAGCATCATGCGCATGAAATTTTCAACATAGCCGAGATTGTTGCGCGGATACATGAAGGGCTGCCCCATGTTGTACTTGTAGCACATCGCGACAATCGTCGGGACCTTCGCGATCAATCGAATCGCGGAAATTTTGCGATCGGTCTCGGATGTGATGTCGAGCGAATCATGGTAAAACGCGGAAAGCGCTCCGACCACCCCGACCATCACCGCCATGGGGTGCGCGTCACGCCGGAAGCCTTTGAAGAAATTGTTGAGCTGGTCATGCACCATGGTGTGCAGCGTGACGATTTTGACAAACTCGGCCATTTGCTGCCCGGTGGGCAGTTCGCCGTTGAGGATCAAATAGCACACCTCGAGAAAGTCGCATTTTTCGGCGACTTGTTCGATCGGGTAACCGCGGTAGAGCAGGACGCCGGCTTCGCCGTCGATGTAGGTGATCTTCGACGTACAACTCGCGGTCGACATGAAGCCCGGGTCATAGGTCAGCATTCCGGTTTTGGAAAGGGTCCGGATGTCGATCACATCGGGACCGATGGAGCCGGACAGGATCGGCAGGTCCTGTTTCTTTCCATCCCCGTCCCAGGACAGGGTGGCGGTATGTTCGGTGGTCATGGCCTTGGTCTCCAAACTCTTGTCTTACCCATAGTCACTTTGGACAGGGGATGAACAAAACCAAAATTGCAAGAATGCCTTTAAATTCTCGCAATGGCAACATTTATCGCGTTCCTGTGTTGCAAATCCCAAGAATGATCTCTTCAGCGGGTCCCCGTTCGCGAAGCCGGAATCCGCGCATTTCCAACACGCCTTTGATGTTGAGTGAAATGATAATCTGCAGCGCATCGGGGTAGTTTGCCTGATCCAGGTCGATGGCCGATGGTTCGGCGGGCGCTGTCGGATGGGAATGGTAGATTGCGAATATTTCTTCGTGATTCTCGCGCATTTTGCGCATCGCGCCGATTTGTTCCTGCGGGTCCATCCAGAATCGCACAGCCGGCCGTTCCGCAATATTCCTGACTGGATAACAGGATGTCGGAATACCGTGACGCGATCCGATCAGTCCGCATATTTCCGCGGCTGGCGAAACCTGTGCCTGATGCAGCAACTGGTTTATTAAAGAGCGCGGGAATGTGACTACTTCTTGCATCGGGACTTCAGGAAGAAATAAATTCAGAACCAGGGATGTTTCCGGACCAGAGTGACTGTGTGGCTCTGGGATGGTCCTGCAAGTCGGTACGCGTATCGATATCCTGGTAACCGTACCGTTGAAGCATCCGGCTCAGTTCGCTTGACTGTTGACAGCCATGTTCGAGCAAGAGTCCTCCGCCTGGTTTAAGCCACTTGCGGGTCTCGGAAGCGATCAACTCCAGAGCCTCCATTCCCGAGGGTCCGGATTTGAGCGCGATTTCCGGCTCGAAAACCAGATCTCCCGCGGCAAGATGGGGATCTTCGCTGGCCACATAGGGCGGGTTGCTGATGACAAGGTCAACTTTTGTGTTCGGAATCGATTCGAACCAATTGCTTTTCAGGAATTGAATATTGGCGGCCCGATGTCGAGTCGCGTTCTGACGCGCGAGTTCGAGCGCGGCGGGACTGATGTCGGTGGCCAGAATGGAAGCCTTGGGACGCTCCAGCGCGAGGCTCACCGCGATGATACCGCTGCCGGTTCCGAGTTCGAGAATCGCGCATGGCTCATCGCGAGGGATCATTTCCAGGGCCATTTCAACCAGTAATTCCGTTTCGGAGCGCGGAATCAGAACATCGCGGCTGACACTGTATCGGCGCGACCAGAATTCCCGGCAGCCGGTCAGATATGCGATCGGCATGCCGATTTTGCGAGATTCGATCTGCTTTCGGAAATGATCGATCTGGACAGTGTCCAGCCGGGTTTCGGGCCAGGCGCGCAGGAATGAACGGCTTTTGCCGAGCACCTGGCCTAACAGGATTTCGGCATCGAGCCTGGCGCTCGTCGATTTAGATTGCAACTGTGCCGCGGCGTCTTCCAGCGCGGCGCCGATACTACAGATCGGAGCCGAACACATTTTCGTTTACGAGTGGATTGGTCATGCTGGAAGATTGTACTGTGCAGGCAATGAGTTGATCGCGGAACTTCAATCGATCGCGCACGATTCATCCGCGAGCCGGTTCAGCAGTTCGGCTTGATGTTCCTGAACCAAAGGCTGAACGACCAGATCGAGATTACCCTGCAAAACGTCCTCGAGCTTGTAGATGGTCAGATTAATCCGATGGTCGGTCAGCCGTCCCTGAGGATAGTTATAGGTCCGGATGCGTTCCGAACGATCTCCGCTGCCGACCTGGGTCTTGCGGTTTCTCGCGATGTCTGCGGTCTGTTTTTCCTGTTCGGCGGCCAGCAGGCGGGCTTTGAGTAAAGCCATCGCGCGCGCGCGGTTCTTGTGTTGCGAGCGCTCGTCCTGACATTCAACCACGATGCCGCTCGGGTGATGGGTGATCCGAATCGCGGAGTCGGTTTTGTTGACATGCTGCCCGCCCGCGCCCGAGGACCGGTACGTATCGATGCGCAGCTCCGCCGGATTGATGTCGAGTTGGTCGATCTCTTCGGCTTCCGGCAGGATCGCCACGGTACACGCGGAGGTATGGATTCGTCCCTGTGATTCGGTTTCCGGTACCCGTTGCACCCGATGCGCGCCGGATTCGAACTTGAGTTTCGAGTACACGGCCTGCCCCGCTACGCGAAGCACAATTTCCTTGTATCCGCCATGCTCTCCCGGGCTTTCGCTGATGGTTTCGATGGCCCATCTGTTGCGTTCGGCGAAGCGGTGGTACATCCGCGACAGGTCCCCGGAAAAGATCGCGGCTTCGGCACCCCCGGTGCCGGCGCGGATTTCGAGGAAGATGTTGCGCTGGTCGTTTGGATCCTTGGGCAACAGGAGAATTTCCAATTCCTTTTCCAGGGACTCTTTACGTTTTGTCGCCTGATCGATTTCCTCCCGGGCCAGGATCTGAACGTCCCGGTCGCTGTCGTTCAGCAAGCCCGCAGCCGAGTCGATGTCGGCAAGGGTGTCGCGGTAGCGGTGGAAGCAGTTGATCACGGGATCGAGTTGAACGTATTCCCGGCTCAGTGCGCGGAAGCGGTTTTGGTTGTTTTGAATTTCGGGTACGGCCAGCAGCACGGCAATTTCCTGATGGCGTTCGGCCAGGTCTTCGAGTTTATTTTGAATGGACCCTTTCATTTGTTGTCATCGGATTTAAGGTTGAATAATTCCCGCGCGGCATCCAGGATATCACGTCTCTCGTTACGGCCGGCTTGCCGGAGTCGAGCGGTCGGGTCGTGCATCAGTTTATTGGTCAGACGGTGGGCGAGGGTATTCAGGACTTGTTCCGGGCTTTTGCCGCTCCGGAGGGCGAATAAAGCCCAGTTCAGGGTATCGTCACGAGTCATTTCAGCCTGCGCGCGCAGGGCTTGAATGGTGGATACCGCATCTTCACCGCGCAGCCAGGCCAGGAACTGCTCGACCTGGCCGTCGATGATCTCCTCGGCCTTGTCGGCCGCCTCCATCCGGGATTTGAGGTTTTCCTCGATCGTGTTTTTGAGATCGTCCACCGTGTAGAGGTAGACATCGCGCAGTTGTTCGACCTCGGGCTCGATATCCCTCGGGACTGCCAGGTCGATCATCAGCATGGGCTTGTGTTTGCGCTGCTTGATCGCGCTCTCGACCCGCCCCTTGCCGAGAATCGGTAATGGACTCGCGGTTGAGGAGACGACGATATCGGCTTCGGCGAGGTGATCGGGGATATCGGACAGAACGATCGCGAAACCGTTGAACTGGCCCGCGAGGTCATGCGCTTTGTTCAATGTCCGGTTGGCGATGACCAAGCGCCCGATTTTTTGCTGGTGAAGATGTCGCGCCGTGAGTTCGATCGTCTCGCCGGCTCCGATCAGCAATGCCGTCTGCTCGCCGAGTTGGTCGAAAATCCGTTGCGCAAGACGGACCGCGGCAAATGCGACCGATACCGGGCTCGAGCCGATCGCGGTATCGGTCCGGACCTTTTTTGCGGTCGAGAAACTGGAGCGGAACAGCTGGCCGAGCTGTTTGCCGAGGGTTCCCGCATCGTATGCGGCCTGGTAGGCGGATTTCATCTGACCGAGTATTTGCGGTTCCCCGAGAATCAAGGAGTCGAGCCCGCAGGCGACCCGGAACATGTGGCGAATGAAATGGCTTTCGAGGTGGGTGTATAAATAGGGCTTGAATTCTTCCAGGCGCAGATTTCGGTTTTGCGCGATCCAGTCTACAATGCCATTGATTTCCGGGCTTTGAATGCCGCAATACAATTCGGTTCGATTGCAGGTGGAGAGTATCGCGGCTTCCCTGACTTCCGACAGTTTTCCCAGTTCACGCAGTGCCGGCCGCAGAATTTCGCCGGAAAAGGCGAGCTTTTCCCGGATTCCGACCGGCGCGGTGTTGTGGTTGATGCCTAATGCAAGAAGAGTCATTACTCGTTTTGATGAAATACGATGTATAATTTTAAGAATTTTCCGAGAATTAGTCCAAGTGAACCCCATAATTCCAGTTGCCTGACCAATCAGCCCTTCCTTTCATTCCGAGTGGTTTTTGACCAATACCGTGTTGAAGGCCGCAGTCTTTTTCAAACCGAGTACTACCGAGTGATCAAATTTCTATTAATTCCAGTTTTGGGGCTGATATTGTTGCAGGGATGCGCGAATGATGCGAAGGTTCCTCCGGTGGCCGAACCGGCCGCGCGCGAAACGGACAAAAAAGCGGGAACCGCAGCTGAAGCCTCGCACATCGATCCGGAACTGGTCTACCTGTTGTTATCCGCGGAAATCGCCGGCCAGCGGGGTTCGTTCGAAAAGGCGCTGGATGGATATCTCGAGGCTGCCGATCGTACCAAAGATCCCAATATCGCGGAACGGGCAACCCAGATCTCACTGTTCCTGAGGGATTCCGGAAAAGCGGTGCGGGCCGTTTCGCTTTGGATTGAAAGTGCCCCCGGAAACGTTTCCGCGAGAAAGGCGGCGATTCTGGTTTATTTGAGTCGCGGAGATCAGGATGAGGCATTGAAGCATATCCGCTTCTGGCTCGCGATGAAAGGAAGTCCTTTTCAACAGAAAATGGAAAATCTGGTCAAGATTTTGGACAAGGGCTTGGCGACGCGCTTGGAGATCATGGATCAATTGGCGGACACCTATGGGAACGATCCGGATTTTCTTTATGCCTACGCGGTGCTCTCATTCAATAAGAACGAGTTGCATATCGCGCTTGAAAAAATCGAGAAGGCTCTCGAGTTGAAGCCGGATTGGGATCGTGCAATTGCATTGAAAGGCAGAATCATTGCCGTGGAAGGGCGGGAAGGTGTCGCCGCCGAATTGCAGGAAATGGTCGAAGAGTATCCGGACAACGCCGAACTGGGATTTATTTACGGGCAATTTTTGATCAAAGCCGAGGACTATGAAGCAGCGCGCTCGCAATTTCAAAAAGTCGTTGCGCTGGTCCCGGAAAATTATGAAGCGATGTTCGGTCTGGCCGGCCTGAATCTTCAGTTGGAAGATCTCGATGCGGCGAAACAGCTTTTCCTGAAATTGAAAGAAGTCCCTGAATGGGCCGATCAGTCTTATCTGTTTCTTGGCCGGATTGAACGGAGTCAGGAAAACTATCAGGATTCGCTCACGTGGTTCGACCGGGTGTCGAGCGGTCCCCTCGCGAGCGAGGCGGGATTGAATGCGGTATTGGTGCTGGGTAAATTGGGCCGGTATCAGGAGGCCGACACGCGAATCGAGGACTTGCATCGGCGATTTCCCGATCAATCAGTCCGGATCGATCTGGTTCGGGTGGAGTTGCTGACCAAGCGCAAGGAATATCACAAAGCGCTCGCGGTTTTGAAT
>JBOICY010000371.1:0-11597 GCA_050740335.1 Methylococcales bacterium | reverse complement strand
CAACAGGCTTTTGCCGACGGCGCGCTGGCCGATTCGACCGGTTACCAATTGAAAATGCTCGCGGAAGAATTGGAAGGCGAGCCGCTGGCTTCTGAGGCGAAACGCCTGGTATCGCGACGCGATAAAGATAAACGCGGCGGGCTCGGAAAACGCATCCATGCCATGCTGAATCGGCCGGGAACAGACGATGCGACGGCTCGAACCATGGACACGGTGGCCGCCAAGACCGCGCTCGAGCAATTGGAGCGCGAGTTGCTGGCGGCGCGCTGGCTGGACGCTCACACAACAATTGGATAATTTCCAATGAATCGAGAAGAGTCAAAAGAAATAAGTCTGTTCCTCGAACCCCGTTCGCCGCTGGTGTTTCGTTCCGGCCGCCCGTTCGGCACCGCGCATGCGGGTGGCCGGCGGCCACGGCTTCGATTTTCCGGTTCAGGCGACTGTCGCAGGGGCCGTGCGCGCCGTATACGCGGACGCGGTTGGGTGGCGATTCGAAGGCACGCAGACCTCCGATACGTTGATCCAAGCGGTTCGTCTGCACGGTGTTCTGCTCGCGAGGTACCTGCTGGAGCCGAAAATCCCCGCTCCGGGCCGCATCGAAGCCTTTTTCCCGAAACCGGCCGACGCGATTTATCTTGCCGAAAGCGGCCAAAACGCTAAACTACATCGCCTCGTTCCGCAGATCCAGGGTTGGCCGGCAAAAGATTCCGGCTGCGACCTGCCCGAGGGATTGCATCCCGTTCTGCTCGAATCCGGTGACAAAGGCAAGCCCGCGCAGGGCCCGGATTTCTGGTCGATCGACTCGATCATGTGTTGGCTCAGCGGCGTCAAGATGGATCTTATCAAGCCAAGCGACCTCGGGGTAAGCCGCCCGCAGCCCGACCAACGGGTGCACGTGGTGATCAAACCAGAGGGATTGGTCGCCGAAGAAGGCGGCCTTTTTGAAAGCGCGGGCATCGATTTCGGCCCCGCGCGCACCCGGCGCCGGTTCATCCGCGGGCGGACAAGTACTATCAATACGGTTTACTGGCACGGATTTCCGTTGGTTTGACCGGGGCGGCACGAGTTTCTCTAAACGACTCGATCGGGCGCGTCGGCGCGGACGGGCGGATGGCCCGGTATCTGGATATTACTGACTGGCCAGCCTGTCCAGAACACCTTCTCGGTTTACTTGTGCCGGTTGTGCCGGGCGACTTGGTGCGCGGGCTGCTCGCGACACCCGCCGTATTCGAGGAAGGTTGGCGTCCCGGCTGGCTGAACTGGAATGACGGGGACAAGGCTTGGTGCGGTACGCCAGAGTCACTGCCCGGCTGGGAATTCAAACTGATCGCCGCCGCGATCGATTGCTACCAGCCCTATTCCGGGTGGGCGATGCGCGACAGCAAACGCGGCAAACGCGGTGCGCGGGCCATCCGCCGCATGGTTCCGGCCGGTTCGGTGTTTTGGTTCCAGGTGGTCCGGAAAGGCACGGAATCGCTGTCACGCGCCTGGATGAAATCGGCCTGCGAGGATCCCTAGGCCGGGGATCGCTTCGGGCTGGCGATATGGGGCGCGGGAACACAGGCCATACAGGAACGGAGTGAATCGTGAACAGCACGCTGTATTTTCTTCGAACCATCACGCCGACCCATTTCGGCACGGGCCGCGCGGGGCCGGCCTGATTGATCTGCCGATTGCGCGTGAAGTCTCGACCGAATTGCCGATTGCGCCGGGCAGCGGCATCAAAGGGGTGTTGCGCGAACATTTCCGGGCCAAACAAGATCAGGATCTGGTGGAGTTGTTGTTTGGACCAGAGCGGAGCCGTGCCGACTCGCACAGCGGCATTCTGTGTCCTCAGGACGCTTACTTACTGTGCCTTCCGGTACGTTCGCTGAAAGGCACCCTCGCACGGGTAGCCTCACCACTGACGCTGCAGCGTTATGCGCGCGAGGCAAAGATTCACAATAAGGATCAAGCCGGCAAGGACAAATCGATTCCCGATCTGTTTGATGTCGCGCGGGATGAAGTCGCGGCGTCCGAAACGGTCGCATTCAAACCCGCCGGATGGAGCCATCATGCTGTTGGACTGCATGAACTGATTCGAAAACGCAATGACAAATTGGAACCGCGGCGTGAGAAATGGGCCGATCACATCGCCGGCAAATTCTTTGCAGCCGATACCAACTGGGCGAAGGTGTTCAAGGAGCGCTTCGTCGTGGTCGCGGATGACACGATGGTGTTTCTCGCACAGATGGCCACCGACGTGCGCGCCCGCGTGTCCCTGGACCAGAACCGAGTGGTTCGAAAGGGAGGCAACTGGTATGAAGAGAGCCTTCCTGCCGAAACTCTTCTATGGGGTGTGATGGCCGCCCAACTGGTTCGAAAGATCTCGATCGATCCTGAACATGCGCTTCGAAAACTTAAGTCCGAGACCTTGCAAATGGGTGGCAAAGCGACCATCGGCCGCGGTGTCGTTGAATTTCTGATTGAACCGATATGATTCATTCGACCCGGCTGTTGTCCGAATTGGTGTTCCTCAAGATCAGGGCTGTGCCTGAAAATCTGAGAGACGATTACGGACGTTTCGCGTTGAAGTTTCCGATGCTGATTCGCCGAAACGGCCTCGTTCAGGCGCTGCGATTCGCGCGATTCCGCGCGGAGAAGGACGGAAAGGAATCCGGTGCGGGATCGCGGAAATTCCTGGAAGATTTTTGCAGCCTGAGGCTCGGCGAAGATTGCCTCACGCCCACGCTGGCGACCTTCGTGTCGTCCGGCGACGCGGTCGAAGCCATCGAGAAAATAGCGCTGGAACCAGAATATATGGAAGTCACGCGTGTGGCTCTGCGGCAGGCCGAATGGTTTAAACGCTTCGCGCAAAGCGTGTTGGGAATCGACGACCATACCGGCACGGATACGAAAACGGAGGTTTGATGGAGACTACGCTGGACAGAGTTCTGAAAGCTTTGCAGGTTCAGGATTGCCATCCGGGCATCCTGCTTGACTACGGTCTTGAAAGCCATGATCCGAACGTCGCGCATGGACACGCCGGGCTCCTTGAGCGCGTGACTGAAGCGGCGAAGGCCAAAGGCAGTTGCCCGGTTTACGAGGATGCTTATACGCGCTGGAAAAATTATGCAAGCGCGAACTGCGCGACACGGGAAATCGGACTTCTGAACCGCATGCACATCGGTCTCGGAATACCAAGCGTTCTGGAAACCAACGTGACCCTCCACCCGCTCTTCGGCCTGCCGATGATTCCGGGAGAGGCACTCAAAGGGGCGCTAAGATCATTCGCGCTTGCATCCCTGGAAGGCAAGCAGGAGGAGATGACCGAAGCGGAATCTCTGGCCTGGCAACAGGACTTCGACACCCTTTTCGGCAGAATCGATCAAGCAGCCGTTCTGGTGATGCACGACGCGTGGTGGGTCCCGAAAAGCGCGTCGTTACCGCTCCATCTGGAAGTGGAAACACCCCATCACGGTGACTATTACAAATCGGAAGGGCAAAAACCGGCTACTGATTACGACGATCCGAATCTTGTTCCACAGCTCGCGGTTCAAGGGAAATTTTTAGTCGCGCTTGACAAGGCGTCGTTGGACGGGACTTGGGCAGAATTCGCGCTTGATCTGCTGCACCAAACACTCGCCACCAAAGGTATCGGCGGGCGTTTGTTTGCAGGTTATGGGCGATTCGTACAGAAATAGGCATTGAGCAACCGGATCAGGCGAAAGTTCGGAATTTTCTTAGATAGTGTCCGTTCAGAAACTTCCTATCTTATGCCCAGAGGTAGTCAACAGCTGTTTGGTCCCACAACAAACTACTTTACTCGGCTCATGGATCGGTGCTTCCGTCACCGTACTGTTCAAGTACCATAAATCCAACAACGGCCGGGTCGGATGGAGGATCTCAACCCAGGCAACCGCTGAGGTGGGGCGTTCATATCCTGATCGGGATCTTAAGGTAACACCGCCCCTTCGACGCCGGCGGAGGCATCCGGCCGGCACGGATGTTCAGTTGCACGGACGGGAAAAGCAAGCTCGGCGGAGCCAGTTCTGTATCGCGCTGGGTCCGGAATTCGACGAAATCCTCTTCCAAGCCGGTGCTCGTGACGGCCTCGACGATTCGGTCCGCGAATGCGGTACTGAGTGTTGATACGGCCGGGTCATAGTCCATGACCGGATCGATCACCGCGCAACTTTTGCCGCCGGGATCCCGAACCAGGTAGGAAAGCGAAGAGGTCGGTTCATGAAAAAAGGGTGTCACACTGCTCATGGAAATTTCCTTTGCTTGGCAGGGTGCGCCCTGTGCACCCTAAAGCGCTGCGCGTACCACGATATGCCAATTGGCGCGCGGCGCGGCACACCCTACGGTTTTGGGCCGGTTATTGCTCTGACAATAGGGGAGCGATCGCAGGCAATCGTGGAGTTTTTATGAAAATAGCCGTGAATATTACAAGTTGCATTGACGCCGATTAACAATCAAGATCCGCCTGTTAGCACCGGACCCTGTTAGCACCGGACCCTTGTGCTCGCTGTAGTTCTCGAATAGGATGGATCATTGATCGGATGGAAACCGTCCAATCCATCAGTCATTTCATTGGATTTTTTCGATGAGCGCGCGGTTCAGGGATCCGGACGTTGATTCAAGACCACCCACGATGCGGGACCATCCTTAGACCCACGGCTTCGCTGCTCTAAAGAGAAAAACATGTTCAGCAAAAGCCAACTGCGACCCACGACCCGGGTCAAGATCCACTATTCCTTCAAAAAGGTCATGACCGGATCTGACTGGTCGCGCAGACACCTGCCCCTGATGTCCGCGATGAGCGCGAGTCCGGGACCGGTCGTCTGGCTCACGGCGTGCAGTCACGGTGACGAAGTCAGCGGCATCGTGGTCATCCAAGAACTATTCAAGGGCATTCGCCGCCGTCTGGTGTGCGGTACGGTCCTGTCATTTCCACTCATGAATCCACTCGGATTCGAAACCGGATCGCGGACCATCAGCATGAGCGGCGAAGACCTGAACCGGTCGTTCCCCGGCAATCCGCACGGCTCGCTGGGCGAACGCATCGCACACTCCATTTTTAGCGCGATCATCGAAACCAGGCCCGCTCTAGTCCTCGACCTTCACGCCGATTGGATCGACTCGATGCCCTACATCCTGCTCGACTACGACCCCGGAAGCCTGCATCAAGCCGCTTACCGGAAAGCGATCGCGGCCGGTATGGAAGCCGGGATGTGCCTGATCGTCGACGCCGAGGAACTCAAAAGGAGTCTGTCTTTCAATCTGCTGCTCGAGGACATCCCGGCTTTAACGCTCGAACTCGGGAAACCCAACGTCGTCAGTGAACCCAACGTAACCAGCGGCCTCGAGGCCATCTGGAATATCCTCGCGAGTCTCGGAATGATCGAGGCGCGCGATCGATTTTTCCGCTACCCCTTACCGCCCGGATACAGCCAGGGCAGACTCCTCAAATACTCGGACAAGCCTTATGGATCCCGGACCGGAATCATTCGCTTTCTCGCGAAACCCGGCAATGTCGTCAAAGCGGGACAACCCCTGGCCAAAATCGTGAATGCCTTCGGCAGACATCAGGAGACCTTGACCGCGATCCAGGACGCCATTGTGCTCGGCCATTCCGATTCATCCGCGGCGTTTCCCGGCATGCCCATCATGGCGTTCGGCATTCCGAACAGCAGCGCCGGTGAAACAGGAGGCGCCTGCTAGCTCCTTGCACCAAATATTTGCATCTTAAACCGACTGATGGCAGCCGCTTGCCATCGGAGCGGAACCCCGGTTCCGTTCATTTCAGCAAAGCCCCGAGGATTCAGTCTCTGAACTCTCCCTTCGACACCAGACCGACTCATCGCTAATCTGATTCACCTACTGCAAATTAACAATTTGTACGCGCCTGTTCTGGCTGCTGTAAGGATTATTCTGATCCAGTAATGCACTTTTCCCGAGGCCTTGAGCCTTTAAACGCCCCGCCGCGACACCATAGTGGTCAATCAGGTACCGTTTAACGCTTTCGGCACGCTGCCTGGATAAGGCCAGATTATAACTTTCCGTCCCCTTGGCATCGGTATGTCCTTCGATCACAAAGTTGGAACCCGCGAGATCGTTACTGGTCAAGGCTTGCCCGAGGTTGTCGAGCGTAGCTTTCGCCTGAGGAGTCAATTGGTAGGAATTAAATTCGAATTTGAGTTCCAGGGAGGCTGCTTTTTTCTCCGCCGAAGCTCCACTCATGCCGAGTCCTCGAAATTGAAATTGACCGGTTTTTGCGGATGGATTCGGCTTCAATGCCTCGATAAAGTCGTCGCGGCTTACTTTCTTATCACCGAAATTCGTCGTTTCATAACCTTCAGCCAATGCCATGCTCGAGAGAAAACCCAGCACAAATAAAACGCCCGGGGTGGTCAAAGCCGGTGCCAATCGTTCGATTTTCATGATTCAACTCCTCAGTACTCTGATTTAGCTTATCGGGGGTTCCGAAAACCCATTCACGTGTCTAATAGACTGCATCCTCCGCATCGGATTCCATCATTCATGCTGGCAAGCGGTAACGGAGATTCGCGATTGCCGTGCGCCCGCTCAATTTTTTGCGGCGCCCTTGGCTCCATCACCCACAACGGTAAACGCGGCCCAAATCAATGGATGAGATAAAGCCCTTAAATTTGGGTCTTCAGCCCTTTCGATTAAACTCAGCTGTGCAACCCGGAGGGCATCGGCCAATCCCTGATTCGGGTTACTGCCGGTCTGCCTGAATAGAGTCACCATCAATTGGACGGTCGCATTGTTCTCTGCAAGCCAATGAGAAACGATCAATGATCGAGCGCCCGCGAAAAAGAATGCCCGGGCCAGCCCGGACAAACTTTCACCTCCGGTTTTGGAGCCCGAGCCCCCGCTATTGCATGCCGACAACACGACCAAGTCGGCGTTCAGCCGGAGATCCAGTATTTCGTCCATGTCTAATAACCCGTCACCGGTGCCACCCGGTTTTTCCGGCAACGAAGTCACCAAAGCGGGCACCGACTGGCATTCCAGGTCCGAAGGGAGCAGGCCGTGCGTTGCAAAATATAATATCCGGTATTCGTTTAAAGGCAAATGCTCGATTTCATTGTCGGTAAATTGTTCCCCGAACAACAGATCGCTTGTATTCCCGGAGAAAAGACCGGCGATTTCGGTCACTTCATCACGGGTGATATCCAGCGGTCCCATTGCCATTAATTGTTGGCGGTGAAATTTCAGTCTTTCGGGATCGGACTGACAGGCTGCCGGCAGCTTGAATGTCACACCGTTCAGCCGATCGGCACTAAATGCTTCAAAATCCGCAAAACCGATAAAATCCTTGCTGGCCTCGGCAGAGCGTGCGATCGCACGCAGACCCACAAAGGATTGAACCGAGGGTAACAGGCTGATCGAAGTGTGCTTTGCAAGCCAGGATATAGAACGGTAATCGTAGCCCGATACCGGCTCGGGCTTCTCTGTAACCAACAGACCGAAGGGCAAACTCAACAAGGCCCCGGCGGGAATCGTGATCAGATGTTCGACTTCAATTTCATCCGCGACGGATCGAAATAATCGGTTGAACAGCTGGTGGGCCAAGCCAACATCGAATTCCGCCAGGCCTCCCGCCTCCGGTTGTAGACCGGATCGAAGCCGCGCCACGATTTCTTCGGATTCCGACAACGAAAGATCCAAGGGAACCGCTTGGATTTTTTTCTCCCGGACCACAAACAGCAATCCTTCCTGGCTGCCCAAAAGCACCTGAATCAAGGCCTCGCCTGGTCTGAGCAGATCGCCGACCTGATTGGCATCCACGACCGAATCAACCAATTGGTTGTAACGCGGAAGAGCGGACTGTACCTGAAGACTCAGATCCCCGATGCGCTGATTGATTTCGGCTAGCCGCTGTTCCAGCTCTTCAACCCGTTTACGTTGTGTTTCGCTATCGATCTTCGCCAATTCCGCTTCATAGGTCCTATACAACAAATTGCGTTCATCCTGGGCCTCCTGAAAGTCACGTACCAGTTCCGCCGCGGGACCCTTTCCGGCAGCCAATCGAGCTACGGCCTGCGCGATGGTCCGACTGGTTATTTCTGTTCGCACCAACTGCCCGGCCTCGAACATTCGTGCCTGGATCGCCGCACTTCGATCCGGATACTTCTCCGCCAATTCAAGGCCGGTTTGAAAATAGGGTCGTAACTGATCATAACTTAGACTGCCGCTATGCGATTTCACCAAATCTATAGCCCGATTGAACGAATTGATCGCCGGTTCAAGAAGTCCTTGCGCCTTGTAGGATGCGCCGAGTTTCATGTAGTAGATTACGGAAGGCCGTTCCCCCGGCGCAATCTCTTCCCATATCTTAACTGCTTTTTCCAGGTACTGGCTCGGTTCGGCAACCGAGCCTTTGGATCGCGCGATGCGTGCTTTCAAACCCAATATTTCCGGTTTCCAGGACGATGGCAGTTCTTCCGCGTTTTCCAGGATGGCAAGCGCCTTGCGCAGTACCGGCTCGGCATCCGTAAGCCTGCCAAGGCGTTCCAGCATCGCTGCCTCGATATATAAACTCTGCACGATGTCCACGCCCGCGGGTTGATCGATCTCCCCGATGACTTGAAGACTTGCCCGTTCGCGGCCGTCGACCCGGTTGATGCCGAGTGATGGACCGACCGAGTTCTGACCGGCCATCACCTGCCGGCGAATTTCCGATGCCCGGTGCGCGAACTCATAAGCTTCCTGAAAATTTTGTTGATTGGCCGCGTGCAAGGCCAGATAACTCAGATAGCGGGCGCGATCAGTCTGATCCAAAGTCTGTTCCGCAAACACTCCGGCCTTGTCGAACAATGCATCGGCCTCGGTAAAGAGCGCTTGATTGCTGCGTTCGAGTGCAAGGTGCATCAGTGGATCCAATACACCGGGGTTATGCGCACCCATGATCTTTTCCCGTAAAGCCAGTGCGTCCAGGTATCGCTGCGCGGCCGTCGTAAAGTCTTTAATACTGTTATAATACTGTCCGGTCGCCATCAAACGATAATACTGTTTAATATCGCCGGCTCCGTAATATACGTTACGCAATCGCTTTTCGATATTCGCCATAGCGATCGAACGGGAACTGGTCTCATCAATCGATTCCACGTTCAAGCGCCCGGACACCACTCCGATTCCCTGCTCCAAAATCGCAAAGACCGCCGGAATCCCGTCCGCCAGGAAAACCGTACCATCAATCTCAGTGATCAGACTAATATAGGGCCAATCCCCGTTCCTTAAACTACAATCCAGTACAAGCGCATTAATTTTGTCGAGTATGACCTCCGCTCTACCTGGTTCACAGTTCAATTTCTGTTCAAGTTGTTCGATCCATGCGCCGCTTTTGCTCCATTGTTCCAGGGAATCCGCAGGTTGCTCGGGTTGAACTTCAAAGAAATAGCCACTGGGATGTTCCCAACTTCCGCAACGTACTTGAAATTGGCGAGCGGCGAAATCACTGTACCTGGCGTCGAAAAACTTTTCGATCGTACAAGTTTCACCGACCTGGTTGGTTGAAGTAAAGACCAGCGCACCGTTCTCTCCCGCTTGCCGCGATAGCGATTGGCAACCGCCGGTCAACACACAAAGCAGCACTGAACAAACGATCTTTTTAGTGTCGAATCCGAGCATTTTTTAGTTTCGTTGTTTTCCACATACGCGCCGGCCTGTTGCACAATCAATAAGCTATTCGGTTGACTTGGCTTCCGCTTTTTTGCGTTTCTTGTTCTTCTCCCCGGCATTGACTGATTGAAGATTACTGAAGGCTGCGAATGACGCGACCGATACTCCTCCGGTATTGTTATCCCATAATTCATCATTACCCAGATTCGAATATTGATATTGAGTCGGGTCATCCGATGGTGGATGCTGGGGTATATCAAAATAGACCTGAGGAGGTTCAACCAGCGTCTTCCCGGTCGATCCCTGGGCCAAATCCACAGCTTCTTCAATCGCATTCACTACAGCAGATCCGGTTATTTGCTGAGGTCTAACCGTTGACGGTACTTGCTGAAAAAAAAGGCTCGCGATCATCTGCCCCGGTGGAGGTACCTGCTGGAAGTTCATCTGCCCCGTTGGCGGTACTGGCTGGATGATCATCGGCCCTGTTGGCGGTACTTGCTTGATGAACATCGGCCCCGGTGGGATGACCGTCGGCCCCGTAAGACCACAGGGCAGGCCAATGACGCAAGCGTTAATAGTAAAATCCGGGTCATTATTGGGTCCCATAACCACGAGTGCCGCATCCTGATTAAGCTGGCCGCCTACGCTCCCGGATACCATTGCCGATTGAGCGCCGGGATTGATAAACAAGCTGTCCAACTGCAGAAAACCCAGCGGACCCGTCATAAAATTACCCCCATGGATTACTTGCATGTTACCGGCTATAAACTGGCCATTCACCTTAACATCGTTGGCACTACTGATATTAACCTGTCCCAACTTGCCCAATGTACCCACATTTTGGCTAAATACAATATTACCTGTGCCCGCAGACAGATTTAAACCACCGTTAGCTATCGCATCGATCATTCCGTTGAACAGGATGCTGCCGCCCTGCGTGGCCACACCGTGTGCGCCGGATGCCAGCAGGGTGTCGCCGTTCACGGTGAAGCCGGCCCCGCCGGTCCGGTACTGGCCTTTGAAATTCACGCTGCTCCCGGTGTATTGCTGAACCCCGCTCGTCGCGACGCTGGACAGATCCAGGGTCGAGCCCAGAATCGTGAGCGTATCCAGCAGCGCCAACTGGCCGATATCGCCCGCGGTCACATTACCCGTCGCGCTGCTTCCGGTCGCATCCAGCGTGAGTGCCCCGGGACTGAGGGCCGATTGCGAATCGATCAGACCGTTGAACAGGATGTTGCCGCCCAGCGTGGCCACGCTATGCGCACCGGAGGCCAAAAGCGTATCGCCGTTCACGGTAAAATCGCCGCCATTGGTCTGATACTGGCTGTTGAAATTCACCGTATTGCCGGTATATTGCTGCGCCCCGGTCGTGGTGACGCTGAAAAGATTCAGGGTCGAACCCATAATCGTCAACACATCCAGTGAGTCCAACTGACCGATGTTGCCCACGGTCACAGCGCCTGTCGTTCCGCTTCCGCTCGCATCGAGCGTGAGTGCGGCAGGATTGACGGCCGATCGGGAATCGATCAGGCCGTTGAACAGGATGTTGCCGCCGAGGGTCGTCACGCCATGCGCGCCGGAGGCCAGCAGGGTGTCGCCGTTCACGGTGAAGTCGGCCCCGCCGGTCCGATATTGGCCGCTGAAATTCACGCTATTGCCGGTGTATTGCTGAGCCCCTCTCGTTGCGACCTTGGCAAGATCCAGGGTCGAACCCAGAATCGTGAGCGTATCCAGCAGCGCCAACTGGCCGATATCGCCTGCGGTAACATCACCCGTCACCGTGCTTCCGCTCGCATCCAGCGTGAGTGCGGCGGGATTGACGGCTGATCTGGCGTCGATCGTACCGTTGAACAGAATATCGCCTCCGACCGTTGCCACGGAATGGGCACCGGATGTCAAGTTGGTATTGCCGTTCACGGTAAAATTGCCGCCCGCTGTATTAAACACTGCTGGTGTGAATG
>JBOICY010000370.1:0-3278 GCA_050740335.1 Methylococcales bacterium | reverse complement strand
CCGGCAGGGATTGCCGGAATCCAGTTGCCAAGGACGGCCACTGCAGCGATCACATCCTTGTGTTCTGGACCCCGGCAATCCCTGCCGGGGTGACGGGGCATTGCAATTTAACATGACTGACTACTAGGGCGGTAACGAGACACGTCCCGATCAGCCAAACGGAAATCGACGGCTTTTGTCGTCCCGCGTGTGTACCGAAAAACTTATCAGGGCAACCAACCAGCCCGTCAGGGTGCGGGCTATAGCCGAATGAATTGGAAGGGTTCTTTGCGCGGATAGCACCGCAGCCAGGACGTTGAAAGCCTCGACCAAAGCCGTGCCATTTTATCGAGGCCCATTCAAAGCACCCCGCGATCGAGCACCGGGTTGGGAAAGTTGCCTATAATATTCAATGATTTCAAACGGACTCGGCCGCCGTCCGGGGAAATGCTCGACCGGGTCGGGCGGCCGGTCCAGCTGAGGCGGCTGCGGCCTGGGTTGGTTCAATAGGTTCAGCCCGGCGCCTAGCGCGAAATCGCGGCGGCGCCGCTGCGTTCCATCGGGTACTCGGTACGGCGAATCGAAAATCGCGTCGACCACCGGTCCGTTGATGCCGCGGGAATCGGCCAGCGATCCGGCGACTGGGTACATGAATCCGGTTTTTGTTCGCGTCCCCGGCCCGATCTGCCCGCTTCGACCCTCGCCGGTCGGCAGCCCGTAGAGCAGCGATCCGGCGGCCGTGTTCATGCGCCCGGTAAATCCGCGCAAGTCATGTGCTTGCTGAGCAACTTGTGGTGAGTCCGGGGCTGGCTCGGACCCGCCAAAACCCGCGATCCCTCCAAAAAAACCCGCCACCCTTTCCTGGACGGCGCGGTAAAGCCTCAAAAGTTCTTCGTCGCTTTGATTCATCAGTCACTCCGATTGGCGCAGGGTTTCGTTTAAGCCGGAAGCGGTTTCCAGCGCTTCAATCCTTCTGACGAGTTCGTCGATCTCAACGAGCTTGGCTTGGCTGGACAAGGCATTGATCAACTGAGCGCCGATATCCGGCGGTAACCGCCCGGAAAGCGTTGCCTCAATAATCGAATACCCTTTATCGGATAAACCGTCAGGGTTCGGCAGGTTTACAGGCATCGCCTGTGGTTTGAGCGGCTGACATTATCTATCCACCAGAATTTTCGCCGCCACCATATCCCCGGCGATAGCCGCGGCGATGACGGCTTGCAGAATGTCGTCGGCGTGTTTTTCGATTGCCGCCCGGATTTTTGCCCCGGGTGTTTTGCCTTTTGGTCTGCCGTGAAGGTTACCACTGGTGCCTTTTTTAAATTTCACCTGTTATCCGCCTGCTTTTTCAGGTCTCGTCCAGACGTTTGTCAACTTTTCGAGCCGGGATTCTGGCCGATGAGGGGCGCGTTGCCGGTTTTGGCGTATTCCTGACAGAATCGCTTTTGTTTCAGTGTTGGTAGTATAGTCTTTATAGAAGATACCATTTAAATAGTATTAAGTAATTATTTAAAAGGTATATCGTAATTTTCCTGCTTGTTACTATAAAACTATCAATCGAATGGTATTTCGTCGTCGAAGCCGGAATAGTCGTCCGATTGCTCGCTTCGATTGTTCGAGCGCCTGCCGCCGCCGGGCCGAACCGTTCGGCAACTGTGAAGGCTATCCGCCAGTAACGTCCACGATTCGCGTTCGGTTCCGTCGCTCGCGGTGTATTTGCCACGCGTAAGTTTACCCATTATCGCCAGCATATCGCCTTTCTGGTGACGTTGTAGCGAGTCCGAGTTTTTCCCGAAAGTCAGAACGCTGATCCACATCGTTTCACCCGGTTCCTTGCCAACATCGACCGCGACGGACGAGAAACACATCGATTTTCCGGTTTTGGTCATGCCCGGTTTCGGATCGGTTCCGATGCGGCCGTAAATCGACGCCTGAATCATTCAGTTCACCGATAACCGCCAGCGCATTAAAAAGTAGGCGCGTGTTTCTCGATCCACCCGGCATCGGTCGATTGTTTCTCGAATAATCGATTCATCCGCCTCCTCGATATGCATAAGCCAGTCACGAATGCATTGCTCATCCCTCAACCATTCGATCAACTCGGGTTTGTGTCTGCGAATGAATTCGCGCCGGGTATCGGTAAGCTTCGATGCGGGACTTACCAGCATCTTGTCTTCATCGATCAGGGTGATTTGAAACCCGGCTTTTTGAATTTTCAGCAATGCCTTCATAATAATTCGGAGTCGCTGTCTTGCGTTTTCCGGCTTATTGGGGTGTTTCTATTCGACACGCCAACACAACCCGCGCCGTTGTTGGCTTCCAGCGTTTTTCTATCCGACACACTTTGTTTTTTTGTGTCGGATACGAAATCGCTGGAACCCGTGAATTCATTGACTTGTGTCGGCGTGTCGGATAGATCGGGGGGTATAGGCGAGGAGATAACGGGTAAATAGCGTTTCCAGGCAATTTCCAGTGGAATTCGGCAATAGCCTCTTGACGAGGAGTTTCCGGCACGAACAGTTCCGGGAGCGATTCTGTACGCCCTAAGCAGATTTGATATTTGCCTCGGTTGAATCCTGCGCCGGTCGTTATCGCGTTCCCGGAAGTTGAAATCCGCCCAGGACGAATTATCAAGCGCACACAGTCTGCCGATCATTTTCTCGCTGGCTTTCAGCTGTTCATCCGGTCTCAGGATTTCACGAATGTCGGAAAGCAGTTGAAGGGCATTCGACAGTTTCGGATTATTGGCAGATTCACGCTCTTCGATCATGTGGGCTTTCGTCGCCTGATCGGGCCATTCGCCGCCGGCCATCTGTGCGATTGCAAACAAAGGCCTCCACCGGTCAGCCCGCCTGTTAAACGATCCTTCCGGCAGTTTCGGATTGAAGCTCCGCAATGCTTCGCGATTGTCTTTGGTCCATCGGACAACCTTTCTGCCGATATCGCGTAATTGCTCTTTATGAATTCTTTCGTCGAATGGCTCCGGGATTTCTCCCGGCAGCGCACGCTCCA
The DNA here is from genome assembly GCA_050740335.1 of Methylococcales bacterium. Classification (GTDB taxonomy): domain Bacteria; phylum Pseudomonadota; class Gammaproteobacteria; order Methylococcales; family UBA1147; genus UBA1147. Next base: position 287 of record JBOICY010000370.1, on the reverse strand, counting down.
AGTCGATCACAAAAGACCTGCTCAGCGTCGTGGCTGGCAATATCTTTTGAATCCCGATGCCTGCCAAAGCAACCGCGGTGAATGTCGAAAATCGCCTCGGTTCGAAGTCATCCCCGACGCATCGCAGAACCCCCCATGAGGCTGCCAGCCGTTGTTCAACGCGGCCAGGCCGAAGTTCCAGCTGAAGAAATAAGTCAACTAATTAATATAACGGATAAAATCTGTTAATTTAATTTTCCGGAACTGGGAGCATTCGGATCAGGGCCAAGGCGCGCGCTTGAATTGGA
>JBOICY010000369.1:0-2292 GCA_050740335.1 Methylococcales bacterium | reverse complement strand
TTATTACCGCGCTGGAAAAACGGGTTAGCACCAAAGACGATATTTTGAAAATGTTATGCGCCCAAGCATTGGGTAAGCTTGGACCCGCAGCGGCGACGTCTACATCAATTACAGCATTACTAAAATGGCTTGAAAATCGGGAGCCGCATGTGCAAGAAGTGACTGCCATAACGTTGGCTTGTTGGATGCAAGATTCCCTTCGCTTTTTTTCGAAACCCGAGTCTGTCCCGAGATATTACGCGCAAAGCGTATCGTTGCTGTCAGCAGAATAAATTAAAAGTTATTTTGTTCTGTTTCAAGCTTTCCGAAGAGGACATGTGAGGCTTGAAAACATGAGTCATAACGCTCTAGGACTGTGGGAGCGTTATGACTGGCGTTATTTTACCGATGGCTTTAATTGCAGCAGCTTTGACTGAGTGCTTTCCAAGACGAAATCCCGCATGAACGTGCTGGCATTCAATATTTCCATCCCGATCAAATCGCCATCCGCATTCAGTTCCGCGATAATGTTCGAACTTAATTCCAGACTTTCCATTTCATCCTCATCGATTATGGCGAGATAAATCACGTCTTCGTCCGAGAAGTAATGCATTTTTGTATTATTAACAACGGTATCTACGATTCTGAAGCCGTTCGTGGTTCGACAAGCTCACCACGAACGGTTTGACTGAAAAGCAATACCGGGCAGATGACGGGATTATGAAAAGTTAATTTATGGTCGTGCTCAATATATTCGCGATGCCCGCGCGGCCCTCAAACCGTCATCGGATTCCAGATAATCAATAACGGCCTAATTCATCGGGAAGCCTGTCGGGGTGGATGGCGGTTCGAAGGGTCTTTGTCTCCATGCGATAGCTCACCGCCCGGCCCCTGCCGGTCGAGGTTGTTCAGGACAATGCCGGTCGCGCCGACCCCGGCCGCGGTAAAATAATCCACCCAAAAACGCTCGATTACCGGTGTTTGTTGCTTCCGATGTTCCGGATTGGCCAAGCGGGTGATGCGCACTTCGGTGTTCCGGAACAAACCCTCGACATCCAGCGGCGCGAAACCTTTGGCCTGAAGCGCCGCAAAATCCGGTTGAGTGTCGTACATCGAGAACAGCGGAGTGTGCTCCAGGAGATCGGAGTACAGGACCAGTGTTCGCTGTTGAGCCTGGAACTCGCGCGCAATGCTGATTTCCTTGAGCTTCATGAGCAGCGGTGAAGTCGCCGCTTTGGCGGAATCGTTTTGGGCCAGCACTGCGGCGATACCGGTCAGTGGTTCATGCCAGGTTACCTTGTACCGTTCCTTGATTTTTGCCGGGTTTTGAATCCATCGGTTCGCGGTCGAAGGTGGCTGCGGTTTGCAGGCGCTGAAAATTGGAGCCAATACGGCGTCTTGATTCTCGGCCGGCGCGTGCAGCGCGAATACCGTAAGGCGATCGCCCTGTTCTAGTTCGTCGCGGTAACGGTGCAGAGTATGCTCCGCTTCCATTCGCGCCGCCTCGCCGACCGGGTCGGTAAAATCCATAAAAAATGTGACTGCATGACCCGGCACCAGGCCCTCGTCACAGTTGGATTCCGGTGACCTGGATGCAGCCGGATCCGACCAACTGGCGATCAGCAACCCTAAAACTAATATGATCTGTTTTGATTTGCACATGGAAAACTCCTGATGTCGCTATAATTATCCCGCTCACTCGCGGTAAAAATGAAGAGATCTTCCGCTACCGGCAATCCTTCGCCGGGTAACGTTCGAAGCCGGAATCGGCTCATTCCTGCGACTCATCGACCGTCGCAACCACGGGCAGTTTGTCCGGCTTAACTCCGTTCGATATCTCGTACAACGCCTCATCGGCCTGTTGGTCGATGATTTTTCCGAACTCATTGACATCGTCGAAAATCTTTTCACATTCGACGATTTCCGGAATCTCGAGCGAGAACCTGGATTCAGAAAAATCCGGCAATGATTCAACGAGGTCCGGGTAGCAACCGCGTATTTTATAAAAGACACTGCGGTACAGGTCCGCCGCGGCCAGTGCACTTTGCTGGACCCACTGAATGTCATTTTTACATTGTGCGACCAGGTTTCTGGCTTCCTCACGCGCCGAAAGCATCTTCACGGCCAGCTTATGTAAATATTTTCTCCCGGATTCCACTTTTTTGATTGCTCGCTTTCTGCTCCGTGCCAAAGCCTTTTCCCGGCGTTGCTCGCAACGGCTCTTTCTTGATTCCGAGCGTGTCAGACGCCACCCGGCACGGGCTATAAAGCCGTGATAGCCGGCTTTAAAAGCCAGGATACCGAATATCAAAC
>JBOICY010000368.1:0-2601 GCA_050740335.1 Methylococcales bacterium | reverse complement strand
AGTACTTTGGGCCGATGATTCCACGCATTTTTTCACTGATGCAGAACGGCGAGTTTGATAAAGCGATGGAGTTGTACTGGCGGATTCATCCCGCCCGGCAGACCAATATCAACAGCATGGCGATGATTGCAGGATCAAACTTTATTCACCGCATGTTGTGGAAGTATCAGGGCTGGCTCAGCGGCTTTAACGGTGGACCATTGCGTTCGCCGACGATGCGCTTGGTAGACCGGCAGATGAAGATGTTACGACAAGGGTTGGTATCTGCTGGGCTCGAAGTGACAGTTGATCCGGATAAAGCGTTTTTTGTCGGGCGGAATCCGGAATAGGCACCCCACCCTGGCAGGCCACCTTTCGTAATCCCCTCTCCCTTGACGGGAGAGGGCTAGGGTGAGGGTGTCAAATCAATGAGAGCGTGACACTAGGCGCCCCCTCATCCTGACCTTTTCCCTCCGGGGGAGAAGGAACCTATAGCCGGACGGCACCAGGGTGAAACAGCATCAGCTAGTGGAGACACAATGTGAAGAAGAGGCCCGAACGCATCGGTTTTGCCCGTCATCTACGGCGTTCGTCAACTGATGCCGAACGAGCCTTGTGGCGAAGGCTCAGCAACAAGCAACTTGCTGGCGCAAAATTCCGTAGGCAACAGCCCCTTGGCTCCTATGTCGTCGACTTTGTATGCTTCGAACACGGATTGGTCATCGAAGTTGACGGTGGCCAGCATAGCTGGACAAAGGAGTGTGATAGCCTCCGCACTGCCTGGCTTCAGCAACGAGGATACAAGGTGTGAAGATTTTGGAACAATGAAGTCTTGCTGAATATCGAGGGTGTAGTGGAAAAGGTCATCGACTCACTAGGTCACCCTCACCCTAACCCTCTCCCTTCGGAGGGAGAGGGAAAGACTGCATCGTGAATGTAAAGGAGACAGCGTGTGACACTCATTCTAAATGCCCACGACGTTGAACCGCTCTGCAACATGCCGGTAATGATTGACATCATTGAGCGCGGGCTGCGTGAGGAAGCCCTGGGCAAGGCCGTGGTTCCTCCCCGCCTGAATTTACCCAGCGGTGGCGGGTTTTTTCGGGTGATGCCGGCAGTCATGAATGACAGCGGCCTCATGGGCTACAAAGTGTTCCACGGCTCGATGAAAGCTGGCGTGCGCTACTTAATCGCTGTCTATGCCCGAGAAGGGGAACGCCTGCTCGCACTCATGGATGCGCACTACCTGACTGCGGCACGAACCGGAGCAACGACCGGGATTGCCACCAAGCTCTTGGCCAATCCCGGAGCAAAGACAGTGGCAGTTATCGGTTCAGGTCTGGAAGCCCGGACCAATCTGCAAGCGGTCTGCGCTGTCCGGCCAGTGGAGCGCGTGACCGTGTTTAGCCCTAACCCAGAGCGCCGGGCGCGGTTTGCTGCACGCATGGGACCGGAACTCGGTGTTGACATACACGCAGTGGACAGTCCGGAGGCATGTGTGCGCGGCGCCGAAATCGTCGTAGTGGCAACCAACTCCTTTGGTCGGTCCGACCCTATCGCCTATCGCGGTGCATGGATGGAACCGGGGGTACTAGTGGACGCGATCGGTTCGACCTCGACGTTTTTGCGCGAGATCGACACCGACACCTTCCAACGGGCCGAGTGTATTGTGGTGGACTCGAAGATTCAGGTAGAAGAAGAGTCCGGCGATGCCAAGGCCGCGGTGAGCGAGGGCAAATACGATCGCGCCAAGGTTGAGGATCTGAAAGAAGTCTTGGTTGGGAAGACCCCAGGACGGACAAGTGCTCAACAAATGGTGCTATTCAAATCCGTCGGCACCGCGGTCCAGGATGTGATGGCTGGATTTGCCGTTTACGAAGAAGCGGTCCGCCAAGGCCGAGGCCAAGATATTGGTGAGTTTCTCGAATTGAAGATGTTCTAAGCGCGTAGTGCTCGGGGGTGAGAAACTGTAAAATGTCGAGTGTTTGATAGGTCAGGGATTGTTTTCCTCCCCGGGCTGTTGATGCTCTTCGTCTTATTGTAAAAGTTTTATCGATGTGCAAAATTTCGCTCTAAGGAGGGCTGACACGATGAATGAAGCTGTAACGCAATCCAAACCGAACGGAATTCCGACTCCCGCAGAACTGGGCTTCGACCCGGCTGAACTGCGCCAGAAGTACGCCGCGGAGCGCACCAAGCGGCTACGTGCGGATGGAAACAACCAATACCAGGAAATCACCGGTAAACACGCGCACTACAATGCGGACCCCTACGTCGCGCCAGGCTTCACACGCCCTGCGCTGCAAGAAGAGCTCGACGCGGTGGTCATCGGCGGGGGCTTTGGTGGTCTCCTGGCGGCGGCTCGACTTCAGGAGGCCGGGATCACCAATATTCGCCTCATCGAGAAGGCCGGGGATTTTGGCGGCACTTGGTACTGGAACCGCTATCCCGGTGCTCAGTGTGACATCGAATCCTACGTGTACCTGCCGCTGCTCGAAGAGACCGGCTATATCCCGAAGGAGAAGTACTCCTTCCAGCCGGAGATCTTTGCACACGCCCAGCGAATCGGTAAGCACTTCAACCTTTACGAGAAAGCCTGTTTCCAAACGCAGATCAAAGAGG
>JBOICY010000367.1:0-8835 GCA_050740335.1 Methylococcales bacterium | reverse complement strand
GCACCAATACCGCAGAAAAAACCGCAAAAAACTCCCTCCCCCAGGCCCGAACCCGATTCAAGTCATCCCGCCTGAACAAAATCGCTCAACGGGAAAATAGATGACGTCGTCCTGATTAACAAGGGCTTGTGTTCCACTTCGAGCGGAACTCATGTATTCAATGCCTGCTTTAATGCTTCTTCCACTCCGACAGCGTCCACTTCGCTGACCTCTTGGGTTTCCCTTTCGAAATCGATACGGCGGCGACGCTTCCGCTCCTTATGATAGGCCAAACCGGTTCCAGCCGGAATCAATCGCCCAACGATTACATTTTCTTTCAAGCCCTGCAGATTATCTTCCACACCTCTGACGGCGGCTTCGGTCAGTACGCGAGTGGTTTCCTGGAATGATGCAGCCGAAATAAAGGATTCCGTGGCGAGCGAGGCTTTGGTAATCCCGAGCAGTATCGGTTCGAATAATGCCGGTACCTTTCCGTCGAGTTCCAGTTTTTCATTTTCCTCATAAACCCGCGCGCGGTCCACCTGCTCGCCTCTAAGAAACGCACTGTCACCCGGATCGGTAACTTCGACCTTGCGCAACATCTGGCGGATAATGGCCTCGATATGTTTGTCGTTGATTTTGACGCCTTGCAGGCGGTAAACGTCCTGGATCTCCTTGACCAGATAAGAAGCGAGTTCGCCGACGCCGCGCAGCCTCAGAATGTCGTGCGGGGTCAACTCGCCCTCGGCGATGGTTTCTCCCCGTTCGACTTGTTCACCCTCGAAAACAGTCACGTGGCGCCATTTCGGGATCAGAATCTCGGACTGCTGCCCCTCGGCATCTGTAATAACGATTCGTTGCTTTCCTTTGGTCTCCTTTCCGAAGCTTACGGTACCGGTTGACTCCGCAAGAATCGCCGGGTCTTTTGTTTTCCTTGCCTCGAATAAATCAGCCACCCTCGGCAAGCCACCGGTGATGTCGCGGGTTTTACTGGATTCCTGCGGGATCCTTGCGAGTACGTCACCCACCTGCACGATCGATCCATTCTGGATTCCAACGATCGCGCCCGGCGGCAGGTAGTATTGCGCGGCGATTTCCGTGCCTGCGATACAGATCGGATCGCCGTTCAAATCGGTGAGGCGAACCATGGGGCGAAGTTCTTTACCGGCACTGCCGCGCTGTTTCGGATCCGTCACTACCATCGACCTGAGACCGGTCACTTCATCGGATTGCATTCGAACCGTGACGCCCTCGACAAAATCAACCATCTGGACCCTGCCCTCGACTTCCGTGACAACCGGATGAGTATGAGGATCCCAGTTCACGATCATCTGCCCGGCTGTCACGATCGCCCCTTCTTCGGCCAACAGGACCGATCCATAAGGAATTTTATAGCGCTCTTTTTCACGCCCGTACTGGTCCGTAATACTGACTTCACCCGAGCGCGATACGGCGACCAGATGCCCGTCTTTGTTTCTAACCGTTTTCAGGTTGCTCAATTTAACACTGCCCGCGGACTTCACTTCAACGTTACTGATCGCCGCGGACCTCGAGGCCGCACCCCCGATGTGAAAGGTCCGCATGGTTAACTGGGTACCGGGCTCGCCGATCGACTGGGCCGCGATGACCCCGATGGCTTCTCCGTCGTTCACCAGATGCCCGCGTCCGAGGTCGCGTCCATAACAGGCGGCACATACACCGTGCCTGGTTTGGCAGGTGATCACCGATCTCACACGCACATTGTCGACACCGTGTTCATCGAGCGCCTTGACCCATCCTTCATCGAGAAGAGTACCGGCTGGAAGGACAAAGTCTTTGTCCTTGTATCCTACGATATCTTCAGCGACGACGCGCCCCAACACCCGTTCGGATAGCGCTTCGACCACGTCCCCGCCTTCGATTAACGGGGTCATTAAGACCCCTTCGGAAGTCCCGCAATCCCGTTCGGTAATCACCAGATCCTGGGCGACATCGACCAGGCGGCGGGTCAGATAACCTGAATTCGCGGTTTTCAGCGCCGTGTCCGCGAGACCTTTGCGGGCTCCGTGCGTCGATACGAAGTATTGCAGTACATCCAGACCCTCTCTGAAATTCGCGGTAATCGGGGTCTCGATAATCGAGCCGTCCGGTTTGGCCATCAAGCCTCGCATCCCGGCCAGCTGCCGGATCTGTGCGGCCGAACCCCGGGCTCCGGAATCGGCCATCATGAAAATAGAGTTGAATGATTTCTGCTTCACCGTTTGGCCGTCTTTGTCCACCACTTCGTCGTGACCCAGGCCCTCCATCATCACCTTGGCGACTTTGTCATTGGCATGCGACCAGATATCCACGACCTTGTTGTACCTCTCGCCATCGGTAACGAGCCCCGAAGCGTATTGATTCTGGATCTCCTTGACTTCTTTATCAGCCGCCTCGATGATGGCGGACTTCTGCATCGGAACCGCCATATCGTCGATGCCAAATGAGATGCCGGATTTCGTCGCGGCGGAAAAGCCCATATACATCAAGCGATCGGCAAAGATCACCGTGGCCTTGATTCCGAGTTCGCGGTAACAGTGGTTGATGAGCCTGGAAATCACCTTCTTGGTCATATCCTGATTGATCAGATCGAAGGAAAGCCCCTGCGGTACGATATCCCAGATCAGCGCCCGGCCCACGGTGGTATCCACACGGCGGCGGATGGTTTCATTTTCACCTCCGGAGTTAACCCGGGTTTCCTCGATTCTGAGTTGAATTTTGGCGTGAAGATCGACCATTCCGGTCTGATAAGCCCGATCCACCTCGGCGACACCGGCGAAAATCATCCCCTCTCCCTTGCCGTTGATGATTTCCCGGCTCATATAATAGAGGCCTAGAACCACATCCTGAGTCGGGTTGATGATCGGTTCGCCGTTCGCGGGAGACAAGATGTTGTTCGTGGACATCATCAGGCTGCGCGCTTCCAGCTGGGCCTCGATGGACAGCGGAATATGAACCGCCATCTGGTCACCATCGAAGTCGGCGTTGAATGCGGTGCAGACGAGCGGGTGAAGCTGGATCGCCTTGCCTTCGATCAGCAGGGGTTCGAAAGCCTGGATACCCAAACGATGCAGGGTCGGCGCCCGGTTCAACATGATCGGATGCTCGCGGATCACGTCTTCGAGAATATCCCAAACCTCGGGCCCCTCGCGTTCGACCATTTTCTTCGCGGCTTTGATGGTGGTTGCGAGCCCCCGAAATTGAAGCTTGCTGAAAATGAAGGGCTTGAAAAGTTCCAGCGCCATCTTTTTCGGTAAGCCGCATTGATGCAGCCTGAGCGTAGGTCCCACCACGATGACCGAACGCCCGGAGTAATCGACGCGCTTTCCAAGCAGGTTCTGCCGGAAGCGCCCTTGCTTGCCCTTGATCATGTCCGCAAGCGATTTCAACGGCCGTTTATTGGTTCCGGTGATCGCCCGGCCCCGCCGGCCGTTGTCGAGCAAGGCATCCACGGACTCCTGCAGCATGCGCTTTTCGTTGCGCACGATGATATCCGGCGCATTCAGGTCAAGCAGACGGTTCAAGCGGTTGTTGCGGTTGATGACCCGGCGGTAAAGATCGTTGAGGTCCGAGGTTGCGAAGCGCCCGCCGTCCAGTGGAACCAACGGGCGCAATTCGGGCGGCAGCACCGGAAGCACGGTCAGAATCATCCACTCGGGACGATTTTTCGAGCTCAACAACGACTCAATGACTTTCAAGCGCTTCGAGAGTTTCTTGATTTTGGTTTCGGAACTCGTCGAAGCGATTTCTTCGCGCAGTTTGACCACTTCCCCCTTGAGGTCAAGGGATTTCAACAGATCATAGATCGCTTCGGCGCCCATTTTTGCTTCGAATTCATCGCCGTATTCTTCAACCGCCTCGAGGTATTCCTCGTCGGTCAGCAGTTGCCCGACCTCGAGCGGTGTCATGCCCGGATCGATGACTACGTAGGATTCGAAGTACAGTACCCGCTCGATGCCTCGCAGGGTCATATCCAGCAACAATGCGATTCTCGACGGAAGCGATTTCAAGAACCAGATATGGGCGACCGGGCTCGCAAGCTCGATGTGTCCCATGCGCTCGCGCCGGACTTTGGTCAGGGTGACTTCGACGCCACACTTCTCGCAGATCACTCCGCGATGCTTCAAACGCTTATATTTCCCGCACAAACATTCGTAATCACTGACCGGACCGAAGATCTTGGCGCAAAACAAACCATCGCGCTCTGGTTTGAAAGTCCGATAGTTAATGGTTTCCGGTTTTTTGACCTCTCCGTAGGACCAGGAGCGGATCATATCGGGTGACGCCAGCCCGATTCTGATTTTGTCGAACTCTTCCACCTGACCTTGACGTTTTAAATATTTCAATAGATCTTTCAAAGGCTTTTCTCCTAATCAACCGCGCAGAGCTTTAGTCAAACCCGGCCAATCTCGAAGCCATGCCGGGGGGAGTGATCCCGAATTTCTAGTCTTGGTCCAATTCGATATTAATGCCCAGCGATCGAATTTCTTTGATCAACACGTTGAAGGATTCCGGCATACCCGCTTCCATGCGGTGGTCTCCGTCAACGATATTTTTGTACATTTTGGTCCGGCCGTTGACGTCATCCGATTTCACGGTCAACATCTCTTGCAAGGTGTAGGCCGCGCCATAGGCCTCCAGCGCCCAGACTTCCATTTCACCGAAACGCTGTCCGCCGAATTGCGCTTTACCGCCGAGTGGCTGTTGAGTGACCAGACTGTACGGTCCGGTCGAACGAGCATGCATTTTGTCATCGACGAGATGATTCAATTTCAACATGTACATGTATCCGACGGTCACCTTTCTTGAAAATGGCTCGCCGGTCCTGCCATCGTACAGAGTGGTCTGCCCGGACTCGGGCAAATCCGCCAAGCGCAACATGCCTCGTATTTCGTCTTCGGTCGCTCCGTCGAATACCGGCGTCGCCATGGGCACTCCATCTTTCAAATTGAAGACCAGTTCGCTGATTTCGTCATCGCTCAAGGAATCCAGATCCTCGCTCTGACCGCTGCTGTTATAGATCTTGGACAGTAATTCCCGGTACTGTCCAACCGAAGTCTGCGCTTCGATCATTTGACCGATTTTCAGACCCAGACCTTTCGCGGCCCATCCCAGGTGCGTTTCCAAGACCTGCCCGACATTCATTCGCGAGGGCACCCCGAGCGGATTGAGTACGATGTCCACGGGAGTTCCATCTTCCAGGTAAGGCATGTCCTCGACCGGGACAATCTGCGAAATAACCCCCTTGTTCCCATGCCTGCCCGCCATCTTATCGCCGGGCTGAACCCGCCTTTTGACGGCCAGATAAACTTTGACCATTTTTAATACGCCGGGCGCCAGGTCGTCGCCCATCATGATCTTATTTCTTTTTTCCTCGAACCGCGCGTCGAACTCTTCGCGTTGTTGCGCAAATTTTTCCGTCATCGCCTCGAGTTGCAGATTGATATCTTCGTCTTCGACACGAATTTTCAGCCAATCCGGTTTGAGTATCTGCTCGAGAATTGCACTGGTGATTGTGATTCCTTTTTTGATTTTGCTCGATGCCTGCGCTGTACTATGACCAATCAGCATTTTTTCAACCCGGGCATACATATCTGCTTCCACGATGCGCCGTTGGTCATCGAAATCCTTTTTTGCGCGGTCGATTTCCATGCGTTCGATTTCCAGTGCGCGTTGGTCCTTCTGGACGCCATCCCGCGTAAAGACCTGTACGTCGATCACGGTACCATCCATTCCGGACGGAACCCTCAAGGACGTATCCTTGACATCGGATGCTTTCTCGCCAAAGATCGCTCGAAGCAATTTCTCCTCCGGAGTCAGCTGAGTTTCACCCTTGGGCGTAACCTTGCCGACCAGAATATCCCCCGCCTTCACTTCCGCACCGATGTAAACGATCCCGGATTCATCAAGTTTTGACAGCGCCTCCTCGCCCACGTTCGGAATATCCGCGCTGATCTCTTCCGGACCCAACTTGGTATCCCGCGCCACGCAAGTCTTCTCTTCGATATGAATCGTGGTGAATCGGTCGTCTTCAACCACCTCCTGGGAAATCAGAATGGAATCCTCGAAGTTGTAGCCGTTCCAGGGCATGAAGGCCACAAAGAGGTTTTGCCCGAGCGCGAGTTCCCCCATGTCCGTCGATGGTCCATCCGCCAGGATATCTCCTTTTTGGACCAGGTCGCCTGCCTTCACCAAGGGTCTTTGATTGATACAGGTATTCTGATTCGAACGGGTATACTTGGTAAGGTTGTAAATATCGACGCCCGGTTCGCCGGCCTCGGTTTCATCATCATTGACCCGGACCACGATGCGTCCCGCATCGACCAGTTCCACGGAACCTCCGCGACTGGCCACGACGGTCACCCCGGAGTCCTTGGCGACGGTTGCCTCCATTCCGGTTCCAACCAAGGGTTTTTCGGCTCGCAAAGTCGGCACCGCCTGTCTCTGCATATTCGATCCCATCAGCGCACGGTTCGCGTCGTCGTGCTCGAGAAAGGGGATCATCGATGCCGCGACCGAGACGATCTGCCGTGACGACACATCCATGTATTGAACCGATTCGGAGGAAGCCAGGGTAAACTCGTCGTTATGCCGGCAGGAAACAAAATCGTCGAGGAGTCTGCCGTTTTCGTCGATCCTCGCGCTTGCCTGGGCGATCACGAACTGACCTTCTTCGATCGCCGACAAATAATCGACCTGATCGGCAACCACTCCGTTCACCACGCGTCTGTAGGGGGTCTCGAGAAAGCCATAATCGTTACTTCTTGCATAGACCGCCAAGGAGTTGATCAGACCGATATTCGGTCCTTCCGGGGTTTCAATCGGACACACGCGGCCATAATGGGTGGTATGCACATCGCGGACCTCAAACCCGGCCCTCTCTCGCGCGAGACCACCCGGACCCAGCGCCGAAACCCGCCGTTTATGGGTCACTTCCGAAAGCGGATTGTTCTGATCCATAAACTGAGACAGCTGGCTCGAACCGAAAAACTCCTTGATCGCCGCCGAAACCGGCTTGGCGTTGATGATTTCCTGGGGCATCAGTCCCTCCGAATCGGCCAGCGTCAATCGCTCCTTGACCGCGCGTTCGACCCGTACCAGGCCAACCCGGAACTGGTTTTCGACCATTTCCCCGACCGAGCGGACCCGCCGGTTGCCGAGATGATCGATATCATCGACGACACCATTCCCATTCCGGATATTGATGAGTTCCTTGAGAACCGCGATGATATCCTCTTCGTTCAGAACACCGTCACCGGTAACCTCTTCCCGGCCCAGGCGCCGGTTGAATTTCATTCTTCCGACCGCGGACAAATCGTAGCGCTCCTGACTGAAGAAAAGATTTTGAAAGAGATTTTCAGCGGACTCCCGGGTCGGCGGTTCACCGGGGCGCATCATCCGGTAGATCTCCACGAGAGCCTCGAACTGCGTCGTGGTCGGATCGATGGTCAGAGAATTCGAAATATAGGGTCCGCGATCCAGGTCATTGACAAACAGCGTATCCAATTCCCGGATTCCGGATTCAATAATTTGAGTCAGCAGTTCATCGGTGATTTCATCGTTCGCATTTCCGATGACTTCACCCGACTCCGCGTTGATAAGATTGTTCGCGAGAATTTTCCCGAGAAGATATTCACGGGGCACTTCGAGCATTTTCAAACCGGCTTTCTCGATTTGCTTGATATGTTTGGTGGTGATTCGACGAGCTTCTTCGACGATGACCTCTCCAGCGGCCTTGATATCGAAACTGGCCAGTTCACCGCGCAGACGTTCCGGAACCAGAGTCAGAAAAATCTTGTCCCCGTCAAAAGTGAAGCGGTTTTTTTCAAAGAAAAGATCGAGAATTTTTACGTTGTCGTAACCCAGAGCCCTTAACAGAATCGTCGCGGGAATTTTGCGTCTACGGTCGATCCGAACAAATACCGCATCTTTGTGATCAAATTCGAAGTCGAGCCAGGAGCCCCGGTATGGGATCACTCTCGCGCTGAAAAGCAGCTTCCCTGAAGAATGGGTCTTGCCTTTGTCATGGTCGAAAAATACCCCGGGGGACCTGTGCAGCTGCGATACGATGACCCGTTCCGTGCCGTTGATGATAAATGTTCCGTTGTCGGTCATGAGGGGTAATTCACCCATGTAAACTTCCTGCTCACGGATGTCCTTGACCGTTTTGGTCGAACCCGGAGCGTCCTTGTCGTAAATAACCAGCCGCACAAGAACCCGGAGCGGCGCCGCATAGGTCGCGCCACGCTGTTGGCACTCCCGCACATCGAAGGTGGGCTTACCCAGCCGGTACTTGACGTATTCGAGAACCGCATAACCGGAATGGCTCTGAATCGGAAAAACCGATTTAAATGCGGCATGGAGACCGGAATCCGAAGAGGCGGAACCATCGGCGTCCGTATGCAAAAAGCGCGCATACGAATCGATCTGGGTCGCGAGTAAATACGGAACATCCAACACATCCGGACGCTTTCCGAAACTTTTGCGAATACGTTTTTTCCCGGTAAAAGAGTAGGCCATATTTAAAATTCCTTACATCGACTGGGTATGGAATTGCTGTGGATAAATATCGCAGAGACGGCGAAAGGCCGGGGACCCGTGGTCACCGGCCGATCGCCCTGGAATCGCCTGTTGCTTCGCTACTGGAGTCAAATTATTTGATTTCGACAGACGCGCCGCTTTCCTCCAGTTGCTTTTTGATATTCTCCGCTTCGCTCTTGCTGATGCCTTCTTTAATCGGGGTTGGCGCCCCTTCGACCGCCGCCTTGGCTTCTTTCAGGCCCAATCCGGTAATCGCGCGAACCACTTTAATCACCGCCACCTTATTGGAGCCGAAGC
>JBOICY010000366.1:0-8494 GCA_050740335.1 Methylococcales bacterium | reverse complement strand
CCGTTTGGGCCATGTGGCCGAACTGGGCGTCGCGATCCGGGTGCCGAGTGCCTTCGCGGGTTTTGCGGGGGGCCTGAAGACTGAAGTCGAGTTCGGCCAAGAGGTCGCAAACGCTGCGCTGGCTCACTGAATGCCCCCGCCGGGCGAGTTCTTCCGCCAGTCGCGTGGTGCTCTTGCAGGTCCAGCGCAACGGCGACATCGGGTCGCCCCGCGAACCAGGGTCAACCAGGGTATCCAAGTCCTGCAGGAGAGTCGCATCCTTGACGGTGAGCTTCTTGCGCCCGCCCCCGGGGCGGTGCGCACCCGTTGTTTTGCGCTGGCCTTGGCGGTCGGTTCGAGACTCGCACTATCCACCAGTTCTGCAAGTCCCGCGTAAATCGTCGTGCGAGAAATACCCACCGCCTTGGCAACGGCGCTCACGCCGCCGCGTCCAAGCTGACGCGCCTCCACCGCAACCCACAGCCGCCGTGTCGCTTCGTCCAATCGACCGGACCAGGCTTTGTATTTGGTCGCTATCGTCGCCATGTTATCCATAGCCCAAGGATCGAAGGCATGGCACAAATGTTCAAGTTATTTTTGCTAGGCTACTAAGCGCAGCATGGCGTTACCGACGATCCCGAGGAGGGCAAATCCGCCGAACGTGGTCATTGCGCCAACCCCGGCATACAGAATACCTACGCTCCCGATGACGATGCAGCCAGTGCCGACGCTGAGCCCGAAGCTAGTCATGAGCTTGCACTCGAAGCGCAGGGCCAGATCGAACGACAGGAACAATCGGCCCAGGCTTTGCTCCGTCAGGACGATCCGGGGCGCGTCAGCGCCAACGCGGCGGCGACGCCTATTCCTCTCGCTAGCGCAATGAAGTTGAGCTAGCGGGTGATAATTCAATTCACCGGGCAGCGGCGCCCGCACCGACAGCGAATAGCTCAGGCTATCGATGGCCGGGAGTGCAATCGCTGCGGATCCGCTACGGAGCTTCGGTTGCCTTTTTTGGGCCACTTAGGATCTCTTTAACGGCACGGATGAGCGCCGCATCATCCTTTGCCCAGGCCTCGCGTATGGCAGTAACGGCGATCTGTTGCCGCTCTTTGGGCGGCGCCGAAAAATACTCCGACATCTTCGCCGCGACCAGGCCGTCCTCGACGACCTTGGCGAACAGCCTTTCTACGAAGGTCCGATTTTTGCGGCCGAAGGGATTGCGCTCGAAATCCAGGAGCTGCTTGTAGACATCGAGATCCTCCTGGGCCACGGCACCCTGCTGACAAGCGCTGTAATAGTGCAACACGATCCTTTCTGCCGCTCGCGCCAATTCGGGATGCCCATCGAATTTTCCATCCACGAGCCATGACAGATCGAAGCCCATCTCAGAACAAAACTCCGTCAGCTGTTCGGCAAAGCCTCGCAATCCCTCCTCCGGGAGGGCGTTAAGCCAATCAGTCAAGCTCGTATCGCCGGCAGCGGCCCGCACGGCCCAGGCTTTGAAGCGTGGCGGAAAATCGGCGGGGATCTTGTGCAGCATGCGGTCGGACCAACCTTTGACCTCGCACCATAGACGATCCGTCACGCCGGGCGCAGACTCCCCGTCCGTTGTTTCACCCGTCGCGGCTCCCTGTTTTCGCGCTCGTAAACGCCTATCCACTATAATCGATACGGTCCCGGTTCCGACGAGGAGAACCGCGAGACGGACGAGCGGTAAAATTACCATGACTGACCTCCTGATGTTGTAGGGTTTTAGCATGAATGAACCGCGGTAACATCGCATTACCGACACCCGCGACTAAGCTGAGATTGTAGAGTATAACCGAACTGAAGATCCCAAAACCTAGAAAAAACACGCCGCCGGCACAGAGGAGGCCGGGAACGAGGGTGGTGATCCAACAGGTCTTTATATTCGTGTCGAAGGTACGGGCCAGATCAAAGACCTCATCCAGTCTCTTAAGGCTTTGATCCATCATAATAATCTGAGCGGTTTCCGTGGCGGCCGCGGCGCCCCCTTGCAGGGAGATAGACACATGGGCCTGCTTAAGCGCAATCGCGTCGTTGAGCCCGTCCCCCACGAAGCAGACCGATCTCCCAGCCCCTTGCAGGCCTTCAATGAGCTTCGCCTTGTCTTGCGGTAAGGTCTCCGCAAAAACCTGATCGATGCCCAATTCGCGGGCCAGCCTTTGAGTCGGGGCAGGGTGATCTCCCGACATGAGATACAATTTCAGATGGCGTCGCCGTAAACCGTCCAGGATGCGTTTGACCTCCGGGCGAAGGCTTGCCTGCAATTCCATGGCGCCGCCAAGGTGATCGCCGATCGCGACATACACGAGGGAATGCCCTTGCTCGTGACTGTCGTCTTGCCAGATGCGCATGGCCGCCGGAATGCCGATCCCTTCCGCCTCCATAAACCGGGCGCTGCCGAGCCGTACGCGCCGGCCGGCGATAACGGCCTTGATGCCGTAACCGACCTCGCAGGTGGCTTGATCCATCTCCGGCAGTGCTAAGCCGCGCGCGCTGGCGGCCTGACAGATGGCGCGCGCAATGGGGTGGCCCTGCCTGGCTTCGGCGGCCGCCGCGTAAGCTAACAACTCGTTTTCCTGCAAGCCGTTGCAGGTGTGGATATGTTCGACCCGGGGGTCATCGAGAGTAAGGGTGCCGGTCTTGTCGAATACGATCGTGTCCACCCGATTCAACAATTCCAGCGAACGCCCATCCTTGATCAGAATGCCGCGCCGAGCGGAGAGATCGAGGACATTCAACATGCTGAGCGGGGCTGCTACGCCTAAAACCTCCGAAAAATCGGCACTCATGACCGCAAAAGCACTCGCAGGTCCCAAGGTTGACAAGGCCACGGCACTGACGCCCAGGGTCGGGAGCACCAAGCGGTCCGCAAATGTTTCGCTGCGCGTTTGCATGGATGCCGTAAAATCGCTGAGGCTGTTCAAGATGTCCCCGATCTGGGCCGCAACCGTTTCCGCACCGGCTTTTTCAACCTGAATGCAAATACGACCGGCCAGGACGGTCGTGCCTGCAAAGACCGGGACGCCAGTCCCTTTTTCAGCGAACTGCGCTTCTCCGGTCAGTCTGTGCTGGTCGAGCGAGGCGATGCCCTCGACGATATGACCGTCGACCGGAACGATCTCCCCGGCATTGACCACAACCGTGTCGCCGACGCGCAGGTCCTCGCAGGGTATCTCGACCTCAACCCCGTCTTTCGATACCCAGACGGAGCGGGGCTGGTCGCTGAGCACGTCGATCAGCCGTTTTCTCGAGTGATCCTGCGTATTGAGCAACAGCTTTCGGCCCAATAAATAGAGACAGCTTGACAGGGCGCTGGCGACGTAAAAACCCATGGCCAGCATGCCGACAACGTATACGAAATCGAGCACCGACGCTCTGAGCCGGTATTCCTCGAACAATGCTTTGCAGGCGTCCTGGAAAATAGGCCGGCAGGTGTACAGCACCAGGGGCACACTGAGGAGACTCACAGGGGAATAAAACACCGCCCCGGCCGTGGAAAGCCCCACCGCCATCGAGGCGGCTGCCAGATAATCATGAATCTCTCGGGTCTTCTGGCTTATGATATCCGAGCCCGCGATGGATGGGACCACGTTCTCTTGAGAGGCCCGGGTCCCGCCGTTTAAAAAACTGTGTATCCTCTTTTTTCTATTGAATTGTCCGTAGGCCTTCGCGGCCCCATACAGAGCACCGAACCCGGCGATAGTCCCGGCTACGACCATTAGATCTCTCCCCGTTCACGCCCACCATCCGGGAACACCGGATCGATCGGAGCGCTTGCATCGAAAAAGGCTATGAGTCCGGCAACGGTCGGGGCCGTAAACAGATCGGCCAAGGAGATGCGCCGGTTGCACCGTTGCTGCAATCGATTGACCAGAGCCATGCCGGTCAGCGAATTTCCTCCCAGCGCAAAGAAATCATCTTGGAGACCGATGCGCTCGAGCCCCAACACTTCCGCCCAGATCCCGGCCACCGTTTTTTCCTCCGGAGTGCGAGGGGCCACAAACGTCCGGTCCGGCAACTGACAGCGGTCTACCGGTAGCCGCGCCAAGGCCCGGCGGTCCACTTTCCCGTTCGGGGTCAATGGAAATTTGTCCAATAGCACAAAGCTGGCGGGCACCATATAATCGGGCAGCCTTTCCTGCAAGAAGCGACGTAACTCTGGGATTAACTGCCGATCGGATCTGATTTGCGCCGGATTGCCTACGTAGTCCGCGCAAGGTCCGAGGTCTGTTTCTTCCCGGAAAATCGCGGGCCGGAACGGCCACGTCTTCGGCGTGAAAACGACATCGTAGCTGCCTTCCGCCGTCGCAGCCAACCAACTGATTTCAACGTGATAGGGCAGTTCGTCACGCAAGCCCAGGATGGCATCGGGTTCTATGCCAGGGCGAGGCCGGCGCGCTAGGGCGGCGCGTAACTGGCCTGCCGTTTCGTCCGGTGCCGCTTCGCGCAAGCATTGCATGGCCAGCACTTGATCATTCAGCCGGGCGTTGGGGATATCGCGGATCCCGAGGGCTTTGGCCGGGGCCTCCAAGAGGCGGCGGCGTATCGCGTCCAGTGTGAGTGGTGCGTGCCAAGTGATCCACTCGATATCGTTCAACGGCTCGACTGAGGAATTGAGTTGTAACAGGGCGTCGTAACGAAAGCGGGTGAGTTGGTTATGATAACGCCCGTGCTTGGGCATCACCTGCACCTGCGTGACTTCCGGGAAGTCGTGCTGTAAAGCTCGGAAGAAAGAGGGGGCGACCCATAGGTCTCTTTCCTGGGCCATGCGGTGTTGAATCTCTTGACGCAATTGACCGCAACTAACCCGGTCGGCCGCTTGAAACAGACGCACCGAGGTATGGAAAGTTTCCAACAGGGCCAAATTGCTCACGTCACCGATAAAAATACGACCGCCTTTTTGGACTAGCCGGATCATCCCTGCCAGGACGCGCAACAGGTAATCCGTGTTGGGAAAGTGCTGTAGTACCGAGTTAATGATGATCGTATCAAAGCTTTCCGGCGCAAATCCCGTGAAGTCGTCCGCCATACGTTCCAGCAGGGTGATATGATCCAGGTCGTCTACAACTTGCTGCATCTTACGAACATGGTCCAGGGCCGACCGGGAAAAATCGGTTCCGACATAGCTCTCACAATGCGGTGCTACGCGCGCCACCAACATCCCGGTTCCGCAGCCGATTTCCAGGACCTTGCGTGGCTTCAAGGCCATCAGGCGATCGACGGTCCGGTCGAGCCATTCCCGCATCTCGGCCTCTGGAATGGGTAGACCTGTGTAGCTGCTGTGCCAACCGACCGTGTTAAAGGTCACATCGTGCCGCGCGAAGGTCTGGCTATAGGTCTTTTCGTATAACTGCCGCCACAGGCCGACGAAGCCTTCCGAGGGGTCGTCATGCGCCACGACGCAGGCGACGACGCGTTGATCGTCGTTGCCCGCCTGGAGGGCCACAATGGCGTGGCGAACCCCAGGATGCTGTTCCAATATCATCTCGATTTCACCCAGCTCGACTCGAAATCCACGCAGCTTGATCTGATTGTCCATGCGCCCGATAAATTCGATTGCCCCATCGGGCAGATAGCGGGCCCAATCGCCTGTTCGGTAGAGGCGCGACACAGGATTGTCACCGAAAGCCTTGTGGATAAATTTTTCAGCGGTCAGCTCCGGGTGGTTAAGATAACCCCGGGCCAGTCCGTCTCCACCGATATAGAGCTCCCCAGGCGCGCCGATAGGAACGGGTCGTTGCTGGTGGTCCAGGATATAGACTTGGGTGTTGGCGATCGGGTATCCGATGGGAACCGTCGTCGCCCCCTCGGGTATCCCTTTCACCGGATACCAGGTGCTAAAGGTGGTATTCTCGGTCGGGCCATACACGTGCAGCAAACGCTGCGGCGGGCCATGTTCGAGGATGTGAGCCACCCATTTGGGGTCGACAGCCTCTCCCCCGAAGAGCACATCGCGCAAGGTATGGAAAATGGTCGGCGTTTCACAGGCCAGACGATTGAACAAGGCGGTGGTCAAGAACAACACCTGGATCTGATGTTCACGGAGGTGAGTCTTGAGCCGTTGGGGCGAAAGCAATAGTTCCTTGGGGATCCCGATGAGCTGGGCTCCATGCAAGAGCGCGCCCCAGATCTCAAAGGTCGCGGCATCAAATGATGCATTCGAGGACTGAGCGATGCGGTCGGAGGCGCTAATCGTGATATAGTTGGTGTTGCATACCAGACGGATGATCGCGCGATGGCACACGGACACCCCTTTGGGCCTTCCCGTGGAGCCCGAGGTATAGATCACATAGGCCAGGTTGTCCGAGATCACAGAACTGTGTGGGTTTTCTTGGCTGAATTTGACCAGCCCCTGCTGTGCGCGATCGATGCAGATCACTTGTGCATCCGTGCGGGGCAAATGGCCCGTGAGATGCTCTTGTGTCAATAAAACCGGCGCTTCGGCATCTTCCAGCATGAATTCCAGAAGGCTCGCGGGATAACTCAGGTCGAGCGGGAGGTAAGCACCACCCGCCTTGAGAATGCCTAAAAGCCCTATAATCATATCGATCGAACGTTCGGCATAGACTGCCACGAGCACGTCGGGCTTGACTTCCAGCGTGCGCAGGTAATGAGCCAGTTGGTTCGCTTTCGCATTCAAGTCAGCATAGGTAATCTCTCGGTCGCCAAAGACCACGGCCGTGGCGTGGGGGGTGCGTGCTGTTTCCGCTTCAAACAGTTCATGCACACACCTGTCGGCCGGGTAATCGCTTGTGGTGTCGTTGAATTCGACGAGGATTCTCCTCAGATCAGCCTCTAACATGATTCTCAGGCCTCCAGGCTCACGTTCGATGCCTGTTGGTAATTCGATGTACCCATACTCGCATGTAGAAATCCGGATCGCTTTCGGGGATCGCCTGGAAGGACTCGCCTGCTTCGACCAAACGCCATTGCCCGGCTTCTTCCAGGGCAGCCATCTTGTCTCTGAAATCGCTGTTTTCGTAGAACAGGGTGCGCAAGGTGGAGACGATGTATCCTTCCGGCCTGGTGATCCGGATCAACTCGTCCAAAGAACGGCTCGGCACATGTGCGCGCGCGAATATTCCCACACACACGATGGCGTCGAAGAAATCGCCGGGGAAGTCCAGGGGCCCTCCGAGCGCTTGCTGGTGCAGGGCCGCGTAGCAATTCTTGCGACGCGCCTCGGCCAGCATCCCTGTCGAAAGGTCCAGCCCCTCGACTCTAAGATAGCCTCGCGCATGCAAAATCTGCCCGCACAGCCCGGTACCGCATCCCGCATCCAGGATCCTGGCCTCCGGAGCGGCATAGCGGGTCAACACTTCCACGCTGCGCAGGGGGCCGACATAGTCCGCTACGTCGCTTTCATAATCCTTTGCCCAGATATCGTATTGTTGTGCCAATTCTCGATTGTCTTTTGCGTTGAAGACGTCTTGCCAGGCCATGGTTCTATACTCCTTCGGTATTTCATGAGGGGCACCAATGAGTTCGACAGGCCTGCTAACAAGCCGGCCAGATTCAAAAACGTCGTGTGCAACATGCCGTAGCCGAGAAAGAAGGCCCCGCCGATACCGATGATCGATGGGACCAGGACCAGGGCAAAGGTGATATTGGTGTTGCTACGAAAATCCTGCGCAAAATCGAATATGGAAACCAAACCGCTCAGGTCGCCGTTCATCATGATAATCTGGGCCGTATCCACCGCCACGGTCGACGCTCCGCGCAAAGAGACCGAGACATGGGACTTTTTGAGCGCAATCGCGTCATTGATCCCGTCCCCCACGTAGCACACGGATCTCCCCTCATCGGTCAATTGCTGGATGATGGCGGCCTTCTGCTCCGGTAGCGTTTCGGCGAAATAATGGTCGATGCCGAGCGCTTCCGCGAGCTTTTTCGTAGGCGCCTCGTGATCTCCAGAGATGACATAGGTCGCCTTGATATTTCCGCGCCGCCGCAGGTCGCCGATGATCCCTTCGGCTTCCGGACGTACTGTGGGTAATAATTCAATCGCGCCGCCCACGGCCTGGTCAACCGCGACCATGACCAGCGAATGGCCCTGTGCATGGCAGTCTTCCTGAATGCGCTGGAGCGCGGGCGGAATCGTGAGCCCCGATACCTCCATATAACGACTGCTGCCCACCTGCACCAGCCGGTCCTCGATCTTCACCGATATCCCGTAGCCCACCTTATATTCCGTTGCATCCATGTGTGGAATGCTCAGTCGCCGTTTGCGCGCCTCCTCGAGAATTGCGTTGGCTATCGGGTGTGTCTGTTTCACTTCGGCGGCAGCCGCATAGCGGAGCAGTTGATCCTCCTCGGTGCCTGCGCACACATGAACAGGCCCGACCTTGGGTTGTTCCTGCGTGAGCGTGCCGGTTTTATCGAAGACCAGGGTGTCTATCCGGCTCAACAGATCCAGGGAACGGCCATCCTTGATCAGGATGCCTTTTTGCGAAGCGAGGTTCAGAAAGTTCATCAGGCTCAGGGGTAC
>JBOICY010000365.1:0-2835 GCA_050740335.1 Methylococcales bacterium | reverse complement strand
AGGCCGACTATTCTTTCACCGTCAAAGGCAACCAGCCGACGCTGGAACGCGATATCGCGTTGCGGTTCGAAAATCGTGGCGATCCCGACTTCGTCCAGGTCACGCCTGCCGATCACGGCCGCATCGAAACGCGGCGCATCTGGTGCAGCACGGCGCTCAATGCCTACATCGACTTCCCCCACGTCGGCCAGGTGTTCCTGATCGAGCCGGAATCGATCGAGAAGAAAACCGCCAGGCAATCGCGTGAGACCGCGCTGGGGATTACGAGCCAGACGCCGCACCAGGCTTCTGCACAACAGGTTCTGGCGTTCAACCGTGGTCACTGGGCCATTGAGAGCACTCATTACATCATCGATTGGAACTACGACGAGGATCGCAGTCGCATCCGGGTCGGCCATGGCCCGGAAAATATCACTCGCCTGCGCCGCTTCGCCATCGGTATCCTCAAGTCTTTTCAGACCGCGTCTCAATCCATCGCCGAGACGATGCGCAAACTCGGCTTCTGCACCCGCCGCGTATTCGACTATTTGCGCATGACAAAAAACTCAGCCTCCGGACCTCGGGTTACTTGAGAACAAAGTTACCGTGATCTCCTTCCTCCAGCGTTTCGTTTTGCCGCCCCTCGCGGACCATCATCGCCGTTTCCGAAAACTGGAGACAGTTTGGTTTTAACAGCAGACAAAACATTGCTCGTCACCGGCTACGGAACTTCCACATCAGATAATAGGTGTAATCGCATTCTTGATCCACCTTGGGGTTATCAGCCTCCTACTGCACGGCAATATGAGGCGGGCAAGCTGAGTAGCAACACGGAGGTTGCCGTCAATGCCATCACACTCATGCCGAACGTCAATGCGGAGCCAACTTATGTGTGGGCACTGGTCGGGCCGGCACAGTGAGCAACCACACCTTGCGGCCCAACAAGGCGCTGCACCCGACCCACCAGCCTCCGCTTCGCTACGGCTGGCGGTCGGGTGAGCTCGGGCGTTCGTCGCGATTGACGCCTTATCTGATACATTCACCGATCGAACCGAAAAGGATGGATCGTTGATTTTGATTGAATATAGTGATACCCTCGAGCAGGTGTATAACGAAGTTGATGGACCTGCTCGAGGGTATCACAAGACAAAGTAAACGGCCCACCCGTTTCCATCCGCCGGTGAACGAAATTACAAAAGGGGTAAATCACGTCGAACGCTCCGTTCGAGCACCACATCATCCTGGGAATAAATAAGCCGAAGTGGGAACGGGAACGTTCGGTTTGCTTTTTTAACGCGTCCCATAATGATGTGATGCTCAACTTATGAGTTAGGTGTCACAACGCACGGGCCATGAGGGTCGGTAAGTAGAACCGCGAACGAGGAATATGAAACCACTCAAGGGTAACACTGCCGTCGTCGTAGGAGGCTCGGGCGCGATCGGGAGCGGTAACTATCCGGCTACTGGAATCAGGCTGCCGGGTCGCCGTTCTTGCCCGAGGACGAACGCACTCTTCTGTCCTCGAATCGTATCAATCATCTAAGGAGCTGGTTTTTCATCAGACTGACGTGAGGTCCGAAGACGACGTGCGCCGCGCCTTCCATGAGTTGCGACGGTTAATGGGCCACCTGTCCTATCTTATTTACAGCGCCGGGCTTCGGCCTGATGTCACAACTCCCCTCGCAGACTACCCGTATGTCGACTGGCTCGATTGTTTTAACACTTACGTTACAGGGTTTTTCTTGTGCTTCCGTGAGGGAATGCGACTTTTAGAGGAGGGCGGTCATATGCTGGCTCTCAGCTATGCGATCACTCGTGTTCAGATGGACGCGCTGCCTCCCTTCTATGCGGGTCACTATGCGATGGCAAAGGCCGCCTTAGACGAACTCTGCAAGTGGGCTAGACGCGAAGCCAACGCACGAGGCGTTCTCTTGTCACGCATAGCACCGGGTGCAGTGGACACCCCCGCACAAGCTATTCTGCAGCCGCTAACCGGCTCCTACCCGATGCTGCCAGTTTCCGTAGTGGTGGAGAAGGTTCTTAGTGCTCTCCGAGATCGAAAACAAATTAACGAAGAGGTACTTCCGACAGCGGATAGCAAGTGGCAATTTACTGTGCAATCGATTGGTGCGAAGGGGAGAGATGCCAGATGAAGCTCCTTGAGAATGTCTTGGAAGCCATTGCGATAACCTTCCTTTTTATGGCAGGTGTAGTTGGGATGGCGGTCCTCGCGATGGACATTGGTGGCTTCTCTCTCCCACACGTCTTGGCAAGACCTACCGAAGAGATCGTCCTTCTCATTATATCTTCACTTACACTTGCATGAGGTCTGGAGAGAATTCTTCACTTCATGAGGCACGAACAGCGGTTCCGCGCAATCGAACGCCTCCTCGCCACACATGCCGGTAGTCAGTTGCTCAAGGGTAAAGCGGAGATCTATGACTCCGCTGCGCGGCTTTGCAGCGGAGTACAAAAACAGATTCGGACACTTATTTTTTCGGCAGGTCCAAAGGCGCCGGAAAACTTTGCGAAAACGATCAATCGTAGGCTGCGTGAGTTAAACGCGGCGGGTACACCAGGCAGGTGCGTTGCTGTTATTGCTCTGAATGTGGAAGATCGACCCGAAAACTTCTTTAAGCTAATGGAGGCACGCAGGGCAATCTACGTGAGCGGAGGCATGGAGCAGCTGGTTCCACTGTACCTACTCGATACCAAGTATCCGCTTGGGTTTGACGTACTGATCATCGACGACCGACACATGACTATCGGGTTCAACACAACTAAGGATTTGGCCAAAAATAACTTCCCGATATTAATTATCCTGAGGAAAAGCCCGGTAGTTCCAACGTGGAAGGT
>JBOICY010000364.1:0-1835 GCA_050740335.1 Methylococcales bacterium | reverse complement strand
GTCATTAGGGTCGGGGAAATTGGCCGCATCGTCCTGCATATGGTGGACGGTGCGATCGACTTCTTTCATCAATGCCGACTTCCAGTTTTCAAGAATCGAACGGAAATGCTCGATTTGAGCTTCGTTCATGTATTCTTCACCCTCGGTCACTTCATAGGGCTCGAAGTTGAATAGCGCCCCCTCAGATTTTTTGTTTCCGGTCATCCAGCAACTCCCAAACAAACGATTACATCTAAACCGTTAACTAATAGCAAAAAATATTCGGTACTGCAAGTTTTTACGAATCTGTCTCGCAAGTCTATGACTGTAATCGAGATCCTGGCAGGGCTCGATTAGCATCCGTTTCATCGGCGGGCGGCGTCCTGAAATTCCGCTTTCGTTTTGGACGACGCTGATTCCGTCCGGAAAATTCCGGGACGGCGCCTCGATTCGATAGAACTGGCTGGTACCGGTTGTTATCCGGTAAACTCAATCCGATCGAAATACGGGAGATCGCTCTTGAGTAGTTTATCCAGCCGAATGCAATCGATCCAGCCTTTCCATGTGATGAGTCTTTTGCGTCGGAGCAAGGAGCTGGAGCAAAAGGGTTGTGACATTGTTCATATGGAAATCGGAGAACCGGATTTCCCGACACCCCCCAGGGTGGTGGATGCCGGAATCCGGGCGTTGGCCGGTGGCAACATCAAATATACGATTGCCGCGGGTCTTCCCGAATTACGCGAGGCGATTGCCGAATACTACCGGGTTCGGTATCGCGTCGAGGTTTCCAGCAAGCGGATTTTTGTGACTCCGGGGGGATCCGGTGCCTTGTTACTGGCCATCGCGATGCAGGTGAATCGCCGGGTACAGATTCTGATGGCGGATCCGTGCTACCCTTGTAACCGGAATCTGGTCAGTTTGTTCGATGGCGACCCAAGGCTGATACCGGTTGGACCGGATCGCAATTATCAACTCGACCTCGGGTGCGTGGAAACTCATTGGGCCTCGAACAGCCGGGGTGTCCTGATTGCTTCACCGTCCAATCCGGCCGGTACGCTGATTGACCCGGAAGAATTTAAAGCAATCATCGATTTTGTGGAAAAAAAGGATGGTTTTGTCATCTCCGACGAAATTTATCACGGCCTCCATTATGACGCGCCCGCCGTGACGGCATTGCAATTTTCAGACAGTGTGGTGGTGGTCAATAGTTTTTCCAAATATTTCGGCATGACCGGATGGCGCCTCGGGTGGCTGATCGTTCCGGATCGGTCGATCGAGGCAGTCGAAAAATTGGTGCAGAATATATTTATTTCGGCGCCGGCCCATTCGCAGCTTGCGGCCTTGGCGGCATTCGACGAGGATACGATCAGAGAACTGGAAAGACGCCGGGAAGCGTTTCGGGAACGAAGGGATTTCGTGATCGGTCAATTGACGAAGATCGGTTTTGACATTCCTGTGACACCGGAAGGGGCTTTTTATATCTACGCGGGTTGTCAATCGTTTTCAGCGAACAGTTTCGAATTCGCGGATTTTCTGTTGGAGCGTCATGGCGTTGCAATTACACCGGGCAGGGATTTCGGGATCGATCGGCCGGAGTGCCAGGTTCGATTCGCGTATACGACCTCGATGGATCGATTGGCGGAGGGGATGAATCGGATACGAGATGCGGTCAGGCAGGGATGAGACACGGTTGTCAGCATCCAAGGCAGCCGGTTCAAGCGCGGATGCGTGAGCGGTTCTTGGCCCTTGTTGTGAATGCAAAAGTTCCGGTAACGCTCGGCTTGCCGGCAACTGAAAACTCAACTTCCAATACGGTTTCTGCGCGAAGAGGATCCTGTTCCGCCCGTCTGCTACAC
>JBOICY010000363.1:0-6483 GCA_050740335.1 Methylococcales bacterium | reverse complement strand
CTTCTTAACCGTTTGCTTACTTGAACATTTCGGACCATGTGACAGAGATGTACCTCGCTGGATCGAGGCAACATTATCTCATCATTACTTACGCAATACCCTCTGGTTTTTTTCCATCAAGGGCTTTCCGCTGTGAAGAATTTTATGATTGTCGGATGCTTTTTTGGCTAACCGGATGCGAGATTCATATCAATTCGATAGGCTTGTGTTTACAATCTGAAAAATCCTTCCAACCGACTATTCGTAATCGAAGGCCATGAACCAGCCAACACTGGTCGCCGAGATCTTTTCACAAGGCGATGAAATTGTAACTGGTCAGACCGTTGACACCAACGCGGATTGTTGTCGGAGCAACTTGCGCAGGATGGTTTCCAGGTAACGCGCCACGCGGCGGTCGGGGACCCCTTGGACTCTTTGATCGAATTGTTGCGGGAAATTTCATCGCGAGCGGATTGCTGCATCTGTACCGGAGGTCTCGGGCCGACCGGTGACGATCTGACCGCGGAAGCCGTCGGGCTGGCTTTCGATCGTTCGCTAATCACCGATCTGGATGCGGTGGTTCAAATCGAGGCGCATTTTATCCGGATGGGACGCCACATGCCGCAGGTCAATCTCAACCGGCGCCAACTGCGTCTGGGTTTACGACAAACTAAAAGCCGCCATTAGGGTCAGGCATTATTCCTCCAAGACATTTCAGACTTATAAAACCTGAACACAGAAACTTCAGACCTTTACTAAAAGCAAGGATGCGCGTTTATTGACAATGGAGGATGTGAAAAGCTTTCTGACATTTCTTGCGATTGAAAAGAAGGTCGCCGCATCCAGTCAGAATCAGGCTTTTAATGCTTTGCTGTTTCTGTTCAAACATGTGCTTGAAAAGGAATTCAGCAAAATCGAGGGGGTGGTTAAAGCAAAGCGACGGGCTTACATTCCGGTGGTGTTGTCCCGGAACGAGGTTGATCGAGTGATCAGCAATCTTGACGCCCCTTGTGATTTGGTTGCCAAGTTATTGTAGGGCTGCGGATTGCGGTTATTTGAGTGTCTTAAACTACGGATTCAGGACTTGAACTTTGACATGAGGTTATTAACTGTCCATGATGGTAAAGGCCAAAAAGACCGAACGCTTCCTTTGCCTGTTGTTTTATTGCCTGAATTGGAGTTGCAACGATCGAGAGTCATCAAATTACATGAGGAGGATTTGGCCGCCGACTACGCCGCTACGTTTTTACCGAATGCTTTGGCTGAAAAATATAAGAACGCATCGAGAGATGCTGACTTGGCAGTGGCTCTTTCCGGCCAAAAAAATTGACGTTTATCCCCGGTACCCAAGAATACCGCCGGTATCATTTGCACGAGACCCATTTGCAAAAGGCGATCAAGCTGGCGGTACGAAAGAGCCAGATTCCCAAACGGGCGCCCGCTCATACTTTTCGACACAGTTTCGCAATTCATTTGTTGCAGGCGAATTATGATATTCGAACTATTCAGGAAATGTTGGGCCACAGCGATTTGAAGACCACGATGATTTACACTCATACCGTACAAAGCGTAACGATTAAGCAGGCTACAAGTCCGCTTGATTTTGATCAGGAACGGAAGGTGGAAAGATAGGAATTAAGTCTGATTTTGGCCGGCTCTAGCCATTCAAACCAGCTCGGCCAGATAGTACCAAATAACAAAGAATAACCCCTCAACCCAAACCGTACAGTTATTGATAGAACTCCAAGCCCGGTTTCTTTACCGTAGCCAAAACGTAACCGTCCCTTTCCGTGGTCTCCGATATTTCAAGGTTTTACAATATTTTCTTTAAACATGCGGACGTTTGCAAGATGATATTTTAAATGAGTAATAATCAGAATATCTCGTCCGTCGATTAAGGTGATCGGGGGTCCGCGGTCCTCCTGCCAACGCCGAAACCAATCGCGCGGAACATACCGATGAGGATTCTTTTACCGATCCAATCCGGTAATTTTACGTGCGTCAACTTTCTGACAGTGAAGCAACTTTTTTGACCCGAATCGATATTATATGACCGTGCAACAAAATCATGAACGGATTCCGCTCAAGGAATTCACCGAAAAAGCCTACCTCGATTATTCTATGTATGTCATCCTGGACCGGGCCCTGCCGCAACTCGCGGACGGTCTGAAACCGGTTCAGCGGCGAATCGTCTACGCGATGTCCGAACTGGGTCTGTCTTCCGTCTCGAAACCTAAAAAATCCGCGAGAACCGTCGGAGACGTACTCGGCAAATTCCATCCACACGGGGATTCCGCATGTTACGAAGCGATGGTTCTGATGGCGCAGCCATTTTCCTACCGCTATCCCCTGATCGACGGCCAGGGCAACTGGGGTTCACCGGACGATCCGAAATCCTTCGCCGCGATGCGTTATACCGAAGCCAAGCTGACCCGGTACGCACAAACCCTGCTCGCGGAACTGGGCCAGGGGACCGTGGACTGGACTGACAATTTCG
The DNA here is from genome assembly GCA_050740335.1 of Methylococcales bacterium. Lineage (GTDB taxonomy): Bacteria > Pseudomonadota > Gammaproteobacteria > Methylococcales > UBA1147 > UBA1147. The sequence continues at coordinate 4,007 of JBOICY010000363.1, read as the reverse complement.
ACGGCACCCTCGAAGAACCCGTGCGGTTGCCTTCGCGCCTGCCGAACGTCCTTTTGAATGGCGGCATGGGCATCGCGGTCGGCATGGCGACCGATATCCCGCCACACAATCTGAACGAAGTCGCGAGCGCCTGTATTCACTTGTTGGAGAATCCGGAAGCCTCCCTGAAGGAACTTTGCGAACATATCAAGGGACCGGATTATCCGACCGAGGCCGAAGTGATTTCATCGCGCGACGACATTCGCAGGATGTATGAGACCGGCACGGGTTCGATCCGGATGCGCGCGCGCTTCGAAACCGAGGATGCGAATATTATCATCACCGCGCTCCCCTATCAGACTTCCGGAGCCAAGATCATGGAGCAGATCGCGGCCCAGATCCAGGCCAAGAAGTTACCGATGGTCGAGGATCTTCGAGATGAATCCGATCACGAAAACCCCACCCGGCTGGTGATCATACCGCGCTCCCGACGAATCCAGGTTGATGATTTGATGTCGCATTTATTCGCGACCACCGATCTGGAACGCAATTACCGGGTCAATCTCAACATGATCGGCCTGGACGGCAAGCCGCGCGTCAGAGGACTGGTCGAGATCCTGACCGAATGGCTTGGGTTCCGGATCGAAACAGTACGTCGACGGTTGCAGTTCCGCCTCGACAAGGTTCTGGAGCGCCTGCAACTATTGGAGGGTTTGTTGATCGCCTATCTGAATATTGATGAGGTGATCGCGATTATCCGCAACGAAGACGAACCCAAGCCGGTTCTGATGCGGCGCTTTGCGCTGAGCGACCGGCAGGCCGAGGCGATCCTCGAATTGAAATTGCGGCATCTGGCGCGTTTGGAAGAAATCAAAATCCGGTCCGAGCAAGCGGAACTGTCCGAAGAACGGAATCAACTGGAAAAAACCCTGGCATCGAAGCGGACCTTGAAAAAACTGCTTCAAAAGGAACTTACCGGAGACGCCGAAAAATACGGAGATGTCCGCAAATCACCGATTGTAAACCGCCAGGCCGCGCAAGCGATGGGGGCCGAGACCTTGATCCCGAACGAGCCGGTTACCATTGTCTTATCCGAAAAAGGCTGGGTGAGGGCCGCCAAAGGCCACGACGTCGACCCGCGGGCGCTTGCCTATCGATCCGGAGATGCCTATCTCGATTCGGCATACGGCCGCAGCAACCAGATCGTCTATTTTTTCGATAGCGGCGGGCGTATTTACACCCTGCCTGTGCACGGCCTGGCTTCGGCTAGAAGCCAAGGCGAACCCCTGACCGGAAAACTAAATCCGCCAGCCGGAATTCACTTCAAGGCGGTGATGGCCGCGGAGGACGACGCTGTCTACTGGTTCCTTTCGGATTCCGGCTACGGATTTCGGGCCGAGCTGCCGCAATTATTTACCAAAAACAGGGCGGGCAGGCAGGTGCTCGACGTGAGTCCCGATACAACCGCGTTGAAACCGGTAAAAATCGCATCATCGGAATTGGATAGTATTGCTTTGGCGTCTTTACAGGGACGGCTCTTGGTATTTCCGGCCGCGGAACTTCCGCTTCTGAAGAAGGGTAAAGGCAACAAGTTGATTCAAATAAAATCTACGGATTTCAAAGCCGGCGAAGATCGCGTGACCGCCGCTGTCCTATTACCTCGGGGTTCTGCCCTGAGAATACGTTCGGGCAAGCGCTTCCTGACCTTGAAAGCGGCAGATATGGACAACTACCTGGGTAGCCGGGGGCGCCGCGGGAATGGACTGCCCCGTGGTTTCCGGCGTGTGGATGGTCTTGAAGCCGTGTCCGGAGACGAACTCTGAATCGAAACGGTTGGGGCTGGAAAATTATCACAGCAGTTGTCCCGCTGTCGCAGGGGCTTTAGACTGGGTGGTCAACAACCCACCGTCACATTAACATGCCGAGCAACGAAACCGTGCCCGAAACCACCACGCAGCCGGGCGGCCCAGCGCCGTCCAACCCACCCGGCGCTTTCCCCGCCAGCGCCGAACCGGCTTCGTCCGGAGGCTTGCTGGGCCGCTGGTATGCGATTCCGCTCTATTTGCGAATTCTGGCGGGCGTGGTGCTGGGAGTGGCGGTCGGCTTGGCTTTGGGGCATCGCGCCGAAGTCCTGATCGTGCCGAGCCGGTTGATCCTGCGAATGCTGACCGCCCTGGCCGCGCCTCTAGTGCTGGTCGCGGTGATTCACGCCCTGATGACCGCCCAATTGCCTCTCGGCAGCGGCTGGCGGCTCCTGAGATTGCTGCTGCTCAATACCTGCGTGGCGATTCTCATCGGCATCAGCGTTGCCAACCTGATCGAGCCGGGTCGCTGGACGACACTGCCCGCGCCCACCTCGAAACAGATCGAGCGCAGCCCGACGGCGGTGATTGACCAGATTCTCGACAATGTCCCGGACAGCCTGGTGGCGCCGTTCGTGGAGAACCGGATCACCTCGGTTATCATCATCGCCGTGGCCTTCGGTCTGGCGCTGCGCAAACTGAAGGCAGCCGGCGATGCCAAGCTCGGGGCGGTCTGCGACCTGGTCGAGGTCGGCTTCCTTACACTCATCAAAGTACTGCACTGGATCATCGAGTTGATTCCGCTCGCCGTGTTCTGCGTAGTGGCGAGCATCATTGGCCGCGAAGGCTTCGGCGCGTTCCTGGGCCTCGGGGTATTCCTGATTGCCGTGCTCATCGCGTTGTCGCTGCAACTGATTTATTATCTGCTAAGAATTCGCTTGGGTTCGTGGGTCAAACCGCTTGAAGCGCTGCGCGGGATGCGCGACGCGCTGGTGATGGCCTTCTCGACCGCGAGTTCGACGATCACGATGCCGGTCACCTATGCTTGTCTGCGCGAAAAGGTCGGGGTCCGCGAGCGTTCGGCCAGCATGGGAGCCCTGATCGGCGCCAACTTCAACAACGACGGCACCGCCCTTTACCAGGCTATGGCGGCCTTGTTCATCGCTCAGGCGATACCGGGCCACGACCTCTCCCTGACCCAGCAAGGCGTCGTCGTCCTCACGGCGATTATCGCGTCGGTCGGCGCGACCGGCATTCCCGAGGCGGGCATGGTCACGCTGGCGCTGATCTTTAGAGCGGTTGATCTGCCGACCGAGTATATCCCGATCCTCCTCACCGTCGATTGGTTCCTAGACCGCTGCCGGACCACGCTCAACGTGATGGGAGACGTCAACGTAAGCTGCCTGCTAGACGGCTACGAGCGCGAACCGGCGCATCCACCAACGCTCGAGGATCGAGAGCTGTCGGAAATCGCGTAGCGCGTCCACTCCGCAACGGTCAATACAGCTGGTTTTCGTTCGGAAACGAACGAAAACTATCCCGGCTTCAGGAAGAGCCTTGCATTTTCCGGTTCCGCCAAGGAAACATCCCAGGGAAGGGTGTTTCCGGATAAACACCAGCTAGCTATCCTGGTCGTGCCGGTGCTTGCGGTACAGGAAACTCATGATTCCGAGGACGATCATTCCATAACAGATTACTATGGCATTTTCGGTGAAATTGATCTTCAGCATCAGCGCATAAACCCCGAGCATTCCTAGAATCGCGAGATTCTCGTTAAAATTTTGCACCGCGATCGAATGGCCGGCGCCCATTAACAGATGCCCGCGGTGTTGTAACAAAGCATTCATGGGCACGACAAAGAAGCCCGCAATCGCACCGATCACGAGCAGCAGCGCGACCGCGACCGACAACTGCGTTACCCAGGCCATGGACATCACCACGACACCCATCAGCATACCGACCGGAAGCACCTTGACCGAACGTTCTAATTGAACATACTTCGCGGCGATCACAGAACCCGCGGCGATTCCGATGGCTACCAATGCGGTGAGTTGAGTCGCCTGCTCCAGGCTCAGCGCCAAGGCGACCCCGGCCCAGGCGAGAATCACCAGCCGCAAAGTCGCGCTGACACCCCAGAACAATGTGGTCACCGCGAGCGAAACCTGTCCCAAGGGGTCCTTCCATAACATCCGAAAGCTATTCCAGAAATCCTGCAGAACATAGGGT
>JBOICY010000362.1:0-4478 GCA_050740335.1 Methylococcales bacterium | reverse complement strand
GAGGGCACGCTCTCACCTGTAAATAATCGGAGAGAAACCACATCAGATACATGCCACCCCCGCCGATCCCCGGCTCAATGCCCTCAGTCAAAGTCTGAGTCATGTATTTAAGGAATATTGCCGGCGTAAAGGTGCCCCAGTGATCCGTCACCATCAGACCCAATAAGCCCCCTCCGATCGCAATATCAATTAATACCTTTTCATTGTCGTGCAATCGGCGCAAATCACCTTTGGGATAAAGCTGACGATTTTGACCATCCCGGGGTGCCGCATATAACCCATTTTCGATCATTTCATCCAGGACAATAATGAGGCTGTCGATATGCTCAGGAGATATCGACCCTTGTTCCATGAGCCAGGCTTGAGTTTCTTCGATAATAAAACTCTTATCGTCGGTATCGGTTATCTGAAATTGCCGCTGTATATCGATAGCCGGCATCAGTTGATAGATATCATCGTCAGCGGGTTCCAGATGTTGCCTCATCAGGTGATTCCAATCCAGCCTTTGATAGAAGGGGGTTTGGACGGGTAGGACTCGACGGATTCCATCTTCGGTGAATCGCTTGAGCAGATCCGAATAATCGCCTTCGGCCATAAAAACCACATACTGGCGCGAAATACGAGGCAGTGAATGCATCTGTGTGCGGTATGCCGACTCGGATACTTTTACGATCTCGCCCGCTTCCAATCGAGTGCTGGCGATCGGTTGCACCCGGTCGGTGTGGCGAACCATCACCAGGGTAATATCGTCGGCCAGGTTTTCACGGCCGCCGTGACCGCGCACTGCATTCAAAACAGTCTGTCCAAGCGTTTCATCGCCGGCTTCGGAGTGGTCATTCAGCAGTTGTTCCAGCCGGTCATAGCCGAATGGCTCGCCAGAAGGGGATTCTTCTTCCACCAATCCATCGGTATATAAAAATAATCGGTCGCCGATTTCCAACTGAACCCGAATCTCCGAAACCGCATAGTCGAAATCGGGATCTTGTCCAAGCGGAAAACCAAATGATTCCAGCATCGCCCAGTTCCGGGAGTTCGCGTTGTAATGAAACGGGAGTACATGGCCCGCGTTGGCGACCACCAGTTCGCCGCTGCTGGCATCGAAATACAGACACAGCATGGTCATGATGAATGACTCGTGGGCGGTTTCTCGAATCGTTCCATTCAATGACTGAAGAATTTCGCAGGGTTGAAATATCCCTTGGTGAATCAACGGGGATACCCCGGCCTTTGCGGCACTGACCATCGTCCCGGCCGCGACACCGTGACCGCTCACATCGCCGATAAACAACAGCGTAGCCGATTCGCCCGCTCGATAATAGTCGTAATAATCTCCGCCAACTTCGCTTGAGGTTTTCATGACTGTCCGGCCGCTCATGCCGGGCATCGTAAACAGGCTGTCCGGTAAAAGGACTTTCTGCAGCGCGGCGGCCAATCGGATTTCGTCTTGCAGATGGGCATTGAGTTCTCCCACCTCCGCCAGAGCCCGGTGAAGACCCTGTTCGGCACGCTTGCGTTCGGTAACATCGATTCCGGTCACTAAAAAAAGATTCACCTGTCCGGTTGAAGGGTCGGATACCACCGAGGTATGCCAGTAAATACTCAGTTGTTCATTACTTCGAATTGTGAGCAGGGTCTCCATCTCCTTCTGGTCAACATTTCTTGCCAGGAACATTTCTTGAAAGGCCTGCTGCATCAGAGTCCGATCTTCATCGGGTATAAACCGGGTAAAAAATTCCTCGCCCAGGAGTTCCGCTTCCCGCCATCCGGTAATTTCCTCCGCAAAGGCGTTAAACATTACGATCCTGGCGTCGGAATCCAGCGCTATGATCAAGGCTTGAGAGGTATTCAGAATGTTTTGGGTAAAGTCTTTTTCCTCCCTTAAGTTTTTCATGCTGTCGTTCAATTTTCCGATAAGCGGTTTAAGCATGACGGCACCCACCAGCAACAAGCTGAGCATGGTCAGGAGATACATGAATGTTTGCAGATTCTGGGTGGTGCTAAACCGATAATCGGTTTGTGACTGGTAGAGCGAAACGGCTTTTTCAAGTGTATTGACTAAACGATGTCGTGCGTCGGATAGAATAAAGGCAACCGGTTTGGATTCACGTTCGATTTTCCCGGCAGCCAACGACAAGACCCCTTTGGCCGCCTTGATGTAATCTTTGACTTGCCGGTCCAATTCGTCGCGTTTCCCGTAATACAATTCAGCCAACTCCGGCGACAGGCTTCCAGAACGTCGTGTGAAGCGGGTTTCCTGCTGAATAAATTTATCTCCGGAGGTAAGAGACAGATGCATGTCTTCCAGTCGAGAGATGCTATCCAGTAAACGCCCGCGAATTTTTCTTTCGGATTTCTGATCCGGCGCATTAATGAGTTCCAGCACAGTCAATCCGATATCCTCGATATAAAAGGACTGGTGTGCGCTCAGTGTCAGCTGAATCGAATCGCCTTCCTGATCTCTAAGGTCGGTGATCAATACGAGATAGGCCGCGGTGGCAACGATTCCCACCGCAATCAGCACAGTAACCCATTGATCACGAAGATAAGAAAATAAGTCTTGGACGCGTAAGTTCATACGATTATCGGTCTTTGTGGTTTTATTGTCAGGGTAGGAAAATTGATCGGGATTATATTCTTCAAAATTTCGTTTGTCTTCAGGACTATTGCGCTCCAACGAATAAACGTTAAGCCTGATAGGGCACAATCAATCCCCTGAAATCGATCACGAGCCAGTGACACGCTTAAGCATCTTTACGCGAGGTTGTAATTTCACTCATCATGGCATCCAGCTTCTTCTGCCGGATCCGCGCAACGATTCCCGAACGGACGCCGACGCTTTCCAAACCTTTCTCGGTGATAAATTCTTGGAGTTCGGTGTAACATTCAACGATCAGCGCGGTGGTCATACCGGTAATTCTCAAAAATGCACTGAATACCCGGACCGCCTTGTCGGGATCGAATGATTCCTGGCATTTTATGAGTACAACCTGCTGAATGCGGTTCATCATCCCGGCGACATGAATATTTTTCACCTGCCGTTTCATGTGCACTAATGCGATCACCCATTGATACTCCCAAAATTCCGAATCTTCATATCCGGAAAGGATATCGAAAACCCAGGCGGTCAGTGTTTTCTCCAGGCGTCCCCGTTCGCCCTCCCTAAATATTGCGCGCGTTTCCGGGCATTCGTAAACGGTATCGAAAAAATCTTTCACAATATCCGGAATCCATTCGAGAATGAGTTCCATTTCTTCTTGCAGGAGGTCGCGGTCGCGCTGGGTGAAATTTACCAGTGAAGAAATGACCTTTGCGTGATGGCCAACATTGTTCATTTCATATTCCTGTTGTCATGGGTCGTTGATTCGGTGAGGTGATTGAGATCGACTTGTTATCATAATCGATCGTCGATCGGATCGGGGACCTTTCTCCGTGGACCCGGCAATTCTCATTTTCAATCACTGAGCAGGCGCTGCCGGGCATCGTGGTGCGGTGGATTGGTATCGACCACGATCACGGCAGGCCTACGTTCTTCCAGCCCTTGCTCTCAGCATCCGTCGAAACGGTCTTCGGGCTTACCAGCCACACCCCGCAAACCGCCGATGTCGCACGCCGGGATCGAGGAGGGGGCAGTCGGGCAACCGGCCGTCCTACCGCAATGCCGCCTCTAGCCTTTCACCGATTTGGCGCAAGCACCACCGGGAAGTGATAGTATCCGCTTTTCTTGAAGGTGAAAGATCAAAGAAGCACATGGTGAATAACAGCGAGGAAAAAGTCCGCAACTTAATGTGGTACGAAAAGATTATCGAGGGACTGACAGGCCCCCAAATAATCAACGACTCAAAAACACCCTCCGGCAGGGTGCATGTCGGCTCCTTACGGGGTGTCTTGATTCACGACGCCATTTATCGGGCCTTACTGGATGGAGGAACAGAAGTCACTTATCAATACGGTGTCGACGATTACGACCCTCTTGATGGCCTTCCTGCCGATGGAGTCCCCTCTTTGCAAGAATACATGGGCTGTCCGCTTTGTAATATACCGGCTCCGGCCGGTTCGAAAGCCACGGACCTGGCCGATCATTATATCGCTGAGTTCCTGGATATCTTCAAGGAGCTTGGGGTCGGTGCTCAAGTGTACAGGATGCGCGATATCTATCGTTCGGGGCGGTTTAATGAAGCAATCGACACCATTCTGAAAAAGTCCGATGTCGTCAGAAAAATCTATGCGGACCTCAGCCATGCGGACCGGCCCGACAATTGGCATCCCTTCCAGGTCATCTGTGAAAATTGTGGCAAGATCGGCACCACGCAGGTCACGGCTTACGACGGCGAGGAAGTCACCTACCAGTGTAGAGAAGACTTGGTGAGTTGGGCTCGGGGATGTGGATGCAACAGCAAGGTCTCCCCCTTCGATGGTAACGGCAAGCTGCCCTGGAAGCTTGAATGGGCGGCGAAGTGGCATACCTTTGGAATCACGAT
>JBOICY010000361.1:0-2248 GCA_050740335.1 Methylococcales bacterium | reverse complement strand
ACCTTTCAGTTGCCGGGTTTCGCTCGCCTGGATGCCATGGCGGCCTATCGTTTCGACATCAAGGGCGCACAACTGGCCACCCAGCTCAATATCTACAATTTGCTGGACAAGGAATATTTTGCTTACTCGTCGGGTGGGCGTCTCGGCGGAGCGTTCACCGCCGAACCGTTGACGGTTATCGGATCTTTGCGGGTGGAATATTAGTTCGGCAGGTTGAGGTGAGGGACGAACCCCAACGCTTCACGGACGAAGGTTATGTTGACGTTTCTTTACGACCGCCAACCCATCTTACTGATTGGTTCTCGGAGCATGGGATATTACAAATGAGGACAGATGAACTCATTCGAACCAATCCGGAACGGCCCGCCGATGTCGATGCCGCGCGCCTCGGCCGCCTCAAGGCCCGGCGTAAAATTTGGTTGAAAGTCCATTGTTGGCTCGGTTTGGTGTTGGGATTTTTCCTGTCCATTTTCGGCCTCACCGGCAGCATTCTGGTGTTTCATGCGGAAATCAACGAGCTGTTGAATCCGGCCTTGCTCACGGTGACGCCGCCGCAAGAGGGCGTGTCTTTTCGCCCTCTGTCCGAACTCGTCGATGCCGGGCGCCGTCTTATGCCAGCAAACGCGAAGCACACATTCGCCACTTATCCGCGCGACGAACGGACGGCTCTCCAATTGTCCTATGCGCTACCGGTTGCCGGGGGCGGTACCGAAAGCTGGCAGGTGGCCGTCGATCCCTATACCGCACAAGTGATCGGCAAACGCCTGATGAACACGTCGGAAAGCCTGTTTCCGAAGCCCTTCATCGGCTTTGTTTTCGTGCTTCATTATGCACTGCTGTTAAAAGGCGACCTCGGCGGGGTACTGGCCGGTATCCTGGGTACGTTGTTGATCATCTCGGTACTGACCGGGCTGATCGTCTGGTGGCCCCTGACCGGCAAATGGCGAAAGGCCTTGACCATCAAACACAAAGCCAGCGCAGAGCGATTCAATCACGACCTGCACAAGACCTTCGGCTTTTATTCCGCGGCGGTTCTGGCGCCGGTGCTGTTTTCGGGCATATATATGAATCTGCCCGAACACGTGGCGCCGGTATTGGAACTGTTCTCGCCGGTCACCTACCGATACTGGTTCCGCTCCGTGCCGATTCCCGGTCAGGAGCCCATCACTATGGCGGAAGCCGTCGCCATCGCAGCATCGCTCTATCCAAAGGGGCGGCCGCATTGGGTCTACGGCGCGCCCGGATCCACCGACACCTATACGGTTTGCCTGGACGACGTCGATCGTCCGGGCAGTATGCTACAGCGGGTGTGTGTGGTGATGGATCGCTATACCGGCGAAGTCCTCGATCTCGACGATCCCGCCAAATCCGGCGCCGGCGAGGTGTTCACGCATTGGCAGTGGCCCTTGCACTCGGGCCAGGCCTTCGGCATGACCGGGCGCATCCTGGTGTGTCTCAGCGGTATCGCCTGCCCGCTGTTGTTCACTACCGGTGTCATTCGTTGGAGCCAGAAGCGCCGAGCACGTCGTCGTAAATTCCACAATCTTCCTTCGCCGACAGTAAGGGCACCTAAACATGGCTAAAATCGGTTTTTTCGTTTTGCCCAAGTTCGGAGGTATGAATGCCTGCCTTAAGCTGGCAAAAGAGTCGCCGGCAGGTCGGGAATGTTTCCCGTTCCGGAACCTTTGGTCAGGGAACAAAATTTATCGTCGACACAAGCGCAACGAACGAGGCGGAATGAAATCCCGAGCAATGCCTGTTGCCTGTCTGCCTCTCCTTCGAATCCAATTCCCGCAGTTATCCACGCGCAATCGGTGACCTTTCGCTGTCCTTTCAATCTCGGCGGTGAGGCGACCTGGCAGGCTTCCATCGCTTATATCGAACGGCTGTTGAACACCACCAGCAGCCTCTGCCGCCATGATCCCCGTAGCGACAGGTTTACCAAATTCGGTGAATTCCGTAAGCAGATAACTGACTTTCCGCACTCAAGATAGGGGTGCGTTCGCTCAAGGATTGAGCTACCAGCAGTCGGTCGAAGGGATCGCCGTGATGAAAAGGCAGGTCGGCCAGCAGCATCGTATGTGCGAAAGTGACGGGGAGCGGTGTCAAGGCATTGGCCTTGATGCGTTTGTCGATGAACTGTTGAGGCGGCTCGGCGAGGCTCAGTTTCCCGAGCAAGTATTTCACGGCGATTTCGAAGCCGGTAACCGCGCTGAGCAGGATTTCGTTTTCGTTGTCGAGAAAAGCC
>JBOICY010000360.1:0-6448 GCA_050740335.1 Methylococcales bacterium | reverse complement strand
GGGTGCTGCGGTAGCTGTCCAGCAGCGTGAGAATTTCGATCAGGCCGTGGCGGTAGGAATAGATTGCCAGTTTCCGGCTCTCGCGAGTCTGTTTTACCGCCTCGAGCAAGGCCTGCTCCTGCTTTCGGAGCCATTCCTCGGCAGCAAGCGCTTGTTCTACTTCCCGGAAGGCATTCAACGCCGTGTTCTTGTATTGGTTCACAGCTTCTTCCGCGCGTGCTTCGTTCAGGCGAATCTCGCCCTTCAGACGCCCCCCGGTGAAGATCGGTTGAAACAGGCCCAAGGCCAGATTCCAGGCGGCGGCGCGGGGGTCGACAAGTTCCGTCAGAGCGGCACTGCGTGTGCCACCGCTCCCGGTCAGGGTGAGTCTCGGCAGCAGTGCTTTCCTCGCGCTCTCGACACGGGAATCGGCGGAACGCAGACGCTGGGTTGCGGCCACCAGATCCGGCCGCCTTTCCAGCATTTCCGAGGGCAGACCGGCAGCCATAGCCCTCGGCGCTTCCGGAAGATCGGCGGATTCGATCAATTTGCCGGCTGGATAGCCTCCAAGCAGGGTTTCCAGGAGGCGTGTGACAATTTGCACCTGATTTCGAGCCTGCGCAAGTTGAGCTTCGGCGCCGGCTAAATCCGTCAAAGCCAGACGCAGGTCGAGCCCGCGGGTAAGGCCACGCGCAAAGCGCCCGCGCACCAAGTCGACGATGATGCGCCGTTCCCGTATCGATTGCTCGGCCACCTCGGCCTGCAATTTCGCTTCGGCCAGTTCAAAATAGCTCTGCGCGGTGCGCGCCGCGAGCGAAAGCCGCGCGCTGCGAAAATCGGCCGCCACCGCTTCGGACTCTTCCCGGAATGCCCGTTGCGAAGCCTCAATCCGGCCCCAGACATCGATCTCCCAGGCCAGACCGAACAGGGCCTCGAAGGCGCCGAATTGCGTCGATCCGAAGCCCGCATCGCGGACTTGCGCGCGTTGATAACCCGGCGTAAAGAACAACTGCGGCCAGCGTCCGGCCCCTTCGATGCGCACCTGCGCTCGAGCGGCCCTGACCCGAGCCGCCGCAGCCTTCAGGTCATAATTGTTGGCCAGAGCGTTGTTGACCAGGGCGGTCAGCGCCGGGTCGGCAAACGAATCGAGCCAATGTTCGGAGGCGGACCTACCGAGCGAATGCTTCATCGCGGTCCATTGCGCCGGAATACTCGCCCCCACGTTCGCGGTATCCCGGTCAGGTGAAACCCCGCAAGCAGTCAAAAGCGCCGCAAAGGTAAGGTAAGAGCAGGTTTTCCAGTGGTGGCCAAATTGGCACCGCTTCGTGATACGAGACATCATTTCTCTGAAGAATGTGGTTTCATTCGCAAAAAGTTGATTGATTTTCAATCGGCCGCGGTGAAGGCTAGCGGATTTTTTCCGTTCTGTACAGCCGCTCCGCTGACCGTCGGCGGCCGCAAAAATCGGTAATTTTCAACGGTAGCGTGGGTTGAGTCGGGTTCGAATTTTCGGATGTCTAATCGAACACGCTTTTCCTCGAACCTCGAAAATAGGTCGCCGAAGCAAACACCCTCCCCAGATACCGAACAGCAAGGTGGGGGCGAGGAGAATCAGAATGCCGGAAATCGTGCGCCGGCTAATGCGATGAATATCCAAATCCTCATATTCAAACCGGGGTACCTCATCATAGGCGGTGAACGGCTCATCGCTCACGAACCTGGGGTCAAAAAATTGCTTAACCTTTACACGGTGGGCGGCGACAGCGTCCAGGAAGTGCCGGTGGCGCGCCTGGTCGTTTCCGCTCAATGCGTTGTTGGCTTGCTGAAAGACAATGGCGGGCGAGAGGAATCCGAGTCGATCGATGAGTGCCGTCTGGGCCGCGCTCTGCGCGCGGAAGCGTTGTTGAGTGGGCGCTAAAACGCGCTCGGTCTCCGCATTGACTGCAATCAGCGCGCGGAAAAAGTCATTCTCGTTCGCTTTCCGGTCGCCGGGTGCGTGTTCCTGGTTGTCTTGTAGTTATTTCTTCAGGAGCGTGCTGCCTTGTTTTTCCGCGCGTTCTGTTGTGTCACGGATGGCATTGATGAATTCCACGCGCGAGGGCAGGGGGTAAAGCTGTTTGACAAGCATATTCAGGCAGGCGGGCAGGACCATGACGAGTCCCAGCCAAACGATCACGAGGGTCAAGGCATTGGACGCCGAACTGCCGCCGCGGGCATTGACCAGCCAGGCGAGCCCGAACCAGAATCCGCCATAAGCAACAATCAGCGCCAGCCAAAGCGCGAGTCGCGGCAACGCTCCCGGAGTGGTTGGGTCGAAGCCGCCGAGGAACAGGCTCAAAGTCAGAGTGGACAGGGTAACGCCGAGAAACAGACTGGCGCGCACCAGGAAACCCACTGCCAGCCAACGCTGTGGCGATATCGGATAGGAAAACAGCAACGGCAGCGTGCCAAGCTCCCGTTCGCGGGAAAGCAGATTGAAGCAAATGACCACAACCAGCAAAGGTAACAAGTAAATCAGGACGAAGGCGCAGTCGAAGCGTCCGAGCAGGAGCCGCAGGGGATTTTCCCACTCGTAGCTGGCAAGAAAGGTGGGCCAGGGTCCCGTCGCCACACGCACACAGTAGGGCAGCAGGTCACTCTGGCCGACGCCGGCCATGGCCAGCGGCACCGGTTCTAGGCAGTCGTGCAGACGCAGAAATACGCCCTCGAATCCGATGGCGCTGCGGGGATCGCTCCAACCATCAAACTGCCGGCCGGGATCACGGTTGAGTTCGACCGCCTTGGTCTTGGCCTCCCTGAGTTTTTCCCGGGCGATGGTCTCGGCGCGCTGAATCGCCCGTTGCTGGAAATGCATCCAGGCGAAACCGTTGCCCAGACCGTAGCAGAGGGCGATCGCGCAAAGCCCGGTAACGGTCCAGAATATCCGGTCTCGACGCAGACGATGCCACTCCAGTGCGCTTAGTCCGAAGATGCCCACAATTGCTTAATCCGCTCGCAGATTCGATACTGCAAGGAATGCCGCGATTACGCACCCGGCCAGCCATAAAACCAATAGACCGAGCCCCGGGCCGTAGTGCGGCAGAACGGTTTCCCATCCTGGAGGAGTGTATTCGAACTCCGGGATCCGTTCCCACAGTTCCCGCCCGGCCTCGACTTCCCATTCTCCATTGGCGTTCCTGGCGGCGTGTTCGGCTATGTAATCGTTGATCATGGTATGGATGACGCGCCTCGCGTCTTCGGCCTTACGGATGAAGTCACGGTGCTGTTCCAGATCGGTTCCCGCGAACGCCATCGAAGCGAGTTGTAATCCGGCGACCGGGGAGACCAGCGTGCCGAGCTGGTAAAACCGGTTCTGTGCGCGCAGCGTATCGAAAAAGGCCCCGTAGTGCTGCTCGAACGGGCCGTAACTGGCCTCTTCGTCTGTTTGCAGGATCAACCCCGTCGGGTCGAAAGGCAAGTCCTCGAGTCTGGTCACCCGATATTGCTCGAGCAGTTGTGACTCTCTTTGTTTGAGCGTCCTGGAGACCGTTTCATCGAGAGTGGCTTCCAGCTCATGTTTGAGTTCCACGGTGGTCGCGATGGGAAAGGCAATCCTGGCCCAGTCGGATAAAACCCGCGGCGCCGCCAGAACCGTCACGGCCCAGAACGTCAGGAGAACAACGAGTGCGGACTTGGACGAGCGGCACCAAGCCGATACTGCCAGGGTGAAAAACAGAAAGCCACCGAGGTAGACCGTATAACACGCCGCGAACAGGCCGGCCCGCGCCAATTCGTCGGCCACGAGTCCGTCGCGTGCGAGCAGGGCGGCGCTGGCCATGCTCAGGGTGAAGGCGGGGACCAGCACAATCGGCAGGACATACCCTAAACCCGCGGCCTTGCCAAGTAACAGCTGCAGCGGCGGTATTCCGAGCGCGATCAACTGCTGTAGCGTTCCCTGTTCGCGTTCACCGGCGAATGCGGAATAGCCCATGAAGATGATCAACAGCGGAAGCAGCGATTGCCCGACCATGGCCACGGTGAGATCGCCGAATCGCTGCAGGGCGGTCGCGTCCTCGGCGGGGCGATAGAGCATCTCGTTCTGTTTGTGGGCCTCCAGCCACACGGAGGCGCCGACATAGGGCTGGATACCGCTGTCGAGGATCGCCAGGGGCCGCGGCGACTTGAAAGCGAAAACGCCATAATGCGCGCCGGCGTGCGGGTGCTTGTGTGCCTGGTCGGTCCAGCGTTCGCGCTCATCCTGACTGGCCCGTTGCGCCTGTTTGGCAAGTTCCAGGTAGTTGCTCCAACCGAATACGCCGCCCGCCAGGAACAACAGCGTGAGCGTAAAGGCCGCGGCGCGGAACCGGGCGTCCCGGCGCAGCTCCGAGAACTCCTTGCGGGCAATAAGGCCGATCATTCCCTGGCCTCGCGCTGGTCCGTGGAGGCATGCATATGCTCCAGATAGAGCCTTTCCAGATCGGCCGCGCCGAGCTGGTCTGTGTCTATGACAGAAACCAGGCGCCCTTGTTTCAGGATGCCGGCGCGCGTCCCGGATTCCTTCACGCGAAACAGGTCATGCGTCGCCATCAGCACGGCCACTCCGGAATCCGCGAGAGCCAGAAGGGTTTGGGAGAATTCGTAAGCGGCCTGGGGATCCAGTCCCGAGGTGGGTTCATCGAGCAACAGGGCCTTGGCCTGTTTTGCCGTAGCGATAGCCAAGCCGACCTTTTGGCGCATGCCTTTCGAGTAAGTTCCGAGCGGCTGTTTCGCCGCCGCGGCCGTTAAACCGCACTGCTCCAGGAAGCTCAGTTGTTGCGAAGCAATATAGCGCTGGCCCGCAAGCCGGCAGAAGTAGTCGAGATTTTCGAGGCCCGTCAGCTTGGGATACAGCGTCACCTGTTCCGGCAAATAAGCCACCAGGCGGCGCACTTCCCGGGTGTTCGCGACCGCATCGTAGCCATTGACCCTGGCCGTCCCCGAAGTAGGCGCAATGAAATTCAAGAATAAATTGATGGTAGTGGTTTTTCCTGCTCCGTTGGCCCCAAGCAGGCAGAATATCTCGCCCGCTTGAACCTTAAGGTTGAGCGAATCGAGCGCCAGACTGTCGCCGTAACGTTTGGAAAGATTGGTGGCTTCAATCATCATCGGTGAAGTCGGTGGAATCAGGAGGCGGTTCAATGGCGGTTAGTGCATTCCCGAGGCTGCGCCGTCCCGCTCGCTGACGTCTGGAGCGCCGTTTCTGCAGCCAGCGGATGAATCCCGTCACGTAGAGGACGGGACAGGCCAATCCGACCACCAGGATCAGGATCCGCCCCGGCAATCCGAATGCTTCTCCCGAATGGAGCGGGTACTGCCATTCCAGGAATTTCTGACCCGCGGTGTATGTGTGCGGGTCATTGACCGCGAGCACCCGGCCGCTGTACTGATCGATCCAAACCTGGCGATGCGGGTACGCCTCGGTGACCTCATCCGGCGCGCGCTTGCGTATCAGGTAGCTTCCCTCCGGCCCATCCGGCAAACCTACGCCCATCAGTTCGCCGTCTGGAAAAAGGCCATTGGCGAGGGCAACCGCTTGCCCCGGGCTCAGCGCAGCTTGGCCCTCCATCGGAACAGATTTCTGCCCCTCGGGCCAACCGGGAGCCGGGGAAAAGATCTCCACCAGCGCCGTGATGTATTCCGGCAGGTTCATGTAAACGCCCGAAAACAAGACAACCAGAAGCACGATCGCCGAATAGAAACCGGAGGTCTTGTGCAGGTCATGGTTGAGGCGCTCGGCGCTTGCGC
Organism: Methylococcales bacterium; assembly: GCA_050740335.1. Classification (GTDB taxonomy): domain Bacteria; phylum Pseudomonadota; class Gammaproteobacteria; order Methylococcales; family UBA1147; genus UBA1147. The sequence continues at coordinate 706 of JBOICY010000360.1, read as the reverse complement.
GCCGCTTGATGGTCAAGGCCCGCCCCCACCTGCCGGTCAGTGGCCACCAGACGATCAATCCGGTCAGGATGGAGAAGATCAGTAAGACGGCGATGACGCCGAACAGAATGGCGCCCGACTGACCCAGCAGCAGCGAATAATGCAATTCCACCAGAAGGGGCATGATCGGGCCGGAGAAGGGAACTCCGGTGCGTTTCAATAGCCGCGCGCCCTTGATCTCGGCGGAATACGGATCGACGAATACCTCGTAATTGTCCATTTCGTTTTCGTCGGGAATCGACGAGGGGAGGCTATAAGCGATGGAGACGGTGCGGTCGATTTCGCGCGGGATGTTCAGGTAAGTGGGGCTGGACGGTTCGGGCAACCTCGCCTGCGCCGCGGCAAACAGCTCATCCAGCGGTCGCTGGAGCGCCGGGCCGGACGGTGGGACAGCCCGCATCAGATCGGCATTGAGCCAGGCGTCGATGTCGCCGCCGAACGCAATCAGGCTGCCGGTGAGTCCCGTGATAGCCAGAATCAAACCCGCGAATAGCCCGAGATACAGGTGGACATCCAGCCAGAGTTTGCGGCGTGCTTTCAGACGTGTCAGGCGCGGGGACTGGACGGTCGGTATCCTCGTCGCGTCTCGATGGGGAACGTCATCCGCGAGCCGCCTTATCGGTTGGCTGCCGTTCAAACCGAACATTTGCTCCGGCCGGGACATGGC
>JBOICY010000359.1:0-1620 GCA_050740335.1 Methylococcales bacterium | reverse complement strand
TGCTGCGCCGTCTGCATCCCTTGATTCTCGACGAACTGGGCTTGAAAGCTTCGCTGGAGGAGTTGCTGGAGGTCTGCTCGACGCAACAGCCCTCGCTGGCCTTGGATTACCGCTGCGATCCCGCGGTTGACGAATTTCCCCCGAAGCTGCAGATTCATGTGTTCAGAATTGTCCAGGAATGCATGACCAATATCGTCAAACACGCGGGCGCCACGCAGGTGTCGATTCAGATTCAGGTGGACCGGCAATCGAGCAGTTCGGCCTCGGTTTCGAGGTTACGCATGGCGGTTTGCGACGATGGCCGCGGTTTCGATCCGAAAGCCGTTCAATCGGGCTTCGGTCTGCGTGGCATACGAGAACGGATCGAGGGACTCGGAGGAGAAACGTCGATCCGGAGCGCGCCGGGTCGCGGTGTCCGGGTCGAAATCGACATCCCTTTTGCGACGAGCGCCGCGTGAACCGGAAAATCGACGTTCTGTTGGTCGACGACCACAGCGTGGTTCGGGCCGGATACCGATTACTGTTATCCCAGTCGCGGGTGATCGGTGAAATATTCGAAGCCGATGGCGGTGAAAGTGCCTGCCGGATTTACGCCGAAAATCTACCCGACATGGTGGTCATGGATCTTTCCATGCCCGGTATCGGGGGGCTGAACGCGATTCGCCGGATCTGCGCGCGAGACCCGGCCGTCCGAATCCTGGTCTTCAGTATTCATGAAGAACCGATTTATGTGAGCAAGGCGCTCGAAGCCGGCGCCAAAGGATACATCACCAAACGCAGCGCTCCGGATATCCTGGTCGAGGCGGTGATTAAGATCGCACAGGGGGAATGCTACTTCGAAACGGCGTTGCGGCACAGCGCGAAACTTTCGGGCGTGCCCCTTCAATCGCCGTCGCTACGGGTCGAAAACCTTTCGGACCGTGAATTCGACGTATTCCTGGGAATGGCCAGAGGGCTCACCACGCGGGAAATCGCAGACCAGTTGTGTCTGAGCTACAAGACGGTTGCGAATTACAGCACCGCGATCAAATATAAACTCAAGGTCAACACCAGCGCGGAAATTGCCAAAATAGCCTACGATCTGGACCTGCTGCCGCGCTGATAGCCGATTTCAGGAATTTTTCCCATAGGCATTCGGGTCCCGTTTCATGAACATTCCAGGCCTTGGTTGTCAGCGTCCGGTCCGGAAAATGACAAGAACAATTAACCTTTGGCTAAGCATAGCCCTGGTCACCGGCTTATCGGTTTCGAATCCAAGATTTCCGGTGGCAAAGTCTTGTCGGGTGCTGCCAAGCGGACCACCAACCGGGCCGCCCAAGCGCTGCGGATGGCGGCCGCCAATCTCCGCACCAGCCAATCGGCCTTGGGCGCTTACTATCGCAGGCTGCGCGCGCGGAGGCAGACAAGCCGCGCGCCATCACCGCCTGCGCTCATAAATTGGCCCGCCTCATTTACAGTTTGCTTACCAAAGGCGAAGAATACATCGATCAAGGGCAGATCCAATACGAGGAACGCTACCGTCAACGCGTCGTCAAGTCGCTGACCAAACGCGCCGAACAACTCGGCTTCCAATTGGTTCCTGTCCCCGAAGCCGCATAAAAGCACCCTGCTAACCATTTA
>JBOICY010000358.1:0-6299 GCA_050740335.1 Methylococcales bacterium | reverse complement strand
CGCTTCGCTACGGCAAACCGGCGGCTGAGCTTGGGCGTTAGCGCTGTCTGGGGTGTGTAGGCGTGGTTGACCGCTTGTGTGTTGTGAATCGCCCGGATTCTAAATCATGCGTTTTTGTTTTGTTTTTTATCGGGTTCGGTGGTTGCGTTTGCCGTCTGTTAGCGGCGTGCCCCTTACCTCTACGTTGGACACATAACGGAGGATGCATATGAAGTACTGCAAATCGAGTTCAGGTTCTATCCCGGTGGTATCCGAGTCGGAGGTTGCCCGGTGGACGCGAGGACGTTCCCGAGGCCGCACCAGACCCATTGAGGCGGTGGAGGTGGAGGGGCGACCGCAAACTGTTTTCGTTGCTGACCAGCTTCTTGTCGATGGCACAGATCGTGAGCTGATAGACCACCTGGTGGAGCGTTATGGAGCGGAGTTGATTCCTCGTAAACCTCTTCCACCGGCACCGGAGGGCCTGGGGCCTAAAAGTGGCGTAGTGGTGGAGGATATGCCTCTGCCAGTTCTCTTACGGGTGAACAACCCCCCTGCTGCGTCGAAGCGCGGCGCGGAGTTGCTCCGGGCGTCGTTTTCCCCCAGCATGTCGGTGACCTCGGAATCGGCAGCGCGACTGGCTGGCCTAGTGGCTGAACTCGCCGCTGATGGCAGGCAGGCCGGACTTAACGTGGTTTCGATGGCAACGGCACTGCCCCTGCTGAATCCAACCGATTGGGTGCCATTCGACCCGCTTTCGGTGCCCGCTTATACGGGCAAGGCCCGAGTCGCCGCCGCCTGGCAACTCATCGAAGTGTTCCGGGAGTTCCGCTCCACCAAGCCGGTCACGATAGGAATTCTTGACGCCGGATTCTGGCTGAACGGCTTTAACCCTGGGGTTGCCAACGGCCAGCCGGGGTCCGACCTCGGCTCTCCGGTGGCGCAGCTAAATCTGCTGGATGAGGACGTGAGCGCCGGCGGCGCCAGCGGCATTCCGACCAATGGCGGCTTTACCAGCCCGTGGCACGGCAACGGCTCGGCGAGTGTAGCGACTGCAAAGGTGGGCAATAGCATCGGCGCGTCGGGGGTCGGCGGAACGGTGGCGAAGCCGGTTTTGTTCAAGACCGATGGCTCGCTCGATTACTACTTTCGCTGCCTGTATCTGTGCGTCGGCTGGGGTCTGGACGTGTTGAACATGTCGATGGAGTTCACAACGTCGGAGTTCTGGTTTCCAACAACTGCCTGGGATAACAGCTTTCAGTACGCCTTTGACGCCGGCCTAATCATGGTTGCGGCAGCAGGGAACGAGGGCATTCGCCTTCCCGAAGACGACAACCCTCGTCCGGCGACCCGCACTCCGGGAACGATCACCGTCGGCGCGCTCGATGGCGCCAACCAACCCAAATCGTACTCCAATTATGGATCCTCGGTTAACGTTTGGGCGCCCACAGACATTCCGGTGATCCCAGACGAGAACAGCCAGTTCGGCAGTTCTTTCGGTGGTACTTCCGCATCTGCCCCTTTCGTCAGCGGCATACTTGCGATGATGCGGGCCGTCGCGCCGATCAACACGTTGAGCGCGCCTCGAGCCAAGCAACTCCTAGAAGAAACTGGATGGCGCGGAACGGGTAAAGTCGGCATCGGTGTCGACGCCTACGCGGCGGTGCTGGCGGCCATGGGTGGCCGGCTGCCCGATGAGCGCTCTGAGGACCATGCCACACCGCAAACCGCCGGACAACTAAAAGCGGGTGCCGGGGGCGTGCTGATGCCTTTCCGCTTGCGCTCCGATCCGCGCCGTGATGCGCTCTCCTCCAACACTCATTCGAATTGGTACAAGTTTGAGGTTCACGCTTTCTCGCGGTTTGACCTACAGTTGCGTTCTTACCCGCTACTGGGTGCAGTGTCTGTGACGCTGGAGCCTGACGACGACTCTAGCCGCGCTCTAGCCGAGATGGTGAAAAGCGGCTCCCCGGGTTTTACGCGCCTCGTCGGACTGATCGCCCCTGGTTCTTACAAGGTGTTTGTGCGCGGCCCGTTGAACCTTTACGAACTCGAGGTGAGCCTGGCGGATGCTCCTTTAACTCCCGATCAATTCGAACCGAATGAAAGCTTCGAGACCAGCACGCGCTTCCGGCTTCGCGAGCCTGGTGACAATTCGGTGATTGTCGTCAGCCTTGCAGAGTCGGGAGGTACTTACGATCTCACTCTTCATACGCCCAATGACAAAGATTTCTTCCAGATTAACTCTGTCGCGACGAAACCGCTTAGCGTGCCGATGGTGCGAGTAAGCTTTTCAGACCTGCCGCTCGATATCACTCTCTTCGATGCAGCACATAACGTCATCACCAAGCAAGTGGGCGTGCGCTCGGCGAGGCTGAGATTGCCGCGAGCGGAGATGAGCTTCATCGAGATCTCCGGCGCCCGCGCAACGCGCTATCGCTTGACTCTTCGATTGGAAGTAGACTCAGCACTTCTTCCGGAACCGCTCCAGGAGCAAGAGGTAATCCCACTGCCGGACTTGGGCGATCCGCCCTTCCGCATTGACCTGGAAATTAATCATGTTCTTTTCCAGATCGACTCTTCACGGTCGGCTGGAGTGCTAGCCCTTGCCGCGGTCGAGGGTCAACCGATGAAGGTGGAGTTGCTAGACAACACAGGCACGGTGCTGCGTACGGCCCAGCGTCGAGAGAATTCCTTGCAGGAGTCTGTGGAACTCGACGTCACGGACCTTCAACCAGGCGCCCATGTGCTGAGGGTGGGGCATGCGGACGCGCAGCCAAGCCTGAGTGCAACTCCGCTCCATGTGCAGGTGCTGCCGTCATTCGTATAGACGGGCGATGCTCGAAAATAGGTAAGGGCCATAGGATGCGCTGAGGCACGAAGCGCATCAATCGCGAGCGATGCGCCTCCTTCGTCGGCACATCCTATGCGAATACAGGTTTGGCCTAACCCAGCGGTCAAAGCCAGCCAGCGTAGCCTGGATGGAGCGTAGCCAGCCAGCGTAGCCCGGATGGAGCATCGCGGAATCCGGGACGTAAGTTTAGGGTTAACTTTGATCCCGGATTCCGCAAGCTCCATCCGGGCTACTTGTTGCTTGATTATTCGATGCCTAACAATTCATTCAAGCCGACCCGGAGTACCGGGCGGCTTAATTCGGTCGTTAGGCGATAGGTTCATCGGGGAAAACCTTTCGCTCTGCGCTATGCCACATATTTTTGAGGAGAAATGAAATGGCAAATGTAAAAGGCGATTCAGCTACCACCAATATTCCGGCAGTTTTTGGCGAAAATACAGCCGGAGGCGATGGCATATCTGGAAAAGGACGAAGGGGAGTTGTTGGCATCAGCAACGATTTTCAAGGAGTTTTTGGCAAAAGCGTGGAAAATGCAGGAGTGGTAGGCGAAAGCGACAAACTGCACGGCCTATTCGGTGTTTGCCACAATCCAAATGGGGGTGGAGTATTCGGAACCAACGATAAAGGAGGATTTGGTGTAATCGGAGTGAGCGATTCAGGCATTGGTGTTTCAGGAGATAGCAAAACGGGCGACGGAGTAAGGGGAACTGGCAGAAGAGGCGTTGTTGGCATCAGCAACGATTTTCAAGGAGTTTTTGGACACAGTAATACTAACGCTGGGGTTGTAGGAGAGAGCGATAACTTCGACGGTGTGTTTGGCGTCAGCCATAATCCAAAGGCAGCTGGCGTATCTGGGCATAATCCCGGGGGACTCGCGGGCTTTTTTGATGGCAATGTAACCGTTACTGGCGATGTCATCCTTACCGGAGCCGATTGCGCGGAGGAGTTCGACATTGTAGGCGTGGAAAATGTCGAGTCAGGCACCGTGATGGTAATTAACGAGGAAGGTGCCTTGCGGGTAAGCGATCAGCCATACGACAGGAGGGTTGCAGGCGTTGTCTCAGGGGCAGGCGATTACAAACCAGGACTCGTACTGGATAGGCAGCAATCTCAAAATGACAGAAAACCAATCGCGCTGATCGGGAAAGCCTACTGCAAAGTGGATGCGCAGTTTGGCGCGATTGAAGTGGGCGATCTGTTGACGACCTCGCCAACGCCTGGTCACGCCATGAGGGCAGATGACCCAATGAAAGCTTACGGTACAGTTATCGGCAAAGCTCTTCGCCCGTTGAAAGAAGGCCAAGGGTTGATTCCGATCCTGGTTACCTTGCAATGATTAGGAGGAATCAATATGGCATCCCTAAGAAAAGCCGCACAGTGTATCGGATTGTCGGGCGAAATCTCGATTCTCAAAGATTTCTACGGCTATAGAACCAAAGTTCCACTACAGCTTTCATTATTGGCCCAAGTGCGTCTGCTTCAAGGTAAGCACATTCATCTCAATTTGATTCGAACGGCAGATTTCGATGTCTCTAAACAAAAAGAAATTGACTTTGGGTTACAAACAATGCGCAACATCTACGCTACTGTAAACGTAGGCGTTGGTCGTATTCAGAGGTTTGTTACCCCTCCCGGACATGAAGTTATTGACGGAGATTCTGAGGCACACGATCTCTGGAACGAATTTAGCGTTCCTAATGCCAGCATAGACGTTTTCTTGGCGCGTGTTATCTCCGGCGACTCTTCAGGGAAGTCTCCAGTAGTCGAAGGATCGTGCGATAAGGATTCTAAGGATGATAGCGGATGTGTGATTGCGGTTGAAGACAATGCCGATGGTCTCGGACTCACTCTTGGACAGGCAATCGCGCATGAAGTCGGCCACTATCTAGGTCTCGAACACGAAGACGAACTTTCTGATAACTTAATGTTCACCAGTGTCCCAAACGGCGGAAAGCTCTATGGTGGTCAAGGTGGAGTTATGGTTCTCCACTGTTCGATAAACGGCGGATGCCAAACATAAAACCAGGAGAAACAGATATGTCACTCAAAATAGTTCCACCTTTTGATTTTGTTCCGAGGATTTCTGACGCAGTTAATGTTGACACAGATAAACTTAGCCTAAAACGATTACGGGATGTCGTTTCCGGCAAAGATACAACTTTTCCACGATCGCGAGGCATGGCTATGCTACTGACTACCGATTTTCCTAACAAAGAACGTGATTTTGAAGCAGTGTTAGAAAACGAGAAAGAGTCTCCTGATATTCGGTATCTAGCGGCTATAAACCTAAGCAAGATACCCTCACCTGCTACTATAGAAATTCTTGTCAAGAATTGCCATGTTCGTGATGAACGCGTCCTGGCGGGTGTAATGAAGGCTCTAGGAAGTATCGGTAATAAATCGGCCCTCGACGCTATATTAATGGCCAAAAAACGAGCAAAAGGGTTAGCGGCTATGCAGGCTGAATTTGCTACAACCCTTATCACTCATCGGGAGGGCTTAGAAGGATATGAATTAACCGCTCCTGAAACTGCGAACCAGTTGGAGCCTGATCTTCATTGTGCTCGTCCATTCCGAATCACCCGAGCTGACGATGCCGACGCTGAGTTTTGTCTTCGATCGCTTGCTGGTCAGCCGTTCGGAATAGAGTTCTCGGAACATCCTATGTATCAGGTTCGCTGCGGGCGGAACACTTGGATGATACTTTTCAACCGAGATTTCGGTGGTAAAAGCAATGTCAAAACGTTGGGAAAGCGGAAAGCTTTCCTTGGTGTCGTTGCGATCAGAAGTGAAGAGACTCGGTTGTATTCTGTCGCATATTTATTGCTGACATCCCCCGCCAAGGATGAAGATGCGGTTAGCATTCTGGTTTACCGCACCAATGGTAAATTAACCTTCGCCGGGACAGCGCGAGTTGTAGGGAACTGCGCCGACTTTTCGATCCTTGCCCTTCCTCAACCCGGTGCGTTTGCAGTAAAGATCGAAGGGACATTTGAAGATGGCAGGTTAAACATAAAGACTGCATTATCAACAACGTTAGTCCAGATAAAGAAGCGCGAACCAACCGAAGAACTGGGCGCTCAAGTTGGGGGGGAAGAAGTGGAGGTAGAGCGATGTTCTTGACCGGGGGAGTTCAGCGCAAAACGAGGGGTCACGCAAAAGGAGGGGTCACGCAAAAGGAGGGGTCACGCAAAACGAGGGGTCAGGTCTTTGATCTTGATTTTTTTATGGGCACGCGTAATCACGAGGGCACGTCTTGCTTTTTGCCTAACCCGGCGGTCAAGGTGACGCGCCGCTTCGTAGCGATTTTGGAGGTTTTGTGGTACATTCAACTCTCGCTCGCATGGATTCGCCTTTCAAATTGACCCGGTGAGCGTTATGCATCAGTCGATCTAAAATGGCATCGGCCAGCGTATTGTCGCCAATCGCCTGATACCATTGGTCGGTCGGCAATTGGCTGATGATG
>JBOICY010000357.1:0-7190 GCA_050740335.1 Methylococcales bacterium | reverse complement strand
ATCAAACCCTTCGTACTGAAACCCGGGAATTTTTTCACAAGAACAATATTCGATATATTCGGACCGGCAACTGGCGTGTGCGATTTCATACAGACAACCTCGATGATGTAAGGGACTGGTGTCGCATAAGCGGCCTGCATTTCTCCTACGATGCAAAGACTGATGTGGTTACGAGCGAATACGTAACGTCAGCGGTACCGGTGGATCAACGCGGCGATGTGGTGTTCTGTAACAGCATCCTGCCGGTGTTGTGGCAAGAGGATGAAGGACATGACAAGAGTCTCGTTCGGCTCGAGAATGGTTTGCCGATTCCTGAAGAAATCGTTAGAGAGATCAGGGATGTGACCAAACGTAACAGGGTGCTGGTCAAAATGCGGCAAAATGATGTGATCTGGGTGGATAATACGCGAGCGCTTCATGGTCGAATGGAGTTTGATGATCCGGATCGAAACGTAGGAGTTCGGATGGGAAGACACATAAGTTGGTAACTGCAATTTCGTCAACTAGTACAGCGTTTCAGTATCTGGTCAGGCCATGCCGGGCGCACGCGGAAGCCGCCCTTCAATCGAGTTTTGACCGCCCCAGCAGCAGCAGGGTAATGCGGCGCCCGAATTTGAGACAAGGATAGAGCAGTTTCGATATAAGAGGCCGCGAAAAGATCATGGCATTGAGCGCATTGAACCATCCTGAACCCGTACTCATCAATGCGAGCCGATGCATGCACTCGGAACCGAAATAGTATTCATCGTCCAGGATCAACACCATTCCTTCATTCAGGTCGAATCGCCGTTCCTTGATCGATTCGGTCAACGATCCGCCATCCCGCGCATTGATCAGCTGCATTCGCCCCAGCGCTTTTTGAATCCTGACATAACGGACATAGGCATTACAAAAGGGGCAATCTCCGTCATAGACAAGAGCTATTTTTTCAGTTGATTTTCCCAAGGCCCGACCCGAATTTGAACGGGGATTGAGGAAACCGGAACGAATCGGAAGAAGCAGACTTTTTACAAAGTTTGAAGATTCGCATAAGCTACCATGAGCCATTTTACCCCGGCCTCCTCGAAATTCACCTGCACCCGAGCCTGTTGACCGTCACCTTCATTCCGAAGAACGATCCCATCGCCGAATTTGGCATGCTGAACCCGCTGGCCGAGCCTGAAGGAGGCATCCTGAGCAGGAATGCGATCCACTCGCGACGATACGGAAAGCGGCCGGCTGATCCTCGCGCGCGCTCGAACTGCAGTGACAGTACCCGCCGGGATCTCCCTGAGAAAGCGCGAGGGCCTCGAAAAATTTTCTCGCCCGTAGAGTCGCCGCGACTCGGCGTAAACCAGATTCAACTTTTGCATCGCGCGGGTCATGCCGACATAGCAGAGCCGGCGCTCTTCCTCGAGGCGTCCGGACTCTTCCAATGACCTTTGTCCCGGAAACAGACCCTCTTCGAGACCGACCATGAAGACCACAGGGAACTCCAGTCCCTTCGCGGAATGCAGGGTCATGAGTTGAACACAGTCTTCGCAGGAATTTCCCTGGTTTTCGCCGGATTCGAGCGCGGCATGGGCCAGAAACAGATCGAGTTCGCTGAAGTTCTCCTCGTTGGGCTCGTCAAATTCAAATTGTCTGGCCGCATTCACGAGTTCTTGCAGGTTTTCAACGCGCGTTTCACCTTTATCGCCTTTCTCCTGTTGGTACAGCGCGATTAACCCGCTGTGCTCAATCACCGATCGAATCTGGTCGACCAGCTCGAGCCCGCCGCATTTCCGAGCGAGATTGTCGATCAGGTTTAAAAATTGATTCAGGGCGTTCGCGGTTCTGGCGGTCAATTGTCCGGATTGCAGCAGTTCCAGCGCGGCCCGCCATAAGGAAATATCCGCTTCGCGCGCTTTCCCCCGAACACAATCGAGAGTTCGAGCGCCGATCGATCGGGCCGGAACATTGACCACGCGCTCGAAGGAAGTATCATCATCGCGGTTTGCAACCAGACGCAGGTAGGCCAGCGCGTTTTTGATTTCGGCGCGATCAAAAAAGCGCAAACCGCCGTAAACCCGATACGGGATTCCGGCCGCGACCAGTCTTTCTTCAAACAGGCGCGATTGCGCATTGGAGCGATAAAGAATCGCCGCTTCGCCGCGCCGCTTGCCCTGATCGATCCATTGGCGGATCCGCTCGATCACATAGATGGCTTCATCCTGTTCATTGAAGGCCGCATAGAGATCGATGGATTCGCCGGCCTTGCCCGAAGTCCACAAATTCTTGCCCAATCGGCCCTGATTGTTCGCGATCAGCGCATTGGCCGCGTTCAGTATATTCCCTGTGGATCGATAATTCCGTTCCAGGCGGATCAAGCGATGCCCGGGATATTCTTTTTGATAGCGGTAAACATGCTCGATTTTCGCACCGCGCCAGCCGTAGATCGATTGGTCGTCGTCACCGACCACAAAGAGATTCTCCTGTTCCGCGGTCAACAGCCTGAGCCACGCATACTGGATCGTGTTGGTGTCCTGAAATTCGTCGACCAGTACATGAGCGAAGCGTTGCCGATAATGGTCGAGCATTCCGGGGACATCCCGAAGCAGTTCATGCGCGCGCAGCAATAATTCGGCGAAATCGACCAGGCCGGAGCGCTCGCAGAGCTTTTCATAGGCCAGGTAGATCCGCAGCATCTGACGCTGATAGGGATCGCCGCTGTCACCGAGATGCTTTGCGCGCCGCCCCTCGTCTTTCTGACTGTTGATGAACCACTGAACCTGACGCGGCGGCCAGCGCGCTTCCGCGAGATTCAATGAAGTCAGCAAGCGCCGGATCAGACGGGTTTGATCATCGGAATCGAGAATCTGGAAGGTCTCCGGCAGACCCGCGGTTTGGGCATGGCGCCGCAGCAAGCGATGGGCCAGGCCATGAAAGGTGCCGATCCACATGGCATTCGCGGAAAAGCCCAGCAAGGCCTCCACCCGGGTGCGCATTTCCAGCGCGGCCTTATTGGTGAAGGTCACCGCGAGAATACTGTAGGGGGAAACCCCCTCGACCTTCATCAGCCAGGCGATCCGATGCACGAGTACCCGGGTCTTACCGCTCCCGGCGCCAGCCAGAACCAGGACTGATTTCGAAGACGAGGAGACTGCTTCGCGTTGCTGCGGATTCAGCGCATCGAGTATCGGTGTCACGTCCATGGAATTATTCTACCAGACTTGCACATTATACAATGAAGCCTCAAAATCATGGTTCAATTTAGCGGAGAGGGTTTATGGCTTTTGAACTCAAAACAAGGTTCAATTTCAAAAAAAATGTCGGAACACAGGAGCAACAGAAGCGCTACGCACTCGGTTCGATTGCTTTATTGATTTCCGTCTTCACAGCCAGCATCCCATTGTTGCTGCTGGGCGGTATTTTGGTAGCAACCGCGAAGATGTCTTGGTGCCCGGTCTCGTCAGGGCTGGGGAAAAATACTTTTGGGGGTTCGGAGATAAAGACTGGCGGAACCAGCCTTCACTGACCGAACGAATAAATCTGGAACACCGGGATATGCCGGATTGATAACCTGCCGAAATGAATCATGACTTGACCGAGAAGAAGACAGGTATTCCTCCCTATATCGCAACAGGTTGCCGACCAATCAAAGCCCGGCGGCCTGAATAGAAGATAGGATTGCTAGCGGATTCAGAATACTAAAGAAAGATTTCCCAGGAAAGCCGAATCAGAACCATCCTGAGAAAATTTTAATTTATTTATCGCCCAGACCTTTGGGGGTCATGTTGACTTTCTTCAGAAGAGCAATTCCTTCTTCAAGAAGGGGGGCCGCGGCTTTTGTATCGCCTTTGCCAGCCAGGATCCCGCCCTTTAGGATTCGTTGTCTGGGTCCTTGCATCTGAGCACCTAAGGCATTAGAAACCACGCAATGCAACTTCAATAAAGCGGCTTTGGTAGCTGCTTTCGTTTCCGGGCCATGACCTTGCTTGGCATGCTCAAGGGCTTGCTCGGAAAGTGCAATCCCCTCCTCCATAAATTTGGCATTGGTTTGTTCGTTGGTCTGGGTACGGTCCGGGCATTCTTCGGCCAACGCGGTAACTTGAACCCCGGCCAGACCAAAAACCGCAACGAAGGCGACGGCCAATCTCTTGTTATTCATGGTTTTCCTCAAATAGATAATTAAAAATTAAAAAAGCTTTTTCACCGGTACAATAAAAGGCATAATCCGCGCTGCATTTTCAGCCCCTTGGATGGAATCAACGAAATCCAGAACGCGGGTTGTACCGATGGCGCAGCGCTATTCTATAGATGGAAGGCCTGATTCGCAAACGCTGTCGATTCTCGAAGAAAACGGCCGGAAGCTGTATCGAGCTGAGAAGCTGCTGATTGCACCTGTTCTTTACCGGTTAACTCTCCGCGATCGATCATGATTAAAGTTTTGATTCTCCTATTGACTTCTCTTGTGTTCGCCATCGCCTCGGGACTTGCCGGTGATAAGCGCCCGGTCCAGAATTGGGACGATGTCGAGGGAGTAACCGTCCAGCCCGGGGAGCGGGTCGATCAGATCAATGCGTACAAAAAAAAATCAGAGGAAGCGGAAAAGAAGAAATTGCAGGAGGGCTGGGAACAGCAAGGGATCACGGTTCAGTCGGACGAAAGGGTGCACCACCTGAACGAGTTGGAGAAAGACCGCCGGGAAAAGGAAGTCCTGGAATTAAAATGCAAAATCTGCACCCTGCGCTGCACTATCGTCAGGGATTTCGGACAATCGACATGCCAGGACTCTCAATCACCCCCGGATACCGGAATATGCAAGCAAAAAGCGGACGACTTTCTGAAAACCTGCCTGCAACGATGCGAACATTGTTAAGCGGCTACCGTGGCTGATCGATCAGGCCGTATCGAAGTCCGACTCCCGCGGCTCACTCGCTTTCCGCTTACCGACCAAACGGAAGAATAAAAACAATCGCGCAACAGAATTCTTTGAAATTTAATAGCGTTTGCTGGAATATTAAACAGAATTTTCTATAATTAAATTTTTTCCCGAATCGCCCCGAACTCCACTCTCCCGAGGATGCAAGACCCGACTATGGCTAGTAATTCAAAACCTCAGCCCCGCTACTCGTCGAACACACAAACAGGGATTGTACGGTTCCTGATTCTGATGCTGTTTGGTTATGCGTCCGCTGTCCACGCAAATTATGCTGCCATCGTAATCGACGCCGAGTCTGGTCGAATACTGGATGAGGTGAACGCCGATAGTCTGAATTACCCGGCTTCGCTGACCAAAATGATGACGCTGTACATGGTTTTTTCGGCATTGGAAAACAATGAAATCACGCTGGATACCCGCTGGCGGGTCTCTTCGTTCGCGGCGAGCCAGCCTGCGACGAAACTCGGTTTGAAGGCCAGCCAGACAATCAGCGTGAGAAACTGTATCCTGGCCTTGGTCACCAAGTCCGCAAATGATGTGGCCGTGGTGGTGGCCGAGGGCCTGGCCGGCAGTGAATCCCGTTTCGCACGGATGATGACCGAAAAGAGCCGCGCTTTAAGAATGACACAAACGACGTTCAAGAATGCGTCCGGCCTCCCAAACCTGAACCAAATCACCACGGCGCGGGATATTTCAATGCTCGCGCTGGCGCTTTTGCGTGACTTCCCTGAATATTATGGATTTTTTTCCACGCGGGTCTTCCAATACGGCAACCGCCTTTACAGAAATCATAATCATTTGTTGCATTCATATCAGGGTACCGACGGCATCAAGACCGGTTACATCCGCGCGTCGGGCTATAACCTGGCCGCATCCACGGTCAGAAACGGCCGGCGATTGATCGGCGTGGTGCTGGGGGGAAGCACCTCTAAGGCTCGCAACCGGCAGATGATGTCGCTGCTCGACCAGGCCTTCGCCAGACTCGAACGGGGACAGCCTGGACCCGCACGAAGTTCGTTCGTAAACCGGCCTTCGATTGTGCCAACCGATGCAAATCCGAGCGTTTCGAAAACTACGGACCAACTCCGGGCCATCTTCGGGAACCGTTCCAACTCGATCGAGGAACGCGCAATACAGATCTGGGGTGTTCAAGTGGGCGCCTTCTCGCAATTCAAGCTCGCTGAATCGGCGGTTTCACGCGCGAGGACGATCGTCCCGAAACTGTTGGAAACTTCTCGTACGATGATCTCGCCGTTCCGTAATCGATACGGCTTCATCTATCGCGCCAGGCTGATCGGAATCGCCAAACAGGATGCCAGGAAGGTCTGCGAGATCCTGGAATCGAAAGGCATTTCCTGCATCACCATAGCTCCATCGAACCAACCGGCGGAATTCACCTCGCGCTAATCGCTTCGTTCGCCCGGCCATCGGAATTGCGTTTCGAATTCGCCTTAGGAAGCGATTGATCCGCGTTCTAATAATCCCGGACGATCCATGGCCCCACGCTTTGATCTGATCATCATCGGTGGCGGCAGCGGCGGAATCGCAACCGCCAACCGCGCCGCTGGTTACGGAGCCCGATGCCTGTTGATCGAACAAGCGCGGCTCGGGGGTACTTGCGTCCATGCAGGCTGCGTTCCGAAAAAGGTCATGTGGCACGCAGCCCAGCATGCAAGGTCCCTGCTACAAGCCGAGGATTATGGCTTCGATATCGAACGGAAAAATTTCGACTGGTTCGCTCTTAAAAGGGGCCGGGACACCTATATTCAGCGCCTGAACGAAATCTACCGAAACACCCTCGACCGCAATCTGGTGGAAGTCCGGTCCGGCACCGCAAGTTTTGTGGATGCGAATACCGTTTCGTCGCAGGGTGAGCTGTTCTGCGCGGATCGGATTCTGATCGCGACCGGAGCCTATCCGAGCATCCCGAATGTTCCGGGCGCGGGGCTCGGAATCACCTCCGATGATTTTTTCGCGTTGGAAAGCCAGCCTGAACGGGTCGCGATTATCGGCAGCGGCTATATCGCGGTCGAGCTGGCTGGAATTTTCAACGCACTGGGTACCGAGGTCCACTTGATCGCCCGCAAGGCCAGACTGCTCAGGGATTTCGATGAAACCCTCGCGCAAACCCTCGAAACGAATTATCGTGACCAGGACATTTCGATTCGAATGAACAGCCCGGTTGAGTCTATAAGATCAGAAAGTGGAAATAAACTTTCGGTGCTCTTCGCGGGAGGCGATCAACTTTCCGGAATGGACCGCGTACTCTGGGCGATCGGCCGCACTC
>JBOICY010000356.1:0-2274 GCA_050740335.1 Methylococcales bacterium | reverse complement strand
GTCCAAGGCCACCCTGGGTGCACAGCCTCCACAGAAGGAAGTTCAGCTAACGTTGGACATCGCATGACTCAAAGGGATTCGCTAGAGTAGCTGAGCGCAAACCCTAGCTCAGTGGCAGCAACGGTTTTCGAATTTGCATAATGACGTTCGTTGGCAAGGACAACCGGCAGGTGCCGATCGTCTTTTTACAACTGTTGCTCGTGGCGGATCATTTCTCGTACGACGTCTGGCATTCTCATGTTGGCTTCCCAACCCAGCAGACGTCGTGCTTTCTCTGCGTGCCCGCAGCTATGACGGATTTCCGTCGGGCGGAATAGTTTGGGGTCTTGTACGACATACTGACGCCAGTCCAAGCCTACTTCTGAGAATGCAGTCCCGACGAAGGCTTCAAGTGAATTCGACTCACCAGTGGCTATAACGAAATCCTCGGGGCTGTCGGTCTGTAGCATTCGCCACATGGCATCTACGTATTCCGGGCTCCAGCCCCAATCCCTCTGAATTCCTATATCCCCCAATATCAACTTCTCCTTGTTTCCGTTGGCAATTCTGACTACCGCCTGGACGATCTTTCGAGTAACGAAGCGTGGTGGACGCAATGGGGATTCGTGATTAAATAACATACCATTGCAAGCAAAAATCCCATACGCAGATCTATAGTTGGCAACCAACCAGTGTGCCGTAGCTTTTGCCACAGCATAGGGGCTGTGAGGCTGAAAAAGTGTGCCTTCATCTGCAGCTGCCACTTTAATATCCCCGAAACATTCACTGGAGCCCGCGTTGTAAAACCGGACGGGCAATCCAAGAAAGCGAATCACCTCAAGAAGATTGAGCGTACCGGTGGCAATGCTCTCGAGCGTTTCTGCCGGTTGTTCGAACGAAAGGCCAACTGAACTCTGACCGGCCAGGTTATAGATTTCGTTTGGCTCGCTGCGGCTGATTGCCTGTAGCACGCTTCTGAAATCGTTCGCAGCCATGGAGACCGTCTTAACTCGGTCTAGTATCCCCAGACGAAATAAATTGCCAAAAGCCGAAGCCTGCGCATCGCGCGACGTGCCCCATACTTCATAACCTTTTTCGAGTAAAAATCGAGCAAGGTAGGCGCCGTCCTGTCCAGAAATACCGCATATCAGTGCTCGTCGCATATTTGATGCTTCTTCAAGTCAGCTTCACGAAGATATCGAGGGTTTCAACAGCACAGCAATCCCAAAAGAAACATTTCAGCTACAGACGGCCTTTCGAATTCAGTGATTTCCGGTGCCTATCCGACTGTCTACATTTTAAGCGGAGTACAACAATGAGAATCTCCAATTAATTAATCAAATTAAGATAGGCATTGCGGTTTTGGGCATCTTGCAGCATTTGCATCAACAAATATGGCATTACACGCAGACGTCGCTCCAAGCAACCAACTTTCCGGCCATGCATTTTCTCTATCACACGTTCACTCTCTTCTTCCCCGGCAGTTGTCATCTGCAATGATGTTTTTTGTTTTGCATGAACCCTAAAAGCAGCCAAATAACGTGGCAAGCGATAAAACCGAGCGCCAATCGAACTAAATCGTGAGATAAGGTCCCAATCCATTGCAAATTGGAAAGATTCATCCAGGTGCCCACCGGCTTGATCCCAAATACTACGTCGCCAGAACATCGTTTCCTGTGGGACAAAATCTGCCCAGGCATAGGCCAGGCTGGTGTGCGGTGGCAGAATCCATCGACCAATAGCCATCCCATGTTCATCAATGAGAATTCGATGCCCGTAAATTACATCGATGTCCGGCCGCCGAGCAAAATAGTCGGCAACAGTGTTAAGTGCGCCGGGCAAGAGCAAGTCATCCGAATTCAAGTACCCCATAATTTCACCAGTTGTTAGGCGGAACCCCTTGTTGATGGCTTCGGTTTGCCCCTTATCGGCTTCGGAAATCCAGTGAGTCAAGTGTTTCTCAACCTGAGCGATCACCTGCTGCGATCCATCGCTTGACGCGCCATCGATTACGATGTACTCAAGATTCGGATATTTTTGATTGATCACGCTTTGTAAGGTATGGCCGACAAATTGACCCTGGTTGAATGACGGCGTCACTATGGAAATGTGTAGATATTTATCCGGTGGATTGGCAGGCGGCAGACGCTCAAGAAGCAATCGACGCGGCTGATGCTGGCGCAAGGTCCCCAGAAAAAGTTTTAATCCAAACAAGGAGAGAATATGCCGGACTATGTGTACCAAACAACACCCTGAATCTGCTTTGATGCCCAGTCTCAATTGTACGCGTTGGCC
>JBOICY010000355.1:0-2860 GCA_050740335.1 Methylococcales bacterium | reverse complement strand
GTTCTCCCCGAAGGAACCATCCTGCTTGATCGCGGTAGTCTTGGGCACGATGCGCGTATGCCAGCCAACAAGGCCGCTTGAATCTTTCGCGGCCTGATAGACCAGGATACCGACGAGCGGCTCACTCCCGCGCTGGTCGGTCATCGAGGGCAGAATCTCGATGCCTGAAATGGTGGTCTTTTTCACGCCACCCACCAGAGCATTCAGATCCAAATCAGATCCATCGATTGTGATGGAACCGGTCGACGCATCGGTGGGCGGGAAGGTCTGTTGCTGGCTGACCTTATCGCCGTCGAAGTGCGAGATCACGCGCGCAGGCGGATCCGTGAGGTTGAAGCCTCGAATGCCATAGATATTCGAGCCAACGTAGGGCAATGGACTGGGCGCGGCCGGGTGTCCATATTGATCCAGTTCATAAATGAACCCTCTGCGGACGCCAAAGCCGACGAATGGTTTATTTGCCATGATTACTCCTTTTCATTTTGACGCTTCGATTCTTAAACGATCGATCACGTCTTGCGGTAGTTTCTTAACTTCCTCATCCACAACAGGACGCAAGCGTGGCCAGCGACCCCTGTGAATGCTCGATTGTTTTTTGCCTGGCGAGAGATCCCCGCCGCTGGGCAGGCCGCCAATGAATCGGGCGGATCTCTCGCGATTGCCCAGCTCGACGCCGTTGGGAATTCCTCGGACCTGCCAACCTTGCTCGTAACGGCCTTTGCGCCGGTACGGGATCCCTTCGCCGAAACCGTTTGATGCAAAGTAGGCGATCATCTGCCTGACACTATCCCAGTTGACCGGATAGGTGATCGGCTTGCCTGGCACTTTCATGCGCTTTTGGATTCGCTTGGCTGTGGCGTTCAGGGCATACAGACCAGCTGCCGGCACGCCTTCGGACATAAAGCGCTTGATGTCTCGGATCACCTCGCGAACGTTATGCTCGGTCTTGATCATGCGTTACGCTGCCCAGAGTTGTGCCATGAGCGGGATCACTTCCCAGTCATAATCTTTGCCGCCGATGATCACCGACGTCACTTCGCTGCGGCCGGCAAAGTCCAAATTCATCCAGGCTTCTTTGGTGGTATCGCCGCTGTGATTGACCACGACCTCCGCGACCTTCTTTTCGACGAGGTCGAGTCGTTCTTCGCTGTGCTGTTCAGTCCAGCCCGCGCCAGGATCGCTATACAGGACAAACACATTCACGTCCAGATAAGCAATCGAGGTCGGCCTGGTGGAGCGTTCCGGATTGCGGCGGTAAGAACCTGCCGAGGTCACGAACACCACGGGCGATTTGCCTTGCATGTCAGACACTTGATAAGAATACACAGCTTCGACCGGTTTGCTGGCACCGACCAGCTCCGCAGAGAGCAACGTGGCCAGGGCGGCCCGGAGTGCCGAGCGATCGATCATCGCGGTGGTCATTTCTTCAGGTCCTCCACCACCAGGTGCACAAAGCCGCTTCCCTCCGTGATGAAGGTTTGCAGCAGCTCATGCGGCGTATCGAGCGCAACACGCTTCCGGATCTCAGCAGAGACCGGATCCAGCGGCGTACATTTCAGGCCGCTGCGTTTCGTGACGGCTGCACCGCGTTTCCCAGCAGAGATGGCGGGGGGTCGTTTGGTGCTGGCGGTGACGTTGGCCATCCGCCGAAAGCCCGGCGTGTTCATCTTGTCCGTGCTCCATTCGCCGCACTCCTTGATCGGATACTCTTTACTGCCAACGACCAGCGTATCGCCTTCGAGGATGTCCATGCCTACAAGCCTGACTCATCTTCCGACCGAACCTGGTACGGATCGTGCACCTGGTCGACCGGGATGACATTCACTTGATAGCTGGCATCCGCAAAGGGCAGCGCCTGCGACGCACGATCGGCCCAGCCTTTGGCAATCTGGCCAAGCTCTTCACGCCGCGGCCCCACAGTGATGTTGGCGACATTCGTCCACATATTCGCGAGGGCTGCGCAAGCCCGCGCGACCGTTTGCATGATGTCGTTGTCTTGCTCGTCGAGCCATAACAGGATCTCTTCATCGGTCAGGTTGCTGCCATTGGGGCGCACGCCGGCGTTTGCGGTCGTGTCGCCGAGCTCGAGCCGGACCCGCGAGACATTCAGGAGGTTGACATCGTCTTCCGAAAGATCATACGTGAAGGTCATGCCGCCTCCAGGTAACGGTCGATCGTGCGGACAAAGGCTTCGGGCTGGAACGTCTGGCCAATAAACAGCCTGCGCCACTCGGCGACAGCCTGATCGGAGTGCTGCGCCTGGCGCAACAGCGCGAGCGGGTCATCTGCCTTCAGCAGGTCCAGGGGGAACGCCACCAGGTGACCGTATTTGTCCCATGAGGCGACGAAACGAAAATTCTCATCAGAGTTCCCATAATGGAAGGGAACGTCTTCCCCAATGCCGACTGCCGGGACCCCGCGCGCCACAGCCAGGTATAAGAAGGTCTGTGTAGATACCACGATATCCGCAGCATCGATGTCCGCGACCGACAGGTCGGGGAGGCCGTGGGTATATCGAACACCCGGCCGCTCCTCCAGTCCGTTCCGCTCCAAAGTATTCAGGTGGCGGACGGTTAGCTCCATCTCTCCCGCCTGCGCCAGATCGTAAAGGATCTCGAAGGCCCGGGCGTTAATGGACAAATCCAGCTTGGAGAGCCAGCCGTTATTGTTGGGATGAATCGGCCCGAAGAGCACGCGCCTTCCCTGCGTAGGCTTGAACGGCCGCTGATGGCAGTAGCTCCAGCCGCCGATCTCCAGGGGATGAGGGTATCCATAGAGTCGCATGACTTGCGCCTGGCCTTCCGCGATCACGAAGCTCGCGGTGATGTGATCGTAGGGACGGATCTCTCCATCCCACTGC
>JBOICY010000354.1:0-12235 GCA_050740335.1 Methylococcales bacterium | reverse complement strand
CGCTCAGCAATTCTCATGATGGCTCGTCTTCGGCCTGTTGTAGGTTGGGTTGAGGAACGAAACCCAACACCTCAGCCTGCAATGGAACGCAAACGTTGGGTTTCGCTACCGCTCAACCCAACCTACGAGGATATTATTTTTCACATTGAGAATTGCTGTTTTTTGCTGGGCGCCCTTTGCCCTAATACTCGGGATTGTAGCCATGGTTTCTGGCGTTTTCCCACAAGGCCATCGCGTGCGGCATGCGTTTTTGTAAATCTTCAATCCGGGTCCCATGGGACGGATGGCTGGATAAAAACTCGACCGGGCTTCCGCCGCCTGCCGCGGACATATTCTGCCACAGCGTGATGCTTTCGCGCGGATCGAATCCAGAATCGGCCATCAGGTCGAGTCCGATGAAGTCGGCTTCACTCTCCTGGGTCCTGCTGAATGGCATCAGAATTCCGTATTCCGCGCCGAGCCCCAAAAGCCCCATCAGGGCCTGTCCGGTTCCCGGGCCAAGGCTTGCTCCCGCGAGCGCCTGAGTGAGTGCAAGCCCCGTCTGGGCCGCGTACTGTTGAGAGATTCTTTCGTTGCTGTGGCGCGCGAGCACGTGCCCGATTTCGTGTCCGATCACCGTCGCGAGTCGATGCTGATTGCGCGCAACGTCCAATAATCCGGAATGAACGCCGATTTTCCCGCTCGGGTCCGGACAGTTCCGCCCCCATCCCGGATGATATTTTATCGCCGTCTGAATGAAGAGTTTGAAATTCCGATTTATCGATTACAGCGCTTCATTTAAAATATTCCGGAAGTACCTGATAAGTTGAACTAATAATAAGCAGTAGAATCGGAATATGATATATTTGCGTGAGAATCCAAATGTGAAGTCGGGGGAAGATTTGTTACCCAATCTGGAAAAACGGCATTATCCTCGGGTCAACGCGAATATCGATGCGGAAGTCGCTTGCGCGGATGGTTTCAAAATCAAGGGGATCGTACTGGATACATCGAGTACGGGCTTGAGGTTGCAGTGTAATGCGATCGAGCGTGAGCTATTGACTCCACGCGGAGAATGGACGCGCGACGGAAGGCCGATCGAGGTGAAAGTGACCATGGTCATGCCGCGTGCAAATAATGAAACGAGTACGATCGAGGTATGCTGTGCGGTCGCGTTTTCGAGACGGGTCGCACTGGACCGCTATCACGTGGGGATGCGCTTCAAGAATCTGGACCAGGAAGGTTTCTTGATTCTCGCCGAGTTTATAGACCGGCGTTTAAGTCAGAGCTAAAACGGGGACTGAAATGATTGAATCGGCAAGATCGGCGGCTCATTTTTTGCTGGTCACTGAGCGATCATCTCTATGATCGTTTTGCGAATTTCTTCTCTGAGGCTCTCGGAATCAATCGTCTGGTTGTGCTTATCGGAAATATAAAAAACGTCTTCGGCGCGATTACCGATCGTTGTAATTTTGGCCTGATGAACGCGTATGTTGAAGCGGTCGAATGCCCGGCCGATTTTCGACAATAATCCGGGTTGGTCGGCCGCTGTCAATTCGAGCAGGGTGTTTGGATTTCCCGCTTCGTTTTCGAACACGATACTCGGTGCGATCGGAAAATATTTGACCTGCCTCGGAACCCGCCGGCCGCCATTCGTTAAGGGTAAAGGTCCCGGCGCCGACATTCGATCCTGAAGCTCACGGCATATTTGATGTTCGCGGTAAATGTCGCGGATTGGATCGCCGTCTTGTTCAAGCACCAGATAACTGTTGATGACCCTTCCGTTCCGGGTTGTCACGATGCGGGCATCGAGTATGGTCAGGCCCAATTGGTCAAGGATCGCGGTGCTGCGCGAAAAAAGGTGGTCCTGGTCCATCGCATAGAGCAAAATTTCCACGCTGCCGCGCTGACTCTGCGGCCTCAGGACCACCAAGGGTAATTCATGAGGATCACTCGCGGAGATCGCGATCGTATGCCAGACCGCCTCGTCGGTCGAATAGCGCAGGAAGTAATTGTCGCCGAAGTTCTTCCAGACCGAGTCGATGGTTGACTCCGAAACGCCCAGGCGCGCCAGAATCGAACGGGCTTCCTGGCGACTGGTCTCGATCCGGATGCTTTGAGCGACCGGATTTTCCAGGCCTCTGTGTAAAGCTCTCTGGGCGGCGACGTACAGATCCTTGAGCAGGCTGTCTTTCCACGAATTCCACATTTGCGGATTGGTTGCACGGATATCGGCGACCGTCAACAAATAGAGATAATTGAGGCGTTCGAGGGTACCGACCAGGGTTGCGAATTCATGGATCACGTTCGGGTCGGTCAGATCCTTCTTCTGCGCGGTCATCGACATGATCAGATGATATCGAACCAGCCAGGCAACCAGATCGGTCTCGTGTCGCGTGAGACCGTGCAGTTTACAGAAATCGATTGCAATCTGTTCTCCGATCACGGAATGATCACCCCCTTTGCCCTTGGCGATATCATGCATCAGGGCCGCGACGTACAACAGAGAGGGTTTCCGAATCAGCATGAAGATATCGTTGCAGAACGGCAATTCGTCTCTGCGTTTATCCGATGCGAAACTGCGCAGGTTGCCGACCAGAAACAGGGTATGCTGGTCGACCGTATAGATATGGAACAGGTCATATTGGATACGACCCACGATATGCTCGAAGGCCGGCATGTAGGATGGCAGTACTCCGTAGCAGTTCATTTTGCACAACTGGTGCGTGATGCCGTTGCGCTGCGACAGAATTTCCATGAACATTCTGGGGGCACTCGGGTTCGCCCTGAATTGCTCATCGATCACGGGTAGACTTTCGCGAATCAATTGAATTGTGGAGGCACGAATACCCTTAAGTCTCGGTATCTGCTGTTGCAACAGGAAGACTTCCAGCAAAGCCAGCGGATTTTCTTTGAATACCGCGGGATTGGTGACTTCGATGAATCCGCCGACCGAGCGAAAACGGTGATTGATCGCTTCGATTTTCTGATTTTCGTCTTCCACGAATATAAGTTCGCGGAACAATTGCAACAATATATCGGAGAGGCGTTCCACGGACATGACGGTCCGATAGTATTTCTGCATGAACTGTTCGACGGCACTGGATTCCGGAGTATCCTGATAGCCGAATTGTTCGGCGAGCTGGGATTGAAAATCGAACAACAGCCGGTTTTCCGCCCGGCCGGTCAGGAGATGCAATGCGAACCGGATTCTACTCAGCAACCTCTGGTCGACCTTGAGTTCCTCGTACTCTTTTAACGTCAGGCAGCCACGGTCTACCAGTTCCCGCAAGGTAGCGGACCGGAAATGTCTTTTTTTCAACCAGGCGATCATCTGAACATCGCGCAAACCGCCCGGCCCGTCCTTCACGTTGGGTTCGAGGTTGAAGCCGGTATCGTTGAATTTGGCATAACGCTCCCGCTGCTCGGCGATTTTGGCGTCGAAATACCGGGTGGAGGGCCAGATATGATCCGGCCCTGTGCGGGTCTTCATTGCATTGAAAAGAACCTTGGAACCGTATAGCAGCCTGGATTCGAGCAGCGCGGTGGTGTAAACCTGATCCGAGCGCGCCGCTTCCTCGCATTCGTCCATGGTACTCACGCGGTTTCCGAGTTTCAGTCCGATATCCCACAGGAAACGTAAAAAATTTTCCAGCGCGTGGTTATGAATCTCGCTTTCCGAATCACGATTAAGAATCAGAATATCGATGTCCGAACACGGGTGCAGATCTCTGCGTCCGTAACCGCCGATCGCGACCAGCGCGAAATGGTTCGGGTCGACGTGCAGAAAATGCTTCCAGCTGCTTAAAAGGATATGGTCGATCAGATCCGAGCGCGATCGGAGCAGGTCAAAAATCGGTGCTCCGTCTCGAAACTCGCGACTGATTTGATCGGTATGCCGACTGATCGCGTTTTTGTAGTAACCAACCGAATTCTCTGTTTGAAACGCCGAGTCGTTAATGGCTAAGTTCAATGCGGTCTTTTTCAATGGTTTCTTCTTTACGCAGAGTGAATATTTCGAATCCGGTTTCGGTTACCGCGAGGGTATGTTCCCATTGCGCGGAAAGGCTGTGATCCTTGGTAACCGCGGTCCATCCGTCCGCGAGGATTTTGATATGCCGTTTCCCGATGTTGATCATCGGTTCGATGGTGAACACCATACCGGGTTCGAGCACCAGGCCGGTATCCGGTTTTCCGTAATGCAGCACCTGCGGTTCTTCATGAAAGATTTTCCCGATTCCGTGGCCACAAAATTCGCGCACCACCGAGTAACGTCGCGATTCGGCGAATTTTTGAATCGCATGACCGATATCGCCGAGCCGGGCACCCGGTTTGACCTGCCGGATGCCGGTGTACATCGCTTGCTGAGTCACTTCGACCAGATTCCGCGCATGTTGCGAAGGCCTGCCGATCAGGAACATTTTGCTGGTATCGCCATGATATCCGTTCTTGATCACGGTGATGTCGATGTTGACGATGTCACCGTCTTTGAGTTTTTTTTGACTCGGAATACCGTGACAGACCTGGTGGTTGATCGATGTACAGATGGATTTGGGAAAGCCGCGGTAATTGAGTGGCGCGGGGATCGCGTGCTGTACATTCACGATATAATCGTGACAGATCCGGTCCAGCTCCTCGGTCGTGATTCCGGGCACGACACAGGCTTCGATCATTCCCAAAACCTCCGCGGCCAGTTGTCCGGCAATCCTCATCAGCTCGATTTCTTTTGGTGATTTAAGCGGGATACTCATGCGGCGGGTGAGTTTCGATCGAAGTACAAAATCGACAGCTCAGATCCGGAACGCGCGGGAATCTGTCCGTAATTTTGAATGAATGCTGGAAGGGTATTCAAAGTAAGCCTTGGGTCGGGTTTTTTTAAACTTTCGGTCCGTTCGACTCTATGCATTGTTGGATAAATCTATTTATGGTATAAAGCAACGCCGATTTTGGCAATATTTCTCACACACATCATCACCTTTGGTATGGGTGCGGCGGGCAGAACCCGCGGTCTACCAAACGGGATGTGTGGAGGCCTAACCCAGGTGACGGTCCCACCGCATGTTCGAAGAAGCGTAACGACAGTCAAAATTATAGGAGTAGTTTTTATGGCAAATGTTTCCATGCGCCAGATGTTGGAAGCTGGCGTTCATTTCGGACACCAGACCCGCTATTGGAATCCGAAAATGGCCCCGTATATATTTGGCGCGAGGGGCAGGATTCACATCATCAACCTCGAAAAAACCCTGCCCCTGTTTAACGAAGCGATGGAATATCTGGAAAACGTCGCGTCCAACCGGGGAATCGTTTTATTCGTGGGCACCAAGAAGGCGGCCCGCAAGGTGGTTGAGGAACAAGCAAAAAAATGCAATATGCCCTATGTCAACTATAGATGGCTGGGCGGAATGCTGACTAATTTTAAGACCATCAAACAATCGATCGGACGCCTGAAGGAACTCGAATCAATGCAGGCGGACGGCAGCATGCAACGTTTCAGTAAGAAGGAAGGCTTGGGTATGACCCGCGAACTGGGGAAACTGGAGAACAGTCTCGGCGGAATCAAGAGCATGAACAAGTTGCCCGATGTATTGTTCGTTCTGGATGTCGGGTATGAAAATAATGCGGTGAACGAGGCGAAAAAGCTTGCCATCCCGGTGGTGGGAATAGTCGACACCAACAATGAACCGAATGCCGTCGATTATATGATTCCCGGCAATGACGACTCCATTCGCGCGCTCCAACTGTACTCTCAGAGTGCTTCGTTATCCATTCTTGAAGGGAGAGCCAAGGGTCTGGATGTCGAGATGACCGGAGATGAGTTTGTCGAAATGGATGAACCGGATCGCTCGGTGGATGCCGAACTGGATTAGCGCTCGAATAGTCCGGTACTCGGGCCGGTTTGATGTTCTGGTCCATTTGTCGAGATCAAGATACAGTTTCTAGGTGATCGAAATGAACATAACGGCTGCAATGGTAAAGGAACTTCGTGAACGAACCGGCTCGGGAATGATGGAATGTAAAAAAGCGCTGGTCGAAACCGGAGGCGACCTTGAACTTGCAATCGAGCAAATGCGTAAATCCGGATTGGCAAGAGCCGATAAGAAGGCATCCCGGATCGCCGCGGAGGGTGGCATCTTTTTCAACGGGCCGGCGAATGAGAAAACCGTGGTCATGATCGAGGTGAACTGCGAAACCGATTTTGTTGCCAAGGGAGATGATTTCAATGCTTTTGCGGCTTCGGCCGGATCCCTCGCGGTAAACTCCGATGTCGATGAACTGGATGCTCTGATGCACCTGCCCCTGGCTTCGGGTGGAACGCTCGAACAAGCACGTGTCGAATTGATCGCCAGGATCGGTGAAAATATCAATGTTCGACGCTTTGTCCGT
Organism: Methylococcales bacterium; assembly: GCA_050740335.1. GTDB lineage: Bacteria > Pseudomonadota > Gammaproteobacteria > Methylococcales > UBA1147 > UBA1147. The sequence continues at coordinate 5,872 of JBOICY010000354.1, read as the reverse complement.
TATCGAAGCGAGAAGGGCTTTATCGGGAGCTATCTGCATGGAAGCCGGATCGGTGTACTGGTCCAGATCGATGGGGGAGACGAACACCTGGCTAAGGATATCGCGATGCATATCGCCGCGAGCAAACCCGAATTTATTGCCGAAACCGCTGTTTCGGAGCAAGTGATCCGCCGCGAGAAAGAGATTTTCGTGGCGCAGGCCCAGGAAAGCGGCAAACCCGCCGCTGTCATCGAGAAAATGGTGCAGGGCCGATTGAAGAAATTTCTTGGCGAAATCACGCTGCTTGGCCAACCTTTTGTCAAGGATCCCGATATCAACGTCGGCAAGTTGCTTGGGGACAGGCATGCGAGCGTGGTGCGATTCGACCGCTTCGAAGTGGGGGAAGGAATCGCAAAGAAAACGGGAAATTTTGCCGAAGACGTCATGGCGCAGGTCAAGGGGCATTGAAAATGATCGCATGCCTTGAATTCAAAACCCGCCGGGATAACGGTGGGCTTCCAGGAATTTCGCCGGCTTCCGGGATGGGCCGCGTGATCACAGGCCACGAATGAGCCGGCTGATCTGTAAGCGGATATTGCTGAAACTCAGCGGGGAAGCTCTGATGGGCGAGCAGGGTACCGGGATCGACCCTGCCACCGTTAAACGCCTGGCCTCAGAAATCCGTGACTTGTGTTTGGCCGGTGTTGAGACCGGCGTGGTCGTTGGCGGCGGAAATATCCTGCGCGGCGCCGAAAAAGCGTCCGAAGGACTGGATCGGGTGACCAGCGATCAAATGGGTATGCTGGCCACGGTGATCAATGCGCTCGCCATGCAGGATGCCCTGGAAAATCTCGGTCAACCGGTCCGGGTGATGTCCGCGCTGAAAATCAATCAGGTCTGCGAGGACTATATCCGGCGCCGGGCTGTGCGCCATCTCGAGAAAGGCCGGGTCGTGATTTTTGCCGCGTGAACTGGAAATCCGTTTTTTACAACCGATTCAGCGGCCAGTCTTCGAGCCATCGAAATCAATGCGCAGTTGTTGATCAAGGCGACCAAAGTCGATGGCGTATATTCCGCGGATCCCATGAAGCATGCGAATGCCAGGCTGTACCGGCGTCTGACTTATGATCAGGCGCTCGAGCAGAAGCTGAATGTCATGGATGCCACCGCGCTGGTATTGTGCCGTGACAACAACATGCCGCTTCGCGTGATGAATATTTTCGAATCCGGGGCTATCATGCGGCTTATGCAAGGCGGCAGCGTGGGTTCACTGATCGAAACGGGATGCGAAAATGATTGAAGAAATTGTCAAAGATACCGAATCCAGGATGCGGAAATCGGTGGAAGTTCTTAAACAGGAATTTTCCAAAATCAGGACCGGGCGGGCGCACACCAGCCTTCTCGATCATATTATGGTGCCATATTATGGAAACGAAACCCCTTTGAAGCAAATAGCGAACGTTGCAGTCGAGGATTCGAGGACTCTCACGGTGACCCCCTGGGAAAAACATCTCGTGCCCGTGATCGAAAAAGCGATTCTCACTTCCGATCTCGGATTGAATCCAGCGACCTCCGGCACGGTGATCCGCATCCCGCTGCCAGCTTTGACCGAGGAAAGACGCAAGGATCTGGTTCGGGTAGTTCGCCACGCAGCCGAGCAGGGACGGGTGGCGATCCGCAATATTCGGCGCGATGCGAATAACGATCTCAAGGAGGCTCTGAAGGAAAAGCTCATCAGTGAAGACGATGAGCATCAGGCCATCGACCGCATTCAGGCCACAACGGATCGCTTCATCAAAGAAGTCGACAAGCAATTGCAGGAAAAGGAAAAAGATTTGCTTTCTGTTTGATCGATCGCGGATGTGGATGACCCGGGTACAAATTCACCGAAAGGAAGTTCTTGTTGGAATTGTTTCATGACCAAGCAAACAAAAAATCAAGAGCCGGAAAATCATGACGTTCCCCGGCATATTGCAATCGTCATGGACGGCAATGGTCGCTGGGCAAAGAAGCGGATTTTACCGCGTACCGCCGGGCATCAGGCCGGCGTCAAGTCTGTTCAGAAGGTCTTGAAACGGTGCGGTGAGCGGGGAGTCGACGTATTGACCTTGTGTGCGTTTAGCAGCGAGAACTGGCGCAGACCCGAAGAAGAAGTCAGTGTGCTCATGGAATTGTTTGTTTCGACGCTCGAGGAACAGACTGAGACCCTGCACGAGAATGGAATCCGGTTGCGTTTCATCGGCGACAAGAGCGCATTTTCAGAAAAGCTGCAGCAAGAAATTGCGAATTCGGAAGAAAAAACCAAAAACAACTCCCGCCTGACTATGGTTATCGCGGCCAACTACGGAGGACGCTGGGATATCCTGCAGGCAACCAGAAAAATTGCCGGGGAAGTGGCACAGGGGATGATTTCCGCGGACTCCATTTCACTGGAATCGATTGATTCGAGGCTATCGTTTCCGGACCTTCCGGAACCCGACCTGTTCATTCGAACCGGCGGTGAATACCGGATCAGTAATTTTCTGCTTTGGCAGCTCGCCTATACCGAGCTTTATTTCACCGATACGCTGTGGCCCGACTTCAATGAAAGATCATTGGATCTCGCCATAGAAGCGTATGCGGGGCGCCAGCGTCGCTTCGGCTACACCAGTGAACAGATCGAATCGGGTTACCCGAAACAGGAAATGGTCCGTTAAGCACTGTTTTTGGAATATCAAGAATAATAATTGTTTCATTATGTTGTTAGCTCGTGTAATTACTGCATCGATCCTCGCGCCACTGATTATCTGGGCGGTCATCGGCCTGTCGAATGATTGGTTTTCGATCGCCTGGGCATTGGTTGTGGCATTGTGTGCCTGGGAATGGTCGAAGCTCAGCGGGCTGCAAACGATCGTGACCCAGACCCTGTATGTGCTTGCGGTGATGGTTGGCCTGCTGCCGTTCTGGTACTGGACGGACATCGTTGCCAATATCGCGAATTTTTACGAAGACAGCGATATTCTCAAGTATTCGCTGGTCGTCGACTGGTTCGGGATTCCGGCTGTGGTCTTCTGGATTATCGCGAGCGTGGTCCTCAAAAACAATGAAAGAAACCTGCTGAAATCGCGGCCATCGGTTACCGTCAGGCTGGCCGTGGGCTGGTTCATGCTGGTCGCGGCGTGGGTATTTTTCGTGCGTCTCAGGATCTATCATGGCTATGAATTCGTGCTTTTTCTGTTGCTCCTGATCTGGGCGGCCGATGTACTGGCCTATTTTGTCGGACGCGCCTGCGGTAAAACGAAATTGTCACCCCTGATCAGCCCCGGAAAGACGATCGCGGGCATGTACGGCGCGTTGGCGGCTGGACTGGCCATGGCGATCGCCCTGGTTTTCTATAATAATTTCAGACCGGCCATCAAAATCGATTTTATCCTGCTGTCCTTGATTACAGTCCACATATCGATTTACGGAGACCTGGCAATCAGCCTCGCAAAACGCTGGCGCGGCGTGAAGGACAGCGGAAACCTCCTGCCCGGTCACGGCGGTATGCTTGACCGGCTCGACAGTCTGATCGCCGCGATTCCGGTGTTCTATACCGGCATCATGTTGATCCACATCGGGTTGATCCAGTGAGATCGATTTGCGTGCTCGGCTCCACGGGCTCGATCGGGGTCAGTACCTTGGACGTTGCCGCCCGCCATCCCGAGGACTACCGGATTGTCGCGCTGAGTGCGAATTCGAATGTCGATACGCTTTATGATCAATGTATCCGGCACAACCCGGAATATGCGGTGGTGGTCAATCAGGGAAAAGTCAGCACCTTGCAGGAACGCTTGAGCCGGCACCCCGGCAATTGGACCCAAGTACTCGGAGGCGCCGCGGCGCTTGAACAGATCGCCGCCCTGCCCGAGGTGGATACTGTCATGGCCGCGATAGTCGGCGCCGCGGGTTTGCTGCCCACCCTGGCGGCCGCGCGCGGCGGGAAGCGGATATTGCTCGCCAACAAAGAGGCTTTGGTGATGTCCGGCCGGATTCTGTTGAAGGAGGTGTCCGATCACCGGGTTGAATTGTTGCCGATCGACAGCGAGCATAACGCGATTTTTCAGTGCATGCCCGCGGGTTATCGAACCGGTGGACGCGACAGGCAGGTCCGGAAAATCCTTTTGACGGCCTCGGGCGGTCCGTTCCGGACCAAGCCCCTGGATGAATTTCACCTGATAACCCCGGAACAGGCGGTCGCTCATCCGAACTGGGACATGGGCCGGAAGATATCGGTCGATTCAGCCACGATGATGAACAAAGGGCTGGAATTGATTGAAGCCTGCCTGCTGTTCAACATGAATCCGGAGGATATCCAGATTGTAATTCATCCTCAGAGCGTGATTCATTCGATGGTCGATTATGTAGACGGTTCGGTCCTGGCCCAACTCGGAAACCCGGATATGCGCATTCCGATCGCCCATGGGCTGGCCTGGCCGGGCCGCTTCGATTCCGGCGCGGAACCATTGGATATGTTTCGAGTCCAACGATTGGATTTTGAACCCGCGGACCAAAAGCGCTTTCCTTGTCTGAAGCTTGCCTATCAAGCGGTCGAAGCCGGCGGCAATCTGCCGGCTGTCCTGAATGCCGCGAATGAAGTTGCCGTTGCATCCTTCCTCGATCGGCGAATTCGCTATACTGATATCGTGAACGTAATCGACCATTGTCTCAATCATGCCGAGCCCAACGCCGCGGATAGTCTCGATTTGGTTTTGGAGACCGATCGTGAGGTTCGAAATCTGGCGAATGACTTTATCTTCGCTGATCTTGCGAACTGAATCGTGGGTTCATTTCTGCATACCCTGGTTTTCTTTATCGTTGCGTTGGCGATCCTGATCGCGTTCCACGAATTCGGACACTTCTGGGTAGCCCGTCGCCTGGGAGTCAAGGTCATCCGTTTTTCGATCGGATTTGGAAAAGCGATCTGGAAATACCAGAAGGATAGCGCTTCGACCGAATATCTGGTCGCGGCCATTCCGCTTGGCGGTTATGTCAAAATGGTTGACGAACGGGAAGGAGAGGTGGCTCCGGAAGATATCCCTTATGCCTTTAATCGCCAGTCGTTGAAGGCGCGCAGCGCAATCGTTCTGGCCGGACCCTTGTTCAACCTGGCTTTGGCCGTGTTGATCTTCTGGGGTATTCTGATCAACGGAGAAACCGGCTTTCGCCCGTTATTGGGCGAAGTCGAGCCCGGTACGATCGCGAGCCAGGCCGGCTTCGAGAAGGGAGACGAGATCCTCGAAGTCGATGGTAACGGAACTCCGACCTGGAACCACGCAATCTCCGAAGTTTTTTCAAAAGCCGTCGATATGGAAGAGTTTGACGTCAAAGTTCGATCCGCAGCGGGATCGATTGCAACCAGAATTTTAAAGATTCCGGAACCGGTCGCGATGGACCCGGCGCGCCTCCAGGATGCACTTGGTTTCCGTCCCTGGCAGCCCGACTTGCCGCCGCGAATCGACAGTATCAAGCAGAACAGTCCCGCCGCCGCTGCCGGACTCGAAGCCGGAGACCTGGTTGTCAGGGCGAATGGAATCGACATTTCGAACTGGAATCAATGGGTGGAAATTATTCGCGGAAACCCGGGTAAACCGATTCACACCGTTGTCGAACGCAATGGAGTACGACTCGCGCTGGATTTAATCCCCGCGGTGGTTCAAACCGAAAACGGAGAAATCGGGCAGATCGGAGCGACGGTCCGGATTCCCGAGGGCACGGTTGATCATTTAAAGGTCGAGTACCGGCTCGGTGTACTGCCGGCTCTGGGCGTCTCGATCTGGAAGGTAACCGATTTTTCTCTGTTGACGATCAAAATGTTGGGAAAAATGCTGGTTGGCAAAGCGTCGATCGAAAACCTGAGCGGGCCGATCACTAT
>JBOICY010000353.1:0-8071 GCA_050740335.1 Methylococcales bacterium | reverse complement strand
AGTGGTTCGGCTGGTGGATCGGTATCGGAGTCGGCATTCGGGGTGGAATGTGCAGCATTTTCATGCCTGGTACCAATGTCATTAACTTAAGCATAACAAACTGCAATAGAGTATAATTTCAATGTGACTACACGACCGAAACAGGGGCCAAGCATGAACCTCAGCATTATTTGAGAAATGTTATAAGTTTATAACTAAAACGATCAATTCTGCGGATTTCGTTCCGAAACATCGGCTGTCGGAAACCGCTTTCATCCGCCCTAGAAAACTTCCTTTCGCGCCTCTCATCCGGTTTTTGCTGAACCGGCAATCCAAGGTTCCTTGCGGCAGGAATTGGAGCGCTTTTTTCAGACCCTGGACGGGAGTGCAATGCGGCTGTGCCAGGTGACTGCCAAGCGGCCTTCAGTAAAGCCCGCAAACAGCTATCTGCGGTCAAGCCTTGGTCGAGCTGACTCAACGCACATTGCAGGTAGTTTACGAGCCTGCGGAAACCAAACCGGGCAGAAAGGCTTGCGGGTCTGTGCCGGCGCCGGGAGCCAGTGTCGATTGCCCGACCAAGCAGCGATTCGCGAGCACCTCGGAGTACACGGCAATGGCACGCTCGGCGAAGCGTGTCCGATGGCGTTGGTTGCGGGTTACTACGCTACGCTCAATGATCGCGTGATCGATGCCCGGATTGCACCGATCCAGGTGAGTGAGCGCAGCCTGGCCGCCGGCCATTTGAGCGGCAGTCATCGCGACGATCTGATGGTTTACGATCGGGGTTATCCGGCCTTCTGGTTGCTCGCCCTGCATGAGCGCAAGCAGCGACACTTTTGGATGCGGGTCAAGCGAACTTTTTGCCAGGCAGTCGAAACCTTTATCGGCAACGGCGCGGCCGATCAAATGGTCGTTCTGCACCCGAAACAAGCGGCGCGTCGCCGTGGTCCCGAGCAGGGATTGTCGGCTCACCCGTTGCCGGTCCGTTTGATGCGGGTGCGGCTCGACTCCGGCAAGAGCGAAGTTCTGAATGCCTGGCTCCTGGATCGAACCCACTACCCGGCTGCCTGCTTTCAAGAACGGTATTGCCTCTGCGCTGGAATATCGAAGCAGGCTTCAAGCGACTGAACAGTCGCTTGGAAGTCGAGAACTTTTCCGGCACATCGGGGTTGTCGGTCTCGAACCGGATTTTCACGCCAAAGTCCTGACTCAAAATCGCACCGTTCTCCGGTCCCTGGCTGGCGATGAATCGCTCAAACAAAACCCTGCCTGCCCCGTCAACATGCCTACCAAATCAACATCACCCAAGCCTGATCCCGAATGAAAAATACGCTCGTGTTGTTGCTAACCCGATTCGCTATACGAACCTTGCTGGAAGACCTCCTCAAGCTGATTATCCACTGTGTCGAACCGATTCGCCCCGGCCGAAAAGTGCAACGCCAGTTCAGGCCCTCTCGCCGGAACCGGTTCAATCCTTGTTATAAAAGAGCATTGTGATGGCTTAAGTTAATGACATTGTGCCTAACCCCTATGAGACCCCACATGGTCAATAGACAAATAGAAAAAAGCGAAGTCACGGGGTCAGGTCGATCTTTGTAGTGCTCCTTGCGCAAAAACGTACCGAAGAATACTATTTTTCGATGACGAAGGCCGCCAGACCCCCATTCTCGGCGTTGCGGGCCACCGGACCCAGACCTCCTGTTACACCCAAAAAAAGTCGCCACCCTGCCCTTGGGCGGGAGCAACGAGGTCAAGCAAAGCCGCTCAATCGGGATGGTCATGCCGCTCCGCGAGCCCCTCGATCTCACCGGCAAGACCGTCACGGTGGACACCTTGCTCCCCCGGCGCAAGCTGGCCAAAGCCCCGGCTCGCCCACCCGGCCTACCACGTCTTTGCCCCGTCAAAAACAACCAACCTGCCCGCTTCGCGAGGACATCCGCCTGGCCTTCGAAGGCCGCGGCCAGCCCGACTTCCACCAACCGCCGACCTTCGAACTGGGACGAGGACCGGCGCATCCACCGTGCCGGGCAACGTCGTCCGCCTTTCCTCCGAGCACATGAGGGTTAAAATAGATGTAACGATGTAACTATTCACCACAGAGAACACAGAGATCACGGAGTTTGTTAAAAAGTCATGCTTTACAGCCTAATTACAGACTTTCTGATTAGTCCCGAATGAGCCGCCTCTTCGTGATTTTTGCGCTCTCTGTGTGCTCTGTGCTCTCTGTGGTAAATAAAATAGCTAAATTGACTCTCGCTGAATAGTATCACAACACACTTATTATGAAACATAATGTCGCGGTATTTTCCGATCCGCATGCTTTGGGTTGAGTATATTTCAGCATAAGTTATATTTCGTTATTAATGAGTCTCTGTAATAGTTACGAATAGATTTACCCTGACGCTTCGAAATAATCCCGCCCTCGATTCCATCCCGATCGGGCCCGAAATATTCACCCGCGGGGAATAGCGGTTACAGGAGGCCTAATCGCATCAAGGCATGCAAACCCAGGCAGGCGAATACCCCGGCGGCCACATCGTCGAGCATGATCCCGAGCCCGCCTTCGACGGAACGGTCGATGGTTTTGATCGGCCACGGTTTCAGGATGTCGAAAAAGCGGAACAATAGGAATCCAGCCAACAAAGTCTGCACGGATACCGGGATTCCGGCCATGCTAATCCAATAACCCACGATTTCGTCCCAGACGATTCCCTGATGATCGTGAACGCCGAGTTTGCGAGAGGCCGTCGAACAAATCCACACTCCCGCTATGCCCGCGAGCCCGACCAGAGCCAGATAGGGAATCAGACCCAGCGCTTGCAACAGCAGGTAAAGCGGGATCGCGGCCAGGGTTCCACAGGTTCCGGGTGCTTTTGGCGATAATCCGGAACCGAATCCGAACGCGATCAACAAAACGGGGTCACGAAAAATGTTCATATCCACCCAATTTCAAATCCAAACCCGGGCCGCCGTTTTCGATTCGTAATCCGGGTCGTTGATCGATCGTTCCGACCCGCTGACAGGGGTAGGGGAGGGATCCGACTGCGCGGATCAATTCCTGTTCCCGGATTGGGGGAACGGTAAAGCACAACTCATAATCGTCGCCGGCGCATAATGGCAAATTGAAATCCCGGCTCTGTTCGACATACTGGCGTACCGCGGGAGACAATGGGATCAAATTCCAGTCCAGCGTGGCGCCCGCATGACTGGCTTGCAACAGATGGCCGAGATCCGCTACCAATCCATCCGAAATATCGATACAGGCGCTGGCCAGCCCGCCGATCGACTGGCCTGCCTCGATCCGCGGTTCGGGACGATCCAATCGATCGCGCAGCGTTTTCGGACAATGTCGTTCCGGGTCCTCCAAGTACTTGAGTGCAAGGCCGGCATCGCCGATCGTTCCGGTCACATAAATTCCGTCACCCGGCGAGGCCGTGGAGCGGTACAGAATCCGCTCCGCCGCGGCGGTGCCGAGCGCCTGCACACAAATCGACAAGGGTCCCCGCGTGGTATCCCCGCCGACCAGTTGTACCCGGTACCGTTCGGCCAGAGCGGAGAAGCCTCCTGCGAAAGCCTCGAGCCAGGACTCATTCACATCGGGCAGGGTTAACGCCAGTGTGACCCACTCCGGCGTTGCGCCCATCGCGGCCAGATCGCTCAGATTCACTGCCAGAGATTTGTGCCCGAGCGACTCGGGATCGCTACCTGCCAGGAAATGGATATTCTCGACCAGGGTATCGGTGGTCACCAGCAACAACTGATCTTCAGGCGGCCGCAACACCGCGCAATCGTCGCCGACGCCGCGCACTGTCGAGTCGAGCGCGGGCCCGATGGCGCGGAAATACCGGTCGATCAGACCGAATTCTGTGAGTGGCATCGGACTCCCGCGGTAATCCGGCGGACTTGCCGAAGCTCCTCAGGGTTTGGTTTTTCCGTCTCCGGCCTCATCGGGTCTTCTCTTATGAGCCACCTTGTCCAGAATGCTGTTCACATATTTATGGCTTTCGGTCGCGCCGTAGCGTTTGGCCAGATTGATCCCTTCGTTCACGATTACCTTGTAGGGAACATCCGGACGATTCAACAGTTCATAGACTCCGATTCGGAGGATCGCGCGCTCGACAGGATCGATCTCGTTGACCCTACGGTCGGCGAACTCCGAAAGCGCCTGGTCCAATTGGGTCAACTGATGCGGAATTCCATGCAGCAATTCCTTGAAATAACCGCGGTGTACATTCTTGAAATGTTCATCGAGATAAAACTGCTCCTCGATCTCGTTCAAATTCTGGCCGGTCATCTGCCACTGGTATAAGGCCTGCACTGCGGATTGCCGGGCGTTGGTGCGCGCGTAACTCATCAGCTTTCAAGACTGTGTAATAGATTCAGCATTTCAATCGCGGACAAGGCCGCTTCGGCGCCTTTGTTGCCAGCCTTGGTGCCGGCCCGTTCGATCGCCTGTTCGATCGTATCGACGGTCAATATGCCGAAACCGACCGGCACATTAAATTCAAGAGACACGCTCGCAAGGCCCTTGACGCATTCGCCCGCGACATATTCAAAATGCGGAGTCGCGCCGCGAATCACGGCTCCGAGCGCGATAATCGCGTCATAGCGGCCGCTCGCCGCAATCCGTTTGACCGCGAGAGGCAGTTCGAACGCGCCTGGAGTTTTGACGAGATGGATATCGTTGCGGTTGCCGCCGTGCCGGATCAAGGTATCGACCGCGCCGGCCGCGAGCTGCTCGACGATAAAGCCGTTGAATCGCGACATCACGATACAAAACCGGGCCCCGTCGATGGTTAAAGCCCCTTCATAGGTTTTCAATTCACTCATACCATTTTCGGCAGTTCTGATTCATTCACCGCGAGTTTCAAATTCGCGGGACCGCAGGAAACATATTCCACGATCTCCAGATCGTAGCCGGATATTCCCATATACTTACGCCGCTCGCCGAGCACCCGCATTTTGTGTACGCCCAGATCGGCGAGAATCTGAGCCCCGGCGCCCGTGGTGCGCCAATCGAATTTTCCGCTCGCGCGCGCGGCCAGATCGATCCCATTATCTTCCATCTGATAGCGATGGATCCGCTCGACCAGGGACTTGGTATCGTCTTCCTGCCGGATCACCACCAACACCCCGCGGCCTTCCCTGGCGATCCGCTGCATCGCCTGGCGCAACGGGAATCCGCAGTCGCTGCGCTTCGACGCGAACAGGTCGCATAAAAGGTTTCGCGCATGCACCCGGACCAGCACCGGGCTGTCGCCGGAAATGTCCCCCATGGTCAGAGCCAGATGCAGCTTGTTATCGATCTTGTCCTGGTAGGCATGCAGCCTGAATTCACCGTATTCGGTCGGAAACAGACATTCGCTGAGGTGCTCGATGGTTTTTTCGTTCTGGATCCGGTAATTGATCAGATCGGTGATGGTACCTATTTTCAGATCATGCTGTTCGGCGAATTGTTCCAGATCGGGACGTCGCGCCATCGAGCCGTCATCGTTCAGAATTTCGACGATCACCGCGGCACTCTCAAGCCCCGCGAGCCGTGCCAGATCGCAGCCGGCTTCGGTATGACCCGCGCGATTCAGCACGCCGCCGGGTTGAGCCATCAGGGGAAAGATGTGACCGGGCTGGACCAGATCATCCGGATCCGCATCCGCCGCAACCGCGGCTTGAATGGTCCTGGCCCGGTCCGCGGCGGAAATTCCGGTGGTCACTCCTTCGGCCGCATCGATCGAAACCGTAAAATTGGTCGAATGCGGCGTTTTGTTCTCGTTCACCATCAAGGGCAGTCTTAACTGCTGGCAGCGCTCCCGTGTCAAGGTCAGGCAGATCAGACCGCGCCCGTAACGGGCCATGAAGTTGATATCCTCGGGTCGCACCGGTTCGGCGGCCATGATCAGGTCGCCTTCGTTTTCGCGGTCTTCGTCATCCATGATGATGACCATCTTGCCCTGGCGGATGTCTTCGATGATTTCTTTGCTCGTATTCATAACCTGTTCACCAGAATTCGCGATGCCTTTCTAAAAGAAACCGGCTTTCTCCAGAGTCTGAAGATCGATTTGCTCTGGTTGTTTGTCCCGTTCCGACAGCAAGCGTTCCAGATAGCGCGCAACAAGATCGACCTCGAGGTTGACTCGCTGCCCGATCATGGCAGTGCCCAGAGTCGTTTTGGCGAGCGTATGCGGAACGATGTTTACCTGGAAACGGTCCCGATTCACGCCGTTGACCGTCAAACTGATGCCGTCGACCGAGATCGATCCCTTGACTGCAACATAACGCGCCAGGTCTTTTGGCATGCCGATCTCGAAGCACATCGAGCGGCCATCCGGAACCTTTCGCCGAATCACCCCGACCCCGTCGACATGACCGCTCACGATGTGCCCGCCCATCCGCGTCGAGGGCGTCAAGGCCAACTCTAGATTGACCGGCGTGCCGGCCCGGAATTCTTGCAGAGTGGTACAGGACAGTGTTGCGTTGGAAACATCGGCCGCGAACGAATTGCCGATGGTCTTTACCGCGGTCAGGCACACCCCGTTGACCGCAATGCTGTCGCCCGCATCGATTTCCTCGATCGACAACTTCCCGATGTCGACCGTGATCCAGACATCGGACCCACGCGGCTCCAGGTTGTTGACTTTTCCGATCGATTGGATGATTCCTGTAAACATATCAAAGGATAGCGATCCGATAGAATTACCCAGGAACCGACAAGTGATCCGGAGTTATTTTACGGCTCTCCCGCGAGCACGGAATTTTCAACCCGGTAGCGAAGCCGCAAATCATCGCCCACGGCCCTGACATCGAGCAACTTGAATCGATAACGGTCCGCCATTTTTACAAGGCCCGGCAGGTGAACCAAGGCACGTGCGGTATTCCCGAGTACACAGGCCGACTGGTACACCACCCACTCATCGACCCAATGCCCGGCAAGCAGCGCCCCGTTCAAGGTCGGGCCGGCCTCGACCATCAATTGGTTGACGCCGATTCCGCCAAGATATTCCATTACCGCGCATAAGTCCAACCGTCCTTGCGTATTTCCAGGGAGGCTGACCACCCGAAAGCCCGCATCCACAAATGGCGCGAATTGGCTGCGCTCGGAACAGACCGTCAGGATCAAGGGAGCCGGGCCTTCGCCGGCGATCCTCGCGTTCAGCGGCATCCGAAGCCGTGAATCGAGAACCACCCGGAGCGGCTGAACCAGCTCCTCGCGTGAAAGGCCGACTCGCGCGTTCAACAAGGGATCGTCCGCGAGCACGGTTTCAATCCCGGTCAGCACCGCCGAACTTCGCGCGCGCATCCAGTGCACATCGCGCCGTGCGCTTTCACCGGTGATCCATCTGCTTTCTCCCGAGGCCAGAGCGGTCCGTCCGTCCAGACTCATCGCGAGTTTGCTCACCACATAGGGTCTGCCGGTTCGCATGCGCCGGCAAAACCCGCGATTCAATTCTCTGGCCCCCGCTTCCAGCACACCGACGCGGGTTTCGACTCCCGCAGCGGCGAGCGCCTGGAAGCCTTGTCCCGCGACACGCGGGTTCGGGTCCTCCATCGCCGCGACCACTCGCTTCACTCCAAGCTGGATCAGCTTTTCGGTACACGGCGGGGTTTTCCCGTAATGACAGCAGGGTTCGAGCGTGACATAAACCGTCGCACCGCGCGCCGCTTCTCCGGCCATTTGCAGCGCCTCAATTTCGGCGTGCGCCCCGCCGGCCCGGCGGTGCCAGCCCTCTCCGACAATCCTGCCGTCCTTTACGACCAAGGATCCGACACAGGGATTCGGATCGGCGGTCAAGAGGCCTCTTCGTGCCAATTGCAATGCCCGAACCATGTAGCGATCGTCAGTCAGCGACAATCCGGGAGTCATGATCGTGCGCGGTTCCTAGAAAACCAGGGTCATCAACCAGCGGATTTCAACGGGAACCCGTATCGCGCGGTTCTTCTTCGAGACTTTCGATCACCGCGCGGAATTCGTTCACATCCTGGAAACTCCGGTACACCGACGCGAAGCGCACGTAGGCCACATGATCGAGTTTTTGCAGTTCCTCCATGACCGCCTCGCCAATCAGACGCGAAGGGCATTCCCGGTCGCCGGTCGTTT
>JBOICY010000352.1:0-2284 GCA_050740335.1 Methylococcales bacterium | reverse complement strand
ACACTAGCCAGGGACCGCGTTCAGCCAGTTCGACGAACAGCGGCGCCGCGAAGGAAAAAAGCGCCACTACCGCGACGGCGGCTGATACGAGCATCAGGGTTTGTGGCGCACGTTCCGCGATCAGATCGATAACCGGCCGCCGCTGCACCAGCGAATCGCCGAATTCAAGCTCGGCGGTCTTGGCCAAGAAGCGCAAATATTGCACGGCCAGCGAATCGTTGAGGCCCGCCGATTGCCGGAACGCCGCCAGCGTTTCGAGCATGGCGCGCTGCCCCAGAACCAGACGCGCCGGATCGCCCGGCAGGGCATAGACGGCGAAAAAGGTCAGGCTAATGATCAGCCACAAGGCGCCGAATAGTTTTGCCAGGCGTGGCCATACCGCGCGCATGAGGTCTTATCTCAGTTAAAACCGGGAACGCCGGACGGAATCACGGAATCGGCGACTCGCGCCTTGCCCATGAACAGCCTTTGCGTCAGGGCTTTCATCGAGAGCCGCCACCACCCGCGCGCGCAACGACTGATCCTTGCCCCAAGGGCTTTTTTCCATGTTGAAGGCGAGAAACTTAAGGTTATTCAGTCCGACTCCGCGATAAACAAAGCCTCTCCAATCTTCTTTCACTTCACCGTCTTTGTCGAACACATCGTTGAACAGCGCCAGCGGCACGTTGAGGATATCGGTTTCGCCGCGCTTGAATGCGGTCACGAGCGTGTTCACGTCCTTGACGATGCGAAGCGACAAAGTTTTGGCGACGGGCTGTCCTTGCAGCCAATAGTCCGGGTTGGCGTCGAAACGGGCGGTGACTCCATCCCAACTCTTCAAGACGAACGGCCCGAAACGATGGGGCAAAAAAATGCCCGGTCCGGATCGTCTCCGGCCAGTTTCGCTATCCGTTGTCGTTGAGTGAACACGGCTCCGGGTTCCTGTGCACCCGCTATGTGTCCCTCCAACAGTTCTGTAAACCGGCTTTCCCTTCCCTCCGCAGGATCCGCTCGGGGGCGTTCCCCTACTTCCTCGGTAATATGGAAGGCTCCGACTCCCAACGTTCCATCCGGCAGGCTCCTGGCGTCGTCCAGCCGTACCACCCCTGTGTCCGTTGCTGCGCTTCCATCCCCGGCGGACACGCCGGGGATGGACCAGGAAAGTTGCTGTCCGGTCTTTCCCGTACCGGTTCTCACGTTCGAGTGGAGAACATTGGGCCTCCCAGGTTCCCAGAGAACCCCAGTGTGTGCATGCCCGGCTCTTCGACCCCGGCGGGACGGTTCATGTCAGGCCCTCGCGACATTTCCGTGCTGCCTTCCGCTGTCTTGACGGCGTCGGCTCCCGCGAAGCGGTCATTTCGGGGCTCAATCACACGTCCTGCACACTCGCTGTCTACGCTTCGCAGCGCCGGTTACCCGATCACCACGCAAGACTCGCTTTCGGCTGGTGGCCAACCTTTGCCGGGTGGGATTGGTTACCCACTGGGTCCCTCCGCACAATTTCAGGACCGATTTCTTTTCCGTCCTTCCCAAGTGCCCAAGCTTACCTGGCGCACCAAGACTTGAACATCCCTCTGGAATTTGCAAGTGTTATTTTGAATTTTATTTTGTGCGAATTGGTGGGCACGCTGTTGAACTGATCGGAGTCGCCATAACAACGACGATGAAAAAGGTATTCAATCCATGAATTGCACACGAGTTGCGCTGTCTCTGGCCAAGCCAAAGAAAAACCGGCGCTGATGACTCAAAATCCTTTTTATCCAGTCAGGTTGTGGTTTTCCCGATCCTGTCACCCGTTGCTGAATAGACAGGCCTCTTGTGCGTCGCTAAGCCGCCTGTTCCGCTTGCACTCGATTCGGTTCAACGTAATCTCGGTCATGCCGCAACATCGACCAGATGACCCGCGTCAGATGACGTCCCAGGGCGCGAATTGCCTGGTTGTGGGTCTTGCCTTCGGAACGCTTTTGGTCATAGTAGGCGCGGGATTCCGGAACCTGGGCCATATGCCGACAGGCCGCCGTCATGATCGCTTTGCGAGCCCGGGTGTTCACCTGCCGGGGAGGTTTCGAACCAGGGTAAGCGCCGGACTGGTCATCCAACGGGGCCATCCCCGGATAGAATGCGAAACTGCCGGGTTTCTGGAAACCTTGCAGGGTACCGATCTCGCCGGCCAGTTTGGCGCTACACACCAGGCCAAAGCCCGGGATCGTGTCGAGTTGCTGCGCATAGACGGATCGGGCGGCTTGTTGGTCGAGTTCCTTTTCCAGGGCCTTGATCGCCTCCATCAGGGTCAGCAGGCGATGGG
>JBOICY010000351.1:0-4132 GCA_050740335.1 Methylococcales bacterium | reverse complement strand
GTCGTACCCCAAGCGCAACGTGCGTCTTTGATCGCCCGCTTTCTGAGAGCGAAGATCGCCCGTCTGCTGAAGATCAGAGAATCCACCGTATCCATCGAATCGTCCTTGCGAGCGTCGGGCCTCGATTCCCTCAAGGCCGTCGAACTCAAGCACGCGGTGGACGAACTGTTAGGCATCGAAACACCCCTGACGCTATTCCTGTCCGACCGGTCGGTGATGGAAATAGCCGAAGCCCTTGCCGCCGTAGGGTGCGCTGTGCGCACCGTTCCCGAAGCCGGCGGTGCGCACTGCGCACCCTACGCTTCTTCCTCAAGCAATACGCCTCCAAGCTTCAAGTTGTCCGCCACCCAGCTTTCCATGTGGACGCTGCAACACATGGAACCGGAAAGCATCGTTTACAACCTGCATCTGGCCTTGCGCATCGAAAACGCCGACGACCCGGAATCATTGCGGCGCTCCTTCGAGCGCCTGGCCGAGCGCCACGAAATGTTGCGAACGGTCTATCGCACCGAAGATGACGAGGTCGTTCAATGCGTGCTGCCGTTGTCCGATCTGCCCGGCTTCTTTACCGCTGTCGACCTCTCCGGTTGGTCGAAATCGGAACTTCAAGACGACCTGGCGCGGCGGGTCCGCGAACCCTTCGACCTCGAACGGGGTCCGGTCTTCCGCGTAACCACATACCGCCATGGATCGGACACTGCTTGAATCCAGGAGTCCTTAGCCTATCGCTTAGAGTCTGAAACCTTTTCCCACACGCTCCTGCTCTGCGCCCACCATATCGCGGTCGATCTCTGGTCAGTCCTCATTCTCGTCGACCAATTGGCAGAAATCTACGGCGAACTGGCGAACGGTCGTAAACCCGTATCGTCTCCCGCTGCTCCAAGCTATGCCGCATTTGCTGCCTGGCAACAGCGCTACCTGGATACCCCATCCGGCAACGAGGACCGGAATTACTGGCGGACTCAGCTTACCGGGGAACTTCCGATACTTGCGCTACCTGCGGACCGCTTGCGGCCAACGGCGCCGGAGTACCGGGGCGCCTCGGTTCCGATGCGACTGAAGCGTGACGAAACCAACCGGCTCAAGATCCTGGCCGGACAACAGCGGGTTACTCTTTTTACCCTTTTGCTCGCGGCGTACAAGGTCCTGCTGTACCGCTATACCCGCCAAACCGACCTGATCGTCGGCGTTCCCACCAGCGGACGCAGCCAGGCCCGGTTTGCACCGGTCGTGGGCAACTTCGTCAATCCGGTTCCGTTACGCAGCCACACCTCCGGCGACAAGCTTTTTTCGGTCTATTTGGCGGAAGTACACGACGCGCTGCTCGGTGCGCTGGAACATCAGGATTATCCTTTTTCCCTCATGGTGGAACGCCTGCACGTCCAGCGCAACGGCGGCCACTGGCCGGTTTACCAAACCCTGTTCGTGCTGCAGCAGGCGCAAGCGGGCATCGGAAGCGAACTCGCGCAACTCGCTCTCGGGGAGGACGGCGAGCTTTCGGCCCGGGGCGATTGGCCGGTGCGCGGCCTGGCAATCCGAGAGCGGGTCGAGAATTTTGCTCTGAAGCTCATGGCCGCGGAGTGTAGTGAGGGCCTGCTGTTTTCCTTCCAGTACCGCAGCGATGTGTTCGAACCGGCCACCATCGACCGCCTGTCCCATCACTTCGAAACCTTGCTAGGGGGCATCACCACCGATCCCGGGACCGCGATCGGCGATCTTCCCCTGCTGGCGGACGCAGAACGCCTGAGGATACTGGTGGAGTGGAACGCGACCGCAAGCCCCGGCCTCCAGTCTCAAACTTCGACCCTTAGCCGGCTGTTCGAAGCGCAAGCGGAAAAGATTCCCGGAGCGACTGCCGTTATTTTCGAAAACCGGGAGCTTAGCTATCGGGAATTGAATGCTCGCAGCAATCGGCTGGCCCACGCTTTGATCGCCGCGGGAATCGGGCCCGACACTCCGGTCGGGATTTGCACCCGCCGCTCCCTGGAAATGGTCATCGGGCTTTTAGCTATCCTGAAAGCGGGCGGCGCCTACCTTCCTCTCGATCCCGACTATCCCGGCGAACGTCTTTCGGCGATGCTGAGCGACGCCAAGGTCTCTTTGATACTGGCTCAACCCGAATTCGTGAACGCTTTCCCGGATTTCTCCGGAACACTCTTGATTCTGGACGCCGAACTATCGGGTTTTCCCGACACCCCCGAGCACAACCCGGACCTGCCCATCGCCGACACCCGGGTTTACCTTCTGGACGAGCGCCGGAATCCGGTCCCCACAGGCATTGCGGGGGAGCTTTACATCGGCGGCATTCAACTGGCCCGAGGTTATCTCAACCGCTCCGACTTGAGCGCCGAGCGCTTCGTGCCGAACCCCTTCCCTGATTTCCCTCTGGAAGATGGCCGAAATGAGGAAAACCGTCTCTACCGCACCGGCGATCTGGCCCGCTACCGCCCGGACGGCGCCATCGAATACCTCGGTCGCATCGACCATCAGGTGAAAATCCGCGGATTCCGCATCGAACTCGGAGAAATCGAAGCGCAGTTGCGGCAGCACCCGGACGTGAAGGAAGCCGTGGTCGTGTTGCGGGGTGAAAATTCCGGCGAAAGGCAATTGGTGGCCTATTGGACCTGCGGCCAGCAGCCGGCGCCCCGGGCGAAAATGCTGCAATCCTTTCTCAAAGAAACCCTGCCCGAGTACATGATCCCGGCGGCCTTCGTGCGGCTCGACCGCCGGCCGTTGACAGCCAACGGCAAACTGGACCGCAAGGCCCTGCCGACGCCCGACCTTGGCCAGCAATTCTCCAACCAGTATGTGGCGCCGCGCAATGCGGCCGAGGCGTGCCTGGCGAACATCTGGGCGGATTTGCTGAGGGTAGAGCGGGTCGGCATCCACGACAACTTCTTCGGCCTGGGCGGGGATTCCATTCTCGCGATCCAGGCCGCCGGCCGCGCGCGCGATGCGGGGATCGCCTTCACGCCGCGTCAACTGTTCGAGCATCAAACCGTGGCGGAACTCGCGGCGGTCGCGGACCGGGCCACGCAGAAAGCGGAAAGTGAGGACCCTGCCGGCGGCAACGTGCCGCTGACGCCCATCCAGCAGTGGTTTCTGGAACAGGGATTTTTCCATCCCAACCACTGGAATCAGGCGGTTCTGCTCGAGCTTGAAGCTGCATTGGACTGGCCCACCCTGGCACGGGCGGCGGAGCATCTGGTTCTTCACCACGATGCCTTGAGGATGCGGCTGGTTCGGGACGCGCAAGGTTGGCGTCAAGCCGTCGTGCCGAAGGAGTTGCATGCAATCTGCCATCGCGAGGATCTGTCCGCCGTGCCGGAAGCTGGGCGGCCTGCGGCCATCGAAGAAGCCTGCAGCCGCTGGCAGGCTGGCCTGAACCTGAACGACGGCCCGATCATGCGGACGGTCTGGTTCGATTTGGGTGAGGAACACAAGCCGCGGCTGCTGATCGTCATCCATCACCTGGCCGTGGATGGAGTTTCCTGGCGGATCTTATTGGAAGATCTGCAAAGGGCTTATGCCCAACTGATCAAGGGCGAAGCGGTGACGCTCCCTTCCAGGACCACTTCCTTCAAACGCTGGGCCGAAAGTCTACAGACCCTGGCCCGAAGCGAATCGCTTCAGCAGGAAGCCGCCCATTGGCTCGCAACGGTCAGCGTCGGTGCTGCGCACTTGCCGGTGGATTTTCCGGAAGGCTCGAGCCTGGAAGGGGATACCGCGCGCCGCAGGGCCGATTTCAGCGAGGCGGAAACCCGGGCCTTGCGCGGGAGGCTCCAAATGCTTATCGCACCGGCGTGGACGGCCTGCTGCTGGCGGCCCTGGCGCGAACCCTTTGCACCTGGCCCGGCAGCGATAGCGTGGCGATCGACCTGGAAGGCCATGGGCGGGAAGCCTTGTCCGGCGAACTCGATCCGTCCGGAACCGTGGGCTGGTTCACGAGCCTCTATCCGGTGAACTTCGAGATCCCGCGAGACGCGTCCGAGGGCGTTCTCATCGAGGCGGTCAAGGCGCACCTTTCCCAAGTCCCGCACAAAGGCATCGGCTACGGTTTGCTGCGTTATCTGCAAGACGCCGAAAGCCCGAGCCGGCTGCCGGCCCATTCAGGCGCCCAAGTGTTGTTCAA
>JBOICY010000350.1:0-12632 GCA_050740335.1 Methylococcales bacterium | reverse complement strand
GGACAGGCATGGTAACTCCGGAAGTCGCGGAACAGTTTAAATCGCGTGGCGTACCGCTGATTGAGCCGAGCGCGGGGCGATTCGCGGCCTGGCGACAGTTTCAAAAAACCGCGGGGCCGACCCGCGTTCTGCTGGGCGATGGATCCTGGGTACAGTCCGCACGATCCGTCGGATCCGTTGCAATACCTGCTAAAAACTCGAGGGCCCGGAAGAACAATATAATCGGGATCAGTGAAAATACCGCCCCGCTCAGCCTGCTGAATGGAAAACCGTTGTCGAGGTCTGTCAATGGCTCTTCCGAGATGTTGTTCGTGCTTGACGCGAAGAACAATCTTCTAAGAGATCATCAGATTAAAGGCCGTCCCGTGTTGGCGATGACCGTTGCGCTTGAACTCATGGCACAAGTGGCCGGAACCATGGAGTCCGATCGTACTGTAACCGCGGTTCGCGATCTGCGCGTGTTGTCGGGAATCAGCCTGGATAGCGGAAACCGTGACATCATTGTACGCTGTGAGCGGAACTCGGAGGATACCAGCGCAGCGAGCCATTTTAAGGTCAGTATCGTGAACCCCGTGCGCGGCAATCGAGCGCTGTACCAGGCAGTGGTCACGCTGTCCCAAAAGCCGGTTGCGCCCCCAAGGTCACCGGAATTCGTAGCGCTGGATGGTAGCTTTCCCCTCGATACCCGGGACGCCTATGATCGCTGGTTGTTCCACGGTCCTACCTTTCAAGTGCTGCAGGGATTCAACGGACTGTCCGAAATCGGTCTGGATGCCAGGGTACATTACCATTCCCCGGGAAAGGTACAACCATCGAATGAACACCGAGGCTGGGTGATCAATCCGATCGTTTTGGACGCCGCGAGTCAACTCGGTGTCCTTTGGTCGCGCGCGATGCACGGAAGAAACGCGCTGCCAAACTACGTCAGGGCGGTCCATCGCTATGGCCCGATCGACGGCGAAATGCCGCTCGACCTAAAATTCAGAATATCCGGCCCTAACGACGGCGACTCCTATCAAGCGGATGCCTGGTTTATTCGTGATGGCAACGTAATCGCGTTGCTCGAGGGACTTGAGGGAACCGGGTATGCTGAACTGAACCGGATGGTCGAAGGCCAGTAATGTCACCTACCATCCACAATCCGTGTGACATTGCGATTATCGGCATGTCGTGCATGTTCCCCGGGGCCGATTCGCCTAGCCTATTCTGGGAGAATATTATCGGCAAGGTCGACTGCATAGGCGATGCTCCCGATGACTGGCAGCCGGATTATTTCTACGATCCATCGGGCTCCGACCCGGATCGATCGTATACCCGGAAAGGCGGATTTCTCGGTGACCTTTGCCGATTCGACCCGGTCAAGTATGGAGTCACTCCAAACAGCATTGATGGCTCGGAACCGGACCACTTCATCGCGTTACGCTGCGCCTATGAGGCTTTGGCTGACGCAGGCTTTCCGGATATACCGATCAATCGGGAAAAAACCGGTGTAGTGATCGGCCGCGGACTGTTTGTCAACCGAGGCTGGGTTACCGTCTTCCAGCGAACCGTGACAGTAGACCAGATCATGGAGGTCCTGCGAAAACTGGAGCCTGATCGTAGCGAGCCCGACCTCAAGAAGCTGCGATCGGAACTCATGAATTTGTTGCCGCCAACCAATGCCGATACCTTCCCCGGATTGGTTCACAGCGCATTGGTCGGGCGGATCGCGAATCGGCTGGATCTGAACGGACCCGCATATACCGTCGACGCCGCCTGTGCGTCGGCGCTCCTGGCCACGGAGCTTGCGATACGCGAGCTTCATTCAGGGACTTGCGATGCGGTGATCGTCGGCGGGTGTCAGGTCTCAATTCCGGCGCCGATCCATATTTTGTTTTGTCACCTTGGAGCATTAAGCCGCAGCGGCAAGATCGCACCTTTCTCCGCGGACGCCAACGGGACCCTTCTCGGGCAGGGTTGTGGCATGCTGGTCCTGAAGCGCCGCGCGGACGCTGAACGGGATGGCAACCGGATCTACGCGCTCATCAAAGGTGTGGGCACTTCCTCGGACGGAAAAGGCACCGGATTGCTCGCGCCCAGAACCGAGGGACAGCAACTCGCGATTCGGCGCGCCTATGAACATTCCGGGCTGCAACCAGCCACTGTGAGCCTGATCGAAGCGCACGGAACCGGGATCGCGATGGGGGATGCGACAGAAATCGAGTCATTAAAGGCGATTTTTGATTCGGGTGAGTTGAGTCCTGGCAGCATAGCGATCGGCAGCGTTAAATCGATGCTCGGCCATCTGATTCCTGCCTCCGGCGTGGCCTCGTTGATCAAAACCGCATTGGCGCTGTACCACAGGGTTTTGCCACCGACCCTGCATGCGGAAGAAGTCCATCCGCATCTGAGGCTCGAAAAAACTCCGTTTTATGTCTGTAATGAACCCCGCCCCTGGTTGAACGCCGACCACGATACGCCACGGCGGGCCGGAATCGATGCGTTCGGATTCGGCGGGGCCAACGCTCATGCGGTACTCGAAGAATATTGCTGTACCGGGATAACGGATTCCGAATGTCTGGAAGTTTCATGGCCGGCCGAGCTGGTGGTAATCAGCGCTCCGGATCGCGTTGCTTTACGCGGCAAAGCGCAGCGACTGGGTCGCTGGCTTTCCGAATCCAAGGGTGTCCGCTTACTCGATATCGCCGCATCGTGCGCCTTGGAGCAAGATCGGTGCACGCTTGCGATTGTTGCGAAAAATTGCGAGGAACTGGAACGTAAGTTGGCACATGCGGAAAAACTACTCGGTGATCAGACTCGTACGCGGATCCAGGATCGTAACGGAATTTATTGGTACAATGAGCCCCTGGCACGCACCGGGCGGGTCGCTTTCATGTTTCCCGGTGAAGGCTCGCAGTACGCCAATATGCACGCGGAGTTATGCCGCCAATTCCCCGAGGTCCGGCACCAGTTTGATCTGACCGCAACCGGGTTTGCCCGGCACCGGGACCGCAATGCTCTGTCACGGATACTGTTTCCTCAACCCGGACAAAAAAAGTCCAGTGAAGACGCATTGTTCCAAATGGATGTAGCGGTGGCGGTAGTCACCGCCGCCGCCCGAGGATTACTGGATCTTTTGACCCGGTTCGGGCTTGCGCCGGATGCCGTGATTGGACACAGCAGCGGCGAATTCGCGGCCTGTCTTGCGGCGGGAGCCTTTTGTCCAGCCGCTGAGGAGGAGCTGCTTCGATCCATTATCAATGGAGTCGCTTCCACCGCGAAAGTAGCCGGATCCAATGCTGTACCAAGCGTGATGCTGCTATCGGTAGGAGGGGCAGAGCCCGGTGCGGTCGAAAAAGTGATTGCGGATGCCGAGGGCCGGATCACGGTTGCCATGGACAATTGCCCGAATCAAAAGATACTGCTCGGAGATGAAGCTTCGATGCATCGCGCCTGGAACGAACTGCGTGGTAAAGGCGGGCTGTGTGAACGGCTTCCGTGGAATCGACCCTACCATAGCGATGCTTTTAAACCCGCGTGCGCAGCGATTGAAGAGTACATTCAATCACTGAAGCTGCAGACTCCGAATGTTGATTTTTGGTCCTGCGCGACAGCGCAAAAATTTCCGGCCGGAATTCATGAAATTGCAAGCCTGATGGTACAACAATGGCATAGTCCGGTGCGATTCCGCGAGACCGTGGAAGCGATGTACGAAGATGGGATACGATTGTTCATAGAAGTGGGTCCGCGTGCGAACCTGTGCTCATTTGTAACCGACACGCTGGCTCAAAAACCGCATTTAGCGGTCCCGATGGATGTTCATACCAAGCATGGTCTGGAGCAATTGTGCCGCGCTCTCGGGATGCTGGTTGCTCAGGGTGTCCCGGTTAAACTGAACGAACTGTATAAGGCTCGAAAACCAAAGACGCTGAATTTCCAGCATCCTGCTCCGGCTCAGCCTGAACTCGAACCGATTTTGCGTCTGGCTCTGCCTTTGATCGATGTGCCGGGTGAGGTGGCACAACAATATCGAAGGCCGCGATTGGCGCCGGAAACCGGTAGAATAAGCAAGGAATCACCGCAACCAGAGACCGCTGTTCCACCGTCCAGGACGAGTCCGCGGTCAACTTCGCCGGGTGAATCCGGCAAGGTTTTAAAAATTGCTCGAGCGGGAAAGGAGATCGGGCAAGCAACTAAACCAGCAAAGGTTGATAGGGCTTTCCAGGGACCTAACCTGGAGGTTGAATGGAAGCAACCCGTGTACGCCTCCTCTGCCAGGCAACAATCGCTCGTCGAATTTCAACGCACCATGCGACAGTTCCTGAAACTCCAGCAAAGCGTATTGGCAATGCGGGCGCGCCAGATCCCGGCAGCGAGTAATTCTGGCATCCATGATCCTTTGGACCACGTAGAGGAGCAACTCACCGCCGGTCATTTCAATCCCGGTATTGATTCCGCCTCCCTCGTTCAGAGATCAAGATCGAATTTGGCCGTAAACAACGGTGATTACGCACCGGCGCCGGAAACCCCGCCGGCAACGACCGCAAGATCAACCGCGCGAACGACCTTTCTGGATTCCATCCTGGAGTATGAAGCTGGCCGCTACGTGGTTGCCGAGTGTGAACTGGATGTCTCACGGCATCGATTTTTACTTGACCATACCTTTTTCGGCAGGGGGCTTTCGAGCCATGAGCCGGAAATCACTCCACTACCCGTCACGCCATTAGCCGTCACATTGGAGCTGATGGCGGAGGCCGCCGTTCAACTCCATCCCGAGTGTTCCGTGCGTGCCTTGAGCGATATCCGGATATCCCGTTGGCTCGCGATGTTTACCAATACCAGGCGAGTCCGGATGGTGGCACGCGCGAGTGACGACGGGACCGTTCAGGTTGCGATTCTCGAGGCGGATCGCGAAGGAATGAATGCCGAGATCGCGCATGCCACCATCGAATTATCCGACGAACCCAGGGAGCTCGGATCGCAACGTCTACCCGATCCAGTGTTGCATCCGCCCCCTTGGACGAAGGATCAATTGTACGGCAAGGTGCTCTTTCACGGACCGGCGTTCAGAGCGATTGACGAGGTGACTCATTGGAGTCCAACCTGTGTCGCGGTCCGGTTACGGGCGGTTCTGCAGGAATTGGTGCCGGGCCAGGCCTTGACGATCCCGGTTCAATTGATCGACAATGCTTCACAGATTCCAGGACTCATTCACGGTAATTATTGGGAGGACGAGGGACCTGTCTGCAAACTGGCTTTTCCGAATCACGTTGAGCGGGTGGAGATGGCCATCCCATTCCCGCATGACCTGCCTTTATCCGCGGTTGCCGTGATCGAAGAAAACTCGACCGTTCTTCGTTCCCACACAGAATTTAAGACGACGGATGGTCGCGTTGTGATGCGTTATTGGGGAAAGACGGAGGAAATAGTACTTTTCCCGCGGTGCATCTACGAATATACCTTTAATCCGGACCGGATCTGGTGCAGCGAGGATATTACCGAGTTGTTTGCCGGCGTGCCCGGGTTACACCAGTGCGCGATCAGCAAGACTCGCGATGGTGGTTACCAGTTATTAGTCCACCGGTTGTGGTCGCAAATCATCGCTCGAATCATGCTCAACGGATCGGAACGTCGGGTATTTAACTCGCTGAATTCGACACCCGTAGCCATTGCGCGTTGGCTGTCCGGTAGAATCGCCGCGAAAGATTCGGTCCGTCTGCTTTATCGCCTGAATTGTGCTATGGCGGATATCCGCATCGAATCGAATGACCTCGGTCGACCTTCGGCGCAATTTGGAGACCAGGGTTCATCGCTGCTGAGCCTGTCTCACAAGGAATTTTCAGCGGTCGCGGTGGCTGCGGGTCCCAACGATCTGCATGGTGTGGGGATCGATCTTGAACCCGCGCTACCGCTGGATGCGACGCTGGTCGAAGAAATCTACCACAAGGATGAAGTGGCAATCATCACAAACTCCTGTTTGGGATCGCGGGTTTCGTCCGACCTTTGGTTTCGCGCGGGTTGGTGCGCCAAGGAGGCAATTGGCAAGGCCCTGGGTCAAGGTCTGCCGGGAGGGTCCGGAAACGTGAGAATTATTTCACTGAATATCGAGACCGGTTGCTTCAGGGCTGTTCCTGTCGGTCCTTTAGCATCCCTTGCACAGTGCCTTGCCGGCGGGGTTGGTGAAACGAATCCGGTCGAAGCCTGGTGCCGTTTCCACGATGACCGGATTATTGGATTGTGCCTGCTGAGTTAGTGCCCCGCCCTGTTTCAACTCCTACAATTGAAGAGAGAATCCTTGTATTATGATGAATAATAAGCAAGAGAATCTGCAGTCCGTTATCAAGATCCTGACCGAAATCACGAGTGAATGGGATACGGGCTTTGCCGGTGGTATTTCCGAAACCACGACATTGGTCAATGACCTCGGCTTCGAGTCCATCGACATTGTGTATCTGTTAAGTGCTATCGAACAGCACTACGGCAGGCGGGACTTTCCGTTTGAAGACTTGCTGATGGAGGATGGTCGGCACGTCGATGACCTTAGAGTCAGCCAGATTGTCGATTTCCTGACTAAGCAGATGCAGGCCGGCGCCGTTGCGGATGGCGGCGGCTCAGGTGAGCAGGGATTGAGACACCAAACCTTGTAAAGGAGCCAACCATGAAAACGGCATTGATTGGTTTGGACGGAGCATGTTTCACGGTACTCGACCATCTGATGTCCGAAGGCTTCATGCCTCGGCTGTCTGCTCTTTGCGAGCGCAGCGCGAGGCGCATTCTCAAGTCCACGCCGCTGCCGATCACGCCGCAGGCCTGGACAACGCTAGCGACCGGACGCTCGATGGGGCACCACGGAATCAGTGATTTCGTGCGCGTAGAGTTTAAATCGAATACACCCGTGCTGCGTTTCAATTCATCCAGTGATATTCACTGCGAACCGCTCTGGCTTCGGGCTTCCCGCTTCGAAAAGACGGTCACGCTGCTGAATTACATCGGCACGGCGCCTCCGCCACGGATCGATGGGCATGTACTGCCCGGGTTCGTACCGGCCCGCCACCTGCGAAGGTCTACACACCCTCAAGATTTGTTCGAAAAACTGGAAGGACTCGGCTATATCAATGTAAGAGCGCTGGGTTTGGACTTGGACATCGAGAAAAGAGCGCTTCAGGAGATGCCGGCTGAGCAATGGGCGCGATGGATCGATCTCCATAGCGATCGCGAACGGGCCTGGTTCGAATCCTTGCAATATCTCCTGAAGGTTGAACCGAGCGACCTCACGATGATCGTTTTCGACGGGGCCGACAAGATTCAACATCTGGCTTATCGCTATCTCGATCCGCGGCTCATACCTGAAAACCCGAGTCCCTGGGAGATTGATATTATCGAACGGTGTCGAAACTATTTTCGCCGGCTGGATGACTACATTGGTGAAATAGTGGAAATGATCGGTGACGATGGCCGGGTATTCATTGCATCCGATCATGGCTTCACCCGAACCCACCAAGTCGTCTACATCAATAAATGGCTCCACGATCAAGGCCTTCTGCACTGGCGGGATGAAGCTCCGAAGGATGAGCTAGCATCCATTGTGGTGCATCGCCTGACTCGACACCTGGATCAGTTTGATTGGGAAAATACCAAAGCATTTGCGTTGACTCCGAGCTCGAATGGCATCTTCATCAATAACGTGCCTGAAAACGAATATCACGGTTTTCGCGAGGAACTGATCGAGAAATTGCATACGATTAAAGGTCCCCATGGCGAAGCGATCGTGACCGAAATCAAGAAGCGTGAAGATTGGTTTGCGGGTCCGTATATGGATCGCGCGCCGGACCTGACGTTGACGCTGAACGACTTCGGCTTTGTTTCGGTGCTGAATGCCCACGATGTGGTCGTTCCTCGCAAGGAGCCGGCCGGCACCCATCACCCGGATGGAATCTTCCTTGCGCTCGGTGCGGGCATAGAACCGGGCACCGAGGGACGAGCATTGGAAATGGTCGATATCGCGCCTGTGCTGTTACATAGCCTGGATCTGTCGATTCCATCCTGCTATGAGGGGGAGTTGCCCATGGATCTTTATGATTCGGACTATCTCATGCGCAACTCGCCGCGCATCGTTGAAGAATCCACGAGTATCGGATCGAGAGATCATAGCGGGGAGCAGATGAGTGAGGACGACCAGGAGATTTTGATCGAACGCCTGAAGACCCTGGGCTACATCGAGTAGTTCGATGGACAAGGTCAACAATAACGGTGTAGAACTCCGCTGTCGAAGGGCCGGATGCGAATCAGAGGCTGGTGATGTGCTTCTGATTCACGGGCTCAACACCAATATGGCATTCTGGCATCCCCTGCTGGTCGGCATATTGGGTCGCAATCGCCGTCTTGCCATGTATGACCAGCGCGGTCACGGTTACAGCGATTTGCCGCCAACGGGCTATACCACTCGTGATCTTGCCTGCGATGCGCTTAGCGTTCTCGATGCCTACCGAATCGAACGCGCGGATATCATAGCTCACAGTTTCGGCAGCGGGGTTGCCCTGCAACTGGCCAGGTTGCACCCGGAAAGGGTCCGATCGATCGTGATCCTGGATGGGCGTATTCGCTTGCTCCAGCCACAATTGAAATTGGAGGAATGGCCCGACTTTGACCGCTGGCGAAGCCATTTGGACGCAGTTGGAATTCCACTGCGATCCGATCTGGATCTGGATTTTACGTTGCCGTTATATTTGCAGGGCGGTGATCTCTCAGAGGCTGGCCCTCGGCTCGAAGCGGATGGTTTTGTGGTCCCGGGTAGTGGCAGCCGTGCCACGGCGAAATACCGCAGGCTCATCGGCGAGACCAGCGCCGCGGATGATTTCAAAAGCAACGCCGGTCTGACGCTGCAATCGTTACGCGATTTGTGCTGTCCCGTGCTGGCCCTTTATGGTTCGAGGTCACCGTTTTTGCCGACACTCGATGGGCTCGAGCGTGAACTTCCCGATTGCCGCAGTGAACTGCTCGAAATCGGGGGACACAACTTTCCGATCAAGTTCCCGCGCCAGACCGCCTCCGTGATCTGCCGTTTCCTGGAGACAATTTCCCTGGACGAAAGGACTCCGGCAGCCAGCAGTCCGGTTGGTACATGATCGCAGAGCGAGCCGCTCCACTGAGCGTTGGACATTTCAGGCGGATCGCCGAAAATGGCTTCGGAGACGGGAATAATTCCTATCCCTTCGGCAGCGTCTGGCATGACGGCCACCTTTACATCGGAACCAATCGGAATGCGCTTCCGATCCTGATCCTGCGCTCTCCGTTCAAGTTACCCTTCATTCACCCTCCGGTACCGACGCCAAAACCCGAAGAATGGCAGAAATTAGATAACCGGGCGCAGATCTGGCGTTATAGCCCTGAATTGGATTCCTGGGAGCGAGTATATATATCGCCACTCAACCTCGGACATAAAGGGCTGATGGCTCCACAAGCGGTCGGTTTCCGGTGTATGACAGTCTTCCAGGGCCGCAACGACAATCGCGCTTCGATCTACACGATTCCTGTCGTTGGCCGTAATGCCCTCGGTACCACGGTACTTCGATGTGAGGATGGTAAAAATTTCGAATCCCTGGGGCCGCCAAGGATCAATGGTAAGGACGATGTATTCGCCGCTTACCGTGCGATTATCGGATTCAACGGTTATCTCTTCGCGGCTCCAACGTCCGCGAAGGCTCCCCCTGAAGCGAATGCAAAGAATCAAACTTTCGTAAGTTTCTTCAATACTGCCGAAGGCTCGGCTGTCCGCTGCAGTGCCGATCCCCTGTCGGGAACCTGGGAGTTCAGTTCGGATGTTGCTTTTGGAGACCGTAGCAACATCAGTATTACCGATATGGCAGTTTGTGGCGACTTCCTCTATGCCGGTACGTTAAATGCGCACCAGGGCTTTCAGTTGTGGCGAACAAAGGCCGAGGGTCCGCCCCCTCATCATTGGGAAAAAGTTCTCGATCACGGAGCCGATCGCGGCCCCCTCAACGAGGGTGTGCTTTCGATGGCTGAATTTAAAGGCAACCTCTATGTGGGCACCTGTATACAGAACGGTGGTTATGATCGGGGCTACAACATTGGCCCCGCGGCCGCGGAAGTCATCCGCGTTCATCCGGACCGGACTTGGGACCTGGTCATGGGTGCCGCTCGGAATACCCGTCAAGGTCTCAAAATACCTACCAGCGGTCTGGGTCCGGGATTTGAGAATCGATTCGGTGTCTACATGTGGCGAATGTGCACTCAGCAGGGCGCGCTTTATGTGGGTACCCACGATCTGTCTTCATTCGTGCCGTTCACCGATCCCGCGACCTGGCCGGCGAGAGCGCGCAAAATTTTTGATCAAGCGTTTCTGGAAACGTTCATGGAACTGAAAGGCGGGGCCGAGCTCTGGCGTACAGTGGACGGAGATGACTGGACGCCTGTTACCGTCAATGGATTCGGGAATTTCTATAATTTCGGATTCCGGGCACTGGTATCGTCTCCGAAAGGATTGTTTGTAGGTGCCGCCAATCCCTTTGGCCCTGAAGTTGCCGTAAAACATCCGGATGGCTGGCGACATGAGATTAATCCAAGAGGGGGTATAGAGGTCTGGCTCGGATCTTATGCAAACGGCGGGAAAGATGATCGCGACGGACGCGAAGGCAGCGTGCGGGATACGGAAACTCCGCTAATCATCAATGCTCCCGCTCAGCCTTTGACCGGCGTACGGGACGGCCTCGGACTCATTTCAGATTTCGAAGCAGTCAGCCACTCACTGATGTCAGAGGCGAGTACTTTCCGGAATGATTGCAGGTTTGATCCGATCCTGCGCATGACGCTGATCGATCCGGATCTGGAGCCGGAAGAGCCGACTCTGGATGACGAATTGGCTGTTTACTTCGGAGGGCCTGACATCCGATGTGTAGGTTATTGGCGCAATGACAGGACTACTCCCGCCGCCGCCGGAAAGGCGCTCGTCAAGAAAATGCTGGAATTCCTGGAGCCCGATTCATCATCCTCTGAACTGGATCTACTGGTGATCGGGAACTGCGCGCCCGGACTGGTTCCTGAATTGCGTAAAGTTCTTCCCGCTTCCAAAATCCGCATCATGGCTGAAAACAAATCCGTGTATCAACGGATTCAGCAACGATTGGACAACCTGGTTACCAAAACCCTCCGGCGAGGGGGGCGATTCCCATGGGAAAATCAGAGCTTTGACCTGGTGATCTGGCTTGAGGGTCCGAGCCTCACGGACCGCGCCGTATCGCTTACAGAGGCTTGCCGTGTATTGCGTCCGGGAGGTCGGTTGATCGCGACTGATTTGATTGGTGAGGATGCTCGGCAATCGGCGCTACTCTCCGTTCCGGGAAGTTCGGCGGCCAGGATTCGGGAATATGAGCGCTTATTGACCGAAAGTGGTTTTGATCCGGTCAGCGTTTTTGACTTGACCGAAAACAGTTGGAACCGTTTCGTGCGTCATAGCCGGCAATATGCTTTAACCAAGTCTTCGTTTCAACTGATGTCGCAAGACCGGCAAGTCGCCTTTCTCGATTCGTTGCCAGGAGGTCGACTCGCGGTAGAGCTTTACGTGATGTTGGTCGCAACCAGGAAATCCGAGGTGAAAATTTAAGTGAGCAAAACGATCGCAGTGAATACAAGCTATGAGCCCTTCAGTATGGAACCTGTGTATATCGAAGCCAATCGTGGATTCGTACAACGCGGTCCGTTTCATGAAATAAAGCGCTTCCTGGATTTGGCTTGTGGCACCGGAACCGTCAGTGAGTTGTTGCTTGAACGGGTACCCGCCGCGCACTTGACGGGGGTTGATCTGGACAGTATCCAAATCGAACTCAGCGCCGAACGTTTCCGCAACCAGCGATATCTAGTTCGATCCGGTTTTGAGTTGAGTGATGAACGAGTCGATGGCAAGCCGGTTTTGAACTTTGCAACCGGAAGCGCCGATGAACTGCCGTTTCCCGATGCGTGTTTTGATTGCGTTACCATGGCGAACGCGATTCATCTGGTTTCCGACCGGAAGCGCCTGTTGGATGGAGTTTCGCGGGTACTTTCTCCATGCGGGGTATTTGGATTCAATACGACATTCTACGCGGGCGCGATGCCGGAGGGTACCCAACGAATCTATGTGGATTGGTTGAGGTTGGCCAGTGATTACATCAAGGACAAGAGCCGGCAACTCGAAGCGCGGGGCATGCCGCCGATCAAAAGGGTTCATGGTACAACGCGCGGCGCATTCAAGAACCGCTGGTACAACAAGGAAGAATGGACCGCATGTTTGGCAGATTCGGGCCTCGAGGTAGTCGATGTACACGAACGTGAAGTGGTTCTGGATGCTCATTCCCTGGCTCTGGTCGGTGCCTATGGCGGTCTCGCCGAGGTGTTATTGAGCGGATTCCCGGTAGCGGAAGCTTCCGAAGGACTCCAGGCAAGCGCGGCGCAAGCGCTTTTCGATTCGAAGTGTTCGACGATCGCTCGAAACTATCTGGAGATTTGGGCCAGATCTCTATGAACCGGACTCGCAATTCGTCATTGCAGGAATACCCGCCGATTGACCTCGAGGGCCAAGTCGCCGTGATCACGGGCGGGTCTAGTGGAATCGGATACGCGATCGCCAGAGAACTGGACCGGCTCGGCTGTAATAC
>JBOICY010000349.1:0-11790 GCA_050740335.1 Methylococcales bacterium | reverse complement strand
TTCTTGCAATCGTTGAGGTGGATCACGATTCCCTTGCCCGGATTGAAAAACCCCACGATCGGATCGCCTGGAATCGGACGGCAACATTTCGCGAGATTGATCACCATGTCCTCCGCGCCCTTGATTATCAATGGAGAACAAGAACCCTGGCCGGTATTTTCAGTGATCGAACCCTTGATCTGATCATCCGCGGCGAAGCGCCGCGCAACCAGAAACGGCATCCGATTGCCCAGACCGATATCCTCGAGTAGTGCATCCAAAGAGCTATATTCCATCGTCTTAAGCGCATGATCGATCCGTTCCGTGGAGATTTCCGACAACTGAATACCAATTGCGCTCAACTCCTTGTCAAACAAACGACGCCCCAAGGCGATCGCTTCTTTCTGCTTGAAATTGCGCATGTAAGTACGGATCGCCGCACGCGCCTTGAGCGTGACCACGAATTTCAGCCACATCGGATTCGGGCGGGCCCATTCCGCGGTGATCACCTCGACGGTTCGACCGTTTTCGAGACGGGTCTGCAGGGGCGCAAGACATTTGTCGATTCTCGCGGACACCGCCGAGTTCCCGATGTCGGTATGGACCGCATAGGCAAAGTCCAGAATCGTCGCCCCCTTGGGCAGTTTGACGATGTTGCCTTTCGGGGTGAATACATAAACCTGTTGTGGAAACAGGTCTACTTTCAGATTATCAATGAACTCGAGCGAATCGCCGGCGCTCTTTTGGATTTCCAAAAGATTTCTCAACCACTCGTTCGCGGGTTCGTGGCTGTGATTCAGGTCGCTGGTCTGCCCTTTGTAAAGCCAGTGGGCCGCGATCCCGGACTCGGCCATGCGATGCATTTCGCGGGTGCGAATCTGGATCTCAAGCAGCAAACTGTAAGGCCCGACCAATACCGTATGCAGCGATTGATAGCCATTCTCCTTGGGCAGCGCGATATAGTCCTTGAAGCGGCCGGGAACCGGTTTATAAAGCGTGTGCATGACCCCGAGCGCCCGGTAACAATCGTCCGTGGTTTCGACGACCAGCCGGCACCCGTACACGTCAAAAACCTCCGACAAGGAAATGTGCTTCGAAACCATTTTGCGGTAGATACTATGCAAGTTTTTTTCGCGGCCCGTGACTTCACAACCCACGGCGCTTTCTTCGAGCCGTTTGCGGATCGTTGCCTCGATCGTGCGAACCACTTCCTTGCGGTGTCCGCGGGCCGCTTTTAACGCCTTCGCGAGCACCTTGTAGCGCAACGGATACATGGCCGCGAAACCCAGTTCCGTCAATTCGTTACGGATTTTATTCATGCCCAGCCGGCTCGCGAGCGGAACATAAATTTCCATGGTTTCCCGCGCGATTCGTCTTTTCTTCTCGGGTGGCATGACTCCCAGGGTGCGCATGTTATGGACCCGATCCGCAAGCTTTACCATGATTACCCTGAGGTCTCGCGCCATGGCGAGAAACATCTTTCGGACATTTTCGGCCTGCGCCTCGTCCCGCGATTTGCAATCCAACTGAGTCAGCTTGCTGACGCCGTCCACGAGTTCGGCTACCGATTCGCCGAAGCGCTCGAAGATCATTTCCTTAGTGACCTGGGTGTCCTCGATCACATCGTGTAGAATCCCGGCCATAATCGCATTGGTGTCCATGCGCAATTCGGCGAGAATCAAGGCGACCGAAAGAGGATGACAGATGTACGCCTCGCCGCTGAGCCGATATTGGTTCGCGTGAGCCATGGCGCCGAAATGGTAAGCTTCGATTACCTTGCCGGCCTGATCCGGGTCCAGGTAGGTATTCAGCGCGGCCGAAAGCTGTCGAACCAGCTGCTCCTCTGGTAATTCGGTTTCACTTTTGGTCGCAAGGTCGATCATATCACTCAAGAGCGCGGTGTTTGAACGGTGCGCGTCCCCCGGAATAGCTTGGACAATCAATCCGTATTTATCAATACCCTACCGTTTTTCCTAGCTCCTCGCCGCTGCGAGAATTACCGGATAACCGTGTTGAAAGGCCGATCACTCTTCGGCGAGAGGTTGTTCATCGGCAGCAAATTCCCGCGGATTTTCGGGAACCGCTTCGGGAGCCTTTCTGGCCGGCTTGTTATATCGATCACTGGTGATCAGGCCATCGGCGATTTCACGCAAGGCCACGACCGTTGCTTTGTCTCTTTCCCACTTCACTTTTGCTTCCTTGCCCTGGCTGAGTTCCCGGGCTCGTTTGGTTGCCAACAACACCAATTCAAAGCGGTTTTCCACATTAGCCAGACAGTCTTCAACCGTTACTCTTGCCATCGAAAGAATCCTCTAAATCGCTGAGAAAATCAATAGTGGATCGGAAGGCACAGCCAGGAATTTCGGCAACAGATCGGCCGGACTGTACTCCCGTTTCCCTACCGCGCCAAGTCGGGGATAAATGGTAATATTTTATACCAAAAGCCAGGTACCGTATACGGACGGTGCGCTAAACCAACACTTTTATCAAGGCGACTGCGCTTCCCATTTTCGGAAAGCCACTCAGGGAACTTACATCTCCGCCTCCCTTGAAACGAATTCACTCGAGCCTGGTCACGGTATCTCTACGAAGGCCCGGATGACCGTACATATTCCTGTTCTCACTAAGGAGTCATCTGACCAAACAGAATAGGAGCAGACTCTCCGGGCAAAGAAAACGTATTGTGACCTTCAAACTAGTAGGCAGTCAATTTGAATCACATAAATCCGTCATTCCGGCAGGGATTGCCGGAATCCAGTTGCCAAGGACGGCCACTGCAGCGATCACATCCTGGTGTTCTGGACCCCTGCAATCCCTGCCGGGGTGACGGGGCATTGCAATTTAACATGACTGACTACTAGAGGCTTCATTCCATCGGGTAGTGGGGGCAAACCGTGTCCTTTACCCATGAGTGAGGCGGGACAATCTTATTCATCTTCGAGCAACGCGAAGCCCGGGCATTTGGACCGGAACTTCGGATATCCCCACCAAAGGAGCGGATGACCGGGAGGCAGATCGTTGTTGGGTCCGAGATAGCCTCCGATCTTTGCAACCGGTCGCACCGCTTCACCCAACAGCAACAGGGGCTTCCATCGTTTTTTTTAGCGTAGGCGTGCAAGGCCCGCAATTCGATGTCCGAGAACAGCACCTAAAGGTACCTTCGGCGTCTCTCGACCCAGGAGGGTCATCAGCAGATTCCGCCAGGCAAAACCAGGTTAATGGCGATCGCGCGGCGCCGACGTTCAGCGCGTGGACAGGTTGCCTCCAATGGTTTCAACGACGAGATGGCAGTAGTTGTTCATTAAGCAATAGGGATGACACCGCCAATTGAAGCGTTTACAAACCTGACCGAATAGCGCTATCCATTGATCGCGGTCCGAGTCGTCAACCTAGATATCTTCCGGTCCATCACCGCGGGACCTAAGATGATAAACACCACCGGCCAATTCAAGTCTTAAAGGTCTGCTCATTTCCGAAATGTAGCTCAGAAATGCTTGATTGCATGACCTGACAGCGGTGTGTGCTGGCGAACGGAGCGGGCAGGGGGGTAATAGGGTCAGACCCGAATGGCACTTACTTAAGCAGATTAGGGTAATAAATCAAGTCATTATATTCATGCTCAGTGTCATTCTCCGACTACCGATTCTTCGAAGAGAAGTAGTATTTTGGTAACTATGCGGGCGGAAAGCACAACCATTACCACTGGGGACCGTTTCGATAAGTGGCTGAAACAAATTGCGTTGTTGTCTTAAGTAAGTGCTATTCGGACGACACCTCGTTTGACAACGCGCCCGGCCTTGGGTACCCTCCTGTCGAACGAAAAAGGGAGTTAATTTTCTTTTTACCCAATACCCAATGTTGTTTCGGTAAAGATCTCCGAACGCGACCGGTTGGGCGGCGGGCTTCCTCGGCAACCGGGGACAGCGGGGAACCATGATCGATCGAATTCCATGAAGCTTGCGCAAGCCACCAATGCCCACTCCATCGTCGCGTTGTCCCTCGCGTTCGGCCTTCCGTTTGCCCTGCTCGGCGTGGGCTGCCAAGTCGTTCAGACCGCGGCCGACATTCCCAGCCAAATGATCCGTGCCGTCATTCCCGGCTTAGAGAACGATACCGCCGTGGACCCGGTGGAGCTGCAGGAGCGGCTGTTGCGCTTTGCCGACGAGTTTTCCGCGGGGATGATCACCAATGTTGCAAAACTCCGGCGCGGCGAGAATCCGATCGGCCCCGCCGAAGTATTGAATTGGAAAATCGTATTCGCCACCGAAGCCTCCTCCATCGCCACGGGCCCGAACGCTTTCACCAATCTGCTCGATATGACCGTCTTCGTCACCGTAGTACGGACAACCGTGGAGACGCATTGGCAACCGAATGTTTACGGCGATTCGGCGCGGCCGCTTCTGGAAACCTGCCGAGTTTTTGAAAAGGAAATCTGGGAGCTCGCCGGCACCGTGCTGAAACCAGAGCAGCAGACGGAACTGCGCGAGGCTATTGTTGCGTGGCGCCAGGCGCATCCCATCCCCGAAAACCTATTCGGAGCACGCGCGGTGGGTCTGGCCCAGGAAGTAGCCCGGACACACCAGACCGGCGCGCCGCAGTCCAGTGTGTTTACGCTGCTCCGGCTCGACCCGCTGACAGGCTTGGACCCGGCCACCCGCGAACTCGCCCAGACGCGGCTGTTTGCCGAGCGCGCGCTGTATATTACCCAGTGGATGCCCACGCTGTTACGGTGGCAAACGGAACTCCTGACCCTGAACACAATGGCGATGCCGGAAATCCAGCGGTTGGTCACGAACAGCACTCTACTTGCGGCATCGGTGGAACGATTCGCGGGTGTGGTCGAGAAATTACCGCAACAGGTCAGTACGGAGCGTGAAGAACTTCTCAGGGCGCTCCAGACGCAGGAAAAAGATCTCCGGATACTCGCTGCGGAAATTCGTCAGACCATCACGGCGGGCACCCGAATGTCCACTTCACTCCATTCGACGCTGATCACTTTCGACGCGCTAATGCGGCGCTTTGGCATCGGCGAAACCAACAACGCCAGCACCCCGAAAACCAATACCGAACCGTTCCGCATTCTGGACTATGCAGAAACTGCGGCCCAACTTGAAGCCGCGGCCCGGCAACTGACCGATTTGGTCCGAACCCTGGATCAGAAGCTGGGTGCGACGAATCTCGCGCGACTTTCGGCGCAGATCGGTCCGGTGGTTGAAAAGGCCCAGACAGGCGGACAGGAGGTCGTGGACTACGCATTCCGGAAAGCCGTTCTGTTTCTGGCCATCGCTTGCGCAATGGCGTTGGTAACCGTTCAGCTAAATCGCTGGCTTCGTTCCCGCTGCGCAACCCGGCGCCAGGCTTAGAAACGCGCATGCGCTTCGTTCCTCAGCGGATCCTATGGCCCTGAGCGATACGACGGCGGGATAGCCTTGGTTCGCTTTCAGATCCATGTTCCGCATATCGTCACCGGTCCCCTCGATTCGCAATCCTGAAAGACTCGGGGCGAAATTATCCAGCCAGAATCCGAACCACACCTACTGCATGACCCCGACCGCCGACGTTTCTTCTTCGGGAGCAGGCGTGTTCCCAACCGGATTCGCGAATCAACTTCGGAAAAGCTCCCTGTCTATAGTATGATGCGTCCATCTGGAAGAAATCCTTTGAGAACCCGGACCGGAGTTTACAATGGATGCCGGACTATCCCAAACCAATCTTCCGCTTCGAAGGCGGGCAGGAATCACCCCGAATGTGCGGAACAGAGCCTTGAAGATTTCCAATCCTGAATCATCCAAAGACGTTAACGAATCGTTTATGCTCGCTGGTTCATACCCCTTTGCGAATCGAGGCCCTTTGTAGACCAGGACGCACCAACACAAGCGCCGCACCGCCGCGAAACTTTCCGGTCGAATGCCGGACAAATATTCAACCCAAAGCCCACGCCTGCCTGCAACTCATCACTATTGCAACTATAAAATGCGGAAATAAAGAATTATGTATAGAGTTTATCTGTTGTTATTTTTGCTCATTACCGGGATAAGCGCCTGTTCCGAGGACAGGGAATTCGACGAGGTTCGCTTGAAGAACGGAATCATGCTCGACAAACAATCCTCGGATCCTTACACGGGCGCGCTGATCGTCAATTTCGACAACAATCAACCCAAACGGGAAATGCGCTACCGCAACGGTCTGCCCGATGGGATCTGGAACATCTGGTATGAAAACGGCCAGTTGAAAAAAGAGATTTATTATCGCAACGGGAACAAGGAAGGCCCGACAACCTTCTGGTATGAAAATGGTACGAAACGGGAACAGGGCCGGTACGGACGCGGAAAAAAAGATGGCGTCTGGACAAAATGGTACTCGAACAGCAGTAAAATGGAGGAAAAATCCTTCCGGCAGGGAGAGCGGGACGGTCCCTATCTGCAATGGCACGAAAATGGCGAAATTCTGAGCCAGCAGGAATACAAAGATGGCGAATTGGACGGAGCCTCCTTCCACAAGTACAACAATGGCCAGGTACAATCGGAAGTGACCTTCAATAACGGCGTCGAAGAAGGCACGGTGACTCAGTATTACGAAAACGGCCGGAAACAAAGTGAAGGCACTTTTAAAAACGGAAAGTTGAATGGCAAGATGACTTATTGGTACGCGAGCGGGCAAAAGCAACAGGAAATCGATTACGAAGACGGCAATCGTTCCGGACACTGGCGATTCTGGTACGAAGACGGCACGCTGCTGTTCGACGGGCCGTTTCGAAAAAAGCCGCTCCCGCCGGCCGAATAAGGGTCTGATTCAAGAGGCACCTGTTGTGAAATTGTTCAACCGGTTTTGCGCCAATTGGAACCACATGCGCGGGATCAGCCTGCTTAAAAGAGCGGCTAAAGCCGATCCGAAAAAGGCACTTGGCTTTTACCAGGCGGCATTTGAACGGTTTTACAGAGCGGTGATCCGAAATCCTGATTTTTTCCACGCGCATTTGAGCTGGGCCCATGGCCTGTATAATCAGGCACGCAAGCTGGAGTCGAAACAACAATGGAAAACTTACCAGAAGGCCTGTGAACAATACGAACAGGCGAATCGCCTCGAGCCCGGCGATTTCGAACCCTTGAAATTCTGGGCCTTATCGTTGCGTGGCCTGGCCCAGAATAAGCGCGAAAAGGTTCCGGACCGATGCTACTGGCAGGCTTATGAAAAACTCGAAAAAGCCGGCTCAATCGAGGATCCGGACAACGATAGCTTTTATCACTGGGCTCTGACCTTATATCAGCAGGCCCGGAACCAAGACCCCGAACACGCTCGCCTCCTGTTGCAGGAAGCCTGCGAGAAATTTTCCCGGGCATCCGAACGGCCTAATCCGCGTCCGGATACTTACAACGATTGGGGGGTCGCGTTGCTGGCGCTTGCCAGTTTATCCGACGGAGAAGACAGGCGGTTTTATCTTTCCGAAGCTCGCTCGAAATGCCTCGAAGCCGAAACGATCAAAACCGGTTTTGCATCCTATAACCTGGCGTGTATCGCGAGCTTATCGGGTGATGTCGAAAACTGCCGTCGCCATCTCGAAACAGCCCGCGCGCAGCTTAAAATTCCATCGCCCGGCCACCTTGAAAACGACCCCGACTTCAAAAATGTCAGAAGAACGGACTGGTTCAAGGAATTCGCCGCAAAGGTCCGCGAGGAATTCTGAAACGGTCCGAAAGCAGGCATTGCCGCCGTTCCAAGACTCGATCAGGGAGCCATTCGAAGATCCTGCCGGGCGCAAATTGAGGTTGGAAAACCGGGCAGATTTTAGATGCTCGGAAAACTCCGTGACCGACCAGTGCCCCGCCCGGTAAATCTATCCTCCGGCCGGAAAGCCGAATCCATCTAAGACCCCGAATCCCGGCCGCCAAATCCGACCGTAACGGACCCGAAACAGAAAATCGGATTGACGCTGCCATTATTCTCCAGAAAGGGGCCGGTTGTATTCTGGATGATGAGTTTGTAGGTGCCCGGTTGAGTGCCTTCGGGCAACTTCAGAGTAATCGAGTCGAGATTGTTATTCCGAGCAATGTTCTCAATCCGGGCGGGCTCTCGACTGGCCCCGAAATACACGGTCGGATTGGTTCCGAAGTTGGTCCCTTCGAGCACCACCCCACCGATCGGAAACGCATCCTGTTTCGCGTCTTCGTCTTTAACGTAGGTATTAACCGGTCTGGCCTGAACGAGCATACATTCATAATTTTCGGCGACTGCCGACGACGAATAAATCAGCGCTCCCGCCATGGAAGAATTCAGGATCATCCTCAAGTAATTGAATCGCTTTATTCTCATTGGTTTCTCCAATAGAAAACCCCTTTCCGGGTGAAGCCTTGGATTAAACAGGAAATGAACGTTCTTTTCAATGGCCTTGCTTAGCTGCTTGATCGTAAAACCACGAAAAACGAAAATCCGGGAGTAAAACCGGTCCGGACCGTTTCGGAATTCTTCGATTATTCGACTTTGATCAAGGTGACCGTCTTCTCGCGATCGTCCAACGTGACGCGGTATCGCTGCAATACGTTCATCCCG
The DNA here is from genome assembly GCA_050740335.1 of Methylococcales bacterium. Lineage (GTDB taxonomy): Bacteria > Pseudomonadota > Gammaproteobacteria > Methylococcales > UBA1147 > UBA1147. The sequence continues at coordinate 3,264 of JBOICY010000349.1, read as the reverse complement.
AGCAACTTCGAATCACCGAGTTGATCGTCCTCGATAAACGCTACCTCGACGTCGGGAATCAGTTCATTCCCGATCTGCAAGGTTTTCACCTTGGCGATACGTGCGTCGGTCAGCCCGTTCGCGGTCTGCAACTTGCGTGTTTCGCTGGAATCCGGATCGACGCCGAAGGTTTCCATCATGGATTTCGGCAAGACCAGATAATCGGCGCCCGTATCAATCACGAGCGATACTTCAACCTGTTTGCCATTCGTACCGGTTATTCGGCCTTCGATGGTATGGTTCTTACCTTTCTTTTGAGTATGCAGGATAATGCCTCGTGGAAATACCTGTTTCTTTCCCAGAATGATGATGCGTTCGATTGTCTGTTCGGACGACAATATCTTGACATAGTTAAATTCGGTCAATAACCGCTTGACCTGTTCCGTGGAGTCACCGGTCACCCGCCGAGGCGGTTGCGATGCCGTAAGTTCCAAACCATCGATCACGATATCATTCTGATAGGCCAGCTCATCGAGCTGATCGGCGAGGTTCCGGTAAACGATGGTTTCACCCGCGCCGCATGAAACGGTTCCGGCGACGAGCAAGATCAGGATTCTGAGCAAGCGCCTGGCATCAATGTCCGGGATCGTCATAAAAATGTGCGAGTTTCTGCAATAAAAAGACGCGGCAACCGTTCATGGAATACTCTGACAATCGGTCAAGAGATCATTGATTGAAGAAACGCCCCATAACAAACAGCTTAGATGATAATTCGGAATTTGCGGAAGCCGGAACCGGTTTCGGCCACACCGCAGCCCGCCCGGCGAACCCTCCGAAAAATATCCACTATTTGATCGCATTGAAATTACGTTTCGCCCCCTCGAAAGCGCCTGCACTCCTGCTTCTGTAACCGATGGACGTTCCCCGGAACATTTAAAACGAGTACTTGGGCGTCCTCTCCAAGGTTATTGCATCAACAAAGAATCCGCTCCCTCCATATCGATTCCCTGGATATTGGCCGCGCCGATCAGATGGTGAATATATTGGCTCACGGCCTTGCGCCGGACTCTTTCGTTCAGATACTCGGCAATTTTTTTCGCCACCTGCTCATATTCCAGAGTCCGGCCTTCCTGCTTGCGGTGGACATCCACGACATGATATCCGTAGCGGGTTTCCACCGGACGGCTGGCCAGGCCTTCCGGTAACGCAAACAGTTGCCGCTCGAATTCCGAAGTGGTCTGTCCCCTGCCGATCTGGCCCAGATCCCCGCCCTGGTCTTTCGAGGGGCATGCGGAATACTGGATTGCCAAGTCCGCGAACAATGAAGGATCCCCGGCCAATTGTTCGAGAATCCGATCCGCGAGCTGCTTCGCGGCGCGACGGCCCTCGAGGTCCTTCGGCGCGGCCGGAATCAGGATATGGCGGGCCTGAACCAACGAAGAAGTCTTGAAACGGTGAGGATTACTTTTGTAGTAGGTCCTGCAGGCCAAATCGTCCGCTTCAGGGCTTTCGACTTCCTGTTCGATCAACGATCGGATCCGCGCTTCGTCGGGTGTCTCCGCATCGGAAAGTCCGGTAATCTCCCCGATCCCCTTGGCGGCGGCATGTTGTAACAACAATTCCCGCACCACCAGCGCGCGCGCCGCGAGCCGATAGGCCCCTTCACGGGTATCGGCGGGATGATACTGCATCTCCCGCGCGATCTCCTGCTCGCCGATCGGGACATCATTGACCGCGACCACGCAAGGCTTGGATTCTCCGCCACTCATGGATTCACAACGCGCGGTTCCAGACTTGCATCGATTTACACCTCATCGGAAGAATCATTCTTTACCAACAAACCAACCGCGGCGCCACCGGCGATTCCCTCCACGAGCCCCGTGACAGTCCAGATAAACGCCATGAAATACGGGACCGGCATAAACGCATACGCACCATAGCCCAATGTCATACCGGCAGCAACGCCGAACAAAATGCCATAAACCAAGCCGGTTCGCATTCCCTTAGGATTCACGAGTATCGTATAGATCAACGTGAACATAAAGGAAGATACCAGAACCACGACTGAATTCAACACCATTTTTGCGTCTTCTATCGTCCGCCAGAGATGGGCGGTTTCCTTGTAATACTCACCCAGCACAAGTCCGTGGAAAAAGAAATCCAGACCGGTCCATAGGGCAAAGACCGCGCTCGTCCCCAACAGTAATTTTCTAAACATTGTCATTTTCCTCCAAGATCTGTATTCCGGGTTCAGTGGATACTCGGCATTATATTGGAACATCTCCGATTCTCGAAGCGCGCCGAACCACGAATCGCTCGTGAACTGGCTTGTATTGGTTGTCCCATTCAATATCTTGTCGACCGCCGCATCCGCCATCCAAGGAAATCACGTGCAAATTTTTGTCCCCGGCCAGCGCTGGATCAACACGCTGGACTCTGAATTGGGGCTCGCCACAGTTCTGCGCACAGACCATCGAAGCGCCGACATTCTGTTCAGGGCCAGCGGAGAAAGCCGGACCTATGCGAAACAATCCGCTCCCTTGATCCGGGTTGGATTCTCGGCCGGAGACACGATTCGAAGCCCGGGCGGAGCAGATCTGAGCGTTCAATTGCTCGTCGAGCAACAAGGTTTGATTACCTACAGCGGAACCGATCAGATAGGCCGCCCGAAGGAAATCCACGAAAGCGAACTGGACAATTTCGTACGGCTGGACCGCCTCGCCGATCGATTATTCAGCGGCCGGATCGACCCCGGCAAATGGCTGGAACTGCGCTATCAGACCATCCTGCCGCGAAATGCCCTGTTCGCCTCGGATCTGCGCGGTCTGACCGGATGCAGCAATTCTCATTTTGCCGTCATTCCGGCAGATATAAGGGATTGCCGGAATCCAGTCACAAGCCTGTCCTGAGCTTGTCGAAGGAGATGTGAAACTGCGGGCTGCTGCTTCCGCTGAATCAAGCACTTATGCAATCGGCCAGTTACCGTCCATGGCCTGGATTCCTGCTTCCCGGCAGGAATGAGTGCGCCCGTGATGGTGCACAGTCAGCGTGGTGGAAGTCCGCGCCGGGGGCAGCCATAACCCCCGAAGTCGAAGGTATACTAACCACAGTTACAATCGAGCATTTTAAAGGTTTGAAATTTCAGGCTCAACATGGAATCGAGTGCTTGGCGGTGCAAGGTACCGGTTTGTTCGAGACAAGTCTTGATGGCTTTGCTGAAAGCGCTGAAGCTTTTGTAATGGGTTGCGTATAAACATGGTCGCTGGACGAATTTCCATAAACGTT
>JBOICY010000348.1:0-5325 GCA_050740335.1 Methylococcales bacterium | reverse complement strand
GGAAGTTAAATGGCGACGGCTTTGCTTCAGGTGAAATTTCGGCATGATCAGATTGGGTGAAGAGAATATTGGATATATTTATAATTATATCATAAACTTAGGGGAATTTGAACACGGATTCAGGTTTCTGGTTGGATTAATTGTCTAAGACTGTGACGTATAAATAACATAACGGTTTCCTCCGCTTTTTTTTGCATCATACATTGCCTTGTCAGCACATTTAACCAATTGCTCGATAACATCAGGGGCCGGGGCAACATCCGCGATGGCCAAACCGATACTTACAGAGAGTTGACAGCTACAGTCGTGCACAGCGATGGGTTGAGCGATGGCGTCAATCATTCGTTGCGCTACCGTCTGCGGATAAGCGGCACTGGCTTGCAAAATAGCCGCGAACTCGTCACCGCCAAGTCGAGCAGCCAGGTCACCGTCTCGTATACAGGATGCAATGCGTTGGGCAACTTCACGAAGCACAGCATCACCAACATCATGGCCGAATTCATCGTTGATGGGCTTGAATCCATCAAGATCAAGGTACAAAATCGCTATTCCTGTATGGGTACGGTTACAACGCGAGGCGGCCCGAACAGCCTCATCTAAGAACAATGCCCGATTAGCTAAGCCGGTCAGGCTGTCGTAGGTGGCGAGTTGAAGCAAATATTCTTGAGTTTTCTTTTGCTCCGAGATGTCGCGGGCAACTGCGTATAACAGCCCGTTTTCTGGTGTTGCCGCTGGGCAAGTCCAGCCTAACCACGCCGATGAACCATCTTTTTTCAGATACCGGTTCTCGAAATAAACCGTGTCGATGCCACTCGCGAGACGCCCGGCTTCGTTGACTGTGTGTTCTCGGTCGGCGGGATACACAAATTCCATGAAGGGTTTAGCAAGGAGTTCCTCGGTAGACCAACCCAGCACTTTCGTAAATGCCGGGTTGACGCGCTTAAAGTAGCCATCCACCCCGGCAATGCACATCAGATCGATGGAAATTTCAAAGAAGAATTCGAGATGTTGGTCTTTAAGCGTGTTCATTGCACTGCATTCTACTTGGCACCCAACAAGTTGGCTAATATTCAATACCTCATGAGATTGTCCTTTCTGCAATGTCTAACGTCTCTCTAGGATCGCTCAGGGGGCCGCTCAGTCATTGCTTCCTTGGCAAACCTGAACGCCGCGATAACGGCCAATGCGCAGCATAGCCGTATTTCATGGGCTCATTATTAGACACACAAGTGATGGATTTGTTGGGTTTCGCGCTTTGTCTAAAAAACCTTGGTTTGTTGGACAGGGCGTGCCCGTCGTACCGGGGAAGAAATTCCTTATTCGCTTGCACGATGGTGGCAAATATGACAACATATACATAATGAGGAACACGCGACCGGTTTCATGGCTGAAAGCAGCGCGCAGGGATTTCGAGGAATTCCCAGAAGATGTGCAAAGCGACATGCTCGACGCGCTCACGATTGCCGCCGAGGGTGGCAAGTCTGACAAGGCAAAACCGTTCAAGGGCGTTGAAGGCGGCGTGTTTGAAATCGCGCTCCGGTATCGTGGCGATGCTTTTCGTACGCTCTACGCCGTCACGATCGGCGCGGAAATTTGGGTGATCCACGCCTTTCAGAAAAAATCAAAGTCGGGAATCAAAACGCCGCAAGCGGAGGTCGATCTTATCCGCGAACGGCTCAAGAGACTGAAGGAGGCTATGCAATGACGAACGACGAGATCGAATTGGTGCGCGGCAGCGGCAACGTCTTTGCTGACTTCGGACGCCCTCATGCAGGACTGGAGCAGGCGCGCGCTATTGTCGCGGCGCAGATCATCCGTGTCCTCGATGACCGCATACTTTCGACCCGCGAGGCCGAGAGACTAACGGGCATTTCACACTCGGAATTCTCGCGCATCCGCAACACACAGCTTCGCCGGTTCACGCTCGATCGGATGATTATGATCCTCGGTAAGCTCGATGAGGATGTTGAAGTCAATGTCACCTTCCGGTCGCGTCAGACTGGTGCGGACTGTCCGCAGCTTTTGTAAGTCTGTGCAGGACATATGCCGGAGAACGAGCAGGCAAGGCACGCGATCGTGAGCAGCTTGCCGTGCAACAAAAATTTTTGCCACTGGGCTTAAATATCCCCGCCGGAAGCTTCGAGCGAACCTGGCTTGCGGCCAGGCCAGGTGCTATTCGCCGCGCAGGTGTCGCTACGAGCTTAAAACCAGCCCGGGGCGAGGCCTTCGGCGGGTTTCCCTGATAGCTTTCCGATTGCATAAAAATATCATAGTGATATATTCCGCATACCTTTTTATTATCTAGGGGAAATCACCATGATAATCATTGCCAGAGGAATCAAGGGCGGATCTGGCAAAACCACCGTCGCAACCAACCTTACCGTAATCCGGGCCGGGCAGGACAAGGACGTTTTGCTGATCGACGCCGACGACCAAGAAACCGCCACCGACTTCACCAACCTTCGCAACGAGCGCAGGAAAGGGGGAGCAGGTTACACCAGCATCAAGTTGACGGGCGCAGCCGTCCGAACCGAAACCTTGCGCCTGAAATCCAAATATCAGGACATCATCATCGATACGGGCGGTAGGGACACCACCAGCCAACGCGTCGCCCTTTCAGTTGCCGACGCGCCGATTGTTCCATTTGTCCCCCGATCCTTCGACGTGTGGACGCTCGAAAAGGTCGGGGCCTTGGTCGAGGAAATGCGGACGGCCAATCCTGAACTGAAGGCCTATACCTTCCTGAATCGCGCCGACCCTCGCGGCAACGACAACGACGAAGCCGGGGAAGCCTTACAGGAAGCCGAGGCGCTTCTATTTATCGACACGCCCTTGGGGGCGCGAAAGGGCTTCAGCAACGCCGCCGCGCAAGGCTTGGCCGTCACCGAAATCAAACCTATCGATCCCAAGGCGAACGACGAAATTATGATATTATGCGAATATGTTTTTAATACTAAACATATATCAGAAAAACATCAGGCAATGAGGCTGTAACATGGCTATCACCAAGAAACCACGCGCCAATCCGCAACCCGACGAAGCCAAGGTGCAAGCCCTTATCAACAAGGGCGGCAGTGTTGCAGCGACCGAACCTGAACCGGAGGCCGAGCCGGAATTTTCCTCTGTCCTCCTGCGCCTCCCGGTTGATATGCTCCAAGAAATAGACGCCAGCGTGAAACGGCGGAGGCCTGTCCGCATATCTCGCCAAGCATGGATTATTGAAGCCTTGCATGAGAGGTTGAAGGCTGAAAAATGCAATACCTAATGAATATCCCGGTAATTGTCAAGGTAACTGTCGCGTGGATTTAAATTAAGCAGCTTCATTGAATGGCAGCCGCATGACATCGGGTTTTGTTTTTTCCGGGTTTAGATAAACGCGATTGAGGCGTTCCCAATTACGGGTCTCTCGGCTCCAGCGTTGGGGATATTTTCTTTTTGCTGCTTCATAGACTGCTTTTCGATGTTTCAGGAAGGCGTGATCCAATCCGTTATGACGTTGTGCCGGGGTCACAAACTGAATCGCGCTGTGGCGATGATGATAGTTATACCAGTTGACGAAGAGACTCACCCAGTCGCGCGCATCCTGTAATCCGGAAAACGGCTGTGTGGGATACTCCGGGCGATATTTGAGGGTTTTGAACAGCGCTTCCGAATACGGATTATCGTTACTGACGGCGGGCCGGCTATAGGAAGGCCGAATACCCAAATCTTGCAGGGTTGCCAGCAGGGTTGCGCCTTTCATCGGACCGCCATTATCGGCGTGTAAGACCACTTGATCGGGCACGATGTTTTCCCGTCGACAGAGATCGCGAAGGATATCTGCCGCCCAATCGCTGCGTTCGGCGTCATACACTTGCCAACCGACAATCTTGCGGCTGAAAACGTCCAAAAACAGAACCAGATAAAAGAACAGGCCTTTCACCGGACCGGGCAGATAGGGGCAATATCCTGCCGCTGTAGACCTGGTTCGGTCCGGTGGCGCAAAGGGCTTTCGGTTGAGACCTCGCCGTGCTGGGTCGGCTGGCTTGCCGGTGGCTGAGTTGGTGGTGTTCACGCAACACGCGATAAAACGTCGACTCAGAGGCGACATAGTCGCCCCGGTCAGCCAGGATCGGAACAATCTGACTCGGCGGCAAATGCGCGAATTCGGCACGGTTGGCCACCGAAAGCACCTGCGCGCGCTCTTCCGGACTGAGTTTGTTCGGGGGTTCGTACACCCGATCCAAACGGCCGTCGTGTCGAAGCGTCCCGGCTAATCGCCAGCGTTGCAACGTGCGAACGGATAGCCCCAAACAGGCACAGGCTTTATGCCAGCGTGCACCGTTCGCTACCGCTTCATCCACCCCGCCCAAAATCATTTGGCGTTCTGAAAGGTTGGTCATTCGCCCTTTTCCTCCCAGAACGCTTGGAACTTTTTTTGGAGCACCAGTAACGCGGCCGATTCCGCCAAGGCCTTTTCTTTCCGGCTCAGTTCCCGTTTCAGCTGTTGAATTTCTGCTTTCAATGCGTTGCGTTCCCTTTGTTCAGAACGCTCCTCCTGACCGGCCTCACCGCGACTAAACGCCGCTCGCCATTGTGCCAAGTGGTGCGGGAATAAACCCCTTTCCCGGCAGTACGCGTGCAGCGCTTCCTCTTCTAAACCATAACTTTCCAGCAACCCCTGTAAACGTTCCGGTAACGTCCAATCTCGGGGTCTTTTTGATTGCGGCGGTTTTGCGTTTAATTCATCTCCAGGCATATTCTTTAACCAGTTCTGTAACGTCCAGTGGCTTATGTTCAACTCATTCGCCACACTTTTCAAACTCCGGCGACCCCGCAGGAGTGCTTTTTCTACAGCCTGTTCTTTGAACGCTTGGGTATAGCTCGGCTTCATCTTTCGCTTCTCCTCAAAAAAAATTTTCACCCCATGGGGTGAAAAGAAAAAGCGACAACTATCCTGACACAGGGGGCTGCCCATTCACAGTTTCACAACACTTCTCGCCGAATTGGGAACCCGCTGCCGGCATCGTTGCCGACTCCAGTCCGATCCCGAAAGCCCTTCCCTTGTTCAAGATACCGAACCCGCCCCGATCCAAGCGCGAGCCTTGAAACTCATCCGGATGTTCCCAGTAACCGCAAATTGAAATAACCTGTTTTTAAATGTACATCAATAAATTAACTTGTTTCTCCTGCGGGAACTTCGGTTTAGAATAGACTCCTTAGGATTTCGTCAAAAATAACTTCCTTGAATTAAGTTGTTGAAGCTGTTATTTAAAGGGAATTGGTGGATAATAACGTTCCTTGAGAATTTCAATCATGAAAGAGAATGACCGGTTACGAGCAAGC
>JBOICY010000347.1:0-9343 GCA_050740335.1 Methylococcales bacterium | reverse complement strand
TCATGGCTGTTGATATGGTTGTGAGAAACTATATTATCCCAGAAATGGCCGCCATTTCATATCCCTATTCCGGGATAATTATACTCAAGTCTCGAGTTTTGCAACTACCTCAATTGACAAAGGAGATAACAATGAAAATTTCAGGGTTCAAATCGTTTTTAGTCCTGGCAGCGTTTCTTCCGTCCGCTAATACCCTTGCCATAGAAGCCGGGAAGGTGACAGTACAGCCCCCGGTGATAGTCAGCACGGCGATGAATCTCGATGAAAATGGGATAGTCATTACAGGCTATCATTTCGGACCTTCCGCGCCGATTGTCCGATTGGGTGACCAAATTCTATCGGTTAAGAGTCACACCGAGAACCAGGCCGTAGTCAATCTGCCACCGGAAATCCAGCCCGCGACCTATAGACTCACGGTCACCGCGGACGGTCCCCGCAAATTGATGTCCGATCTATTCAGCGCGACGGTCACCTCCCTGGCGAAACGCTAACAAAAAAGCGGCGAGACGGGTATTCCGGCCGTGGAAACTGAACGCTTGGGGGTTCGGTGTCCGCGGCCAAACCGGCCTTGACTACCCGATCCGCACCGCACACATTATCTGCAGCTTGGTTCGCATTCCTTGCCATGCTACCTCTGCCACGAGCTATCGCGTTTGTGGCGACCGCCGCTCTGATTTTTCACCGCGTTACTTGCATCAACGCACCAAGACTATTCGTGTTAATCGACCGAATGTAATTGATCGGTCATACCCTTATTCGAAAATATCCAAGCGATGGCCTCGACTTCCACGCAGGAAAGGATCGTGATTTCCGGATAATCAACGATCGGATACGATTACGTTTTGCCGTCCTTTCGACGATACGATATGAAAATACAGAAGTCTTTTAATCCTGGTCGCGACGAGCGAGCATCCGTGGGCGTTCGAGTGAATGCCGCGCTCGATCGAATCATCGCGCAACGCTACAGTCGCCGCGACATTCTCAAATTCGCGGCCGGACTCGGCGGCGCGGCATTATACCGGCCCGTTTCGGCGTTGCCGGGATCCATTGTCGGGCCTTCCGGATCGACTCTGACCTTTCCCGAGGTCCGGCGCGGCGCGGATGCGAATCTTGAGGTTGCCGAGGGTTATAGCCCGGAGGTGCTGATCCGGTGGGGAGATCCGGTTTTGCCGGGTGCTGGGCCATTCGACCCGCTTTGCCAGAGCGCGGCTTCCCAGGCGGCGAGCTTCGGATACAACAACGATTTCCTCGGATTCGTGCCCTTCCCGGGTCAGGATCACCGGGCCATGCTCTTGGTCAATCACGAATTTACCCAAAGTACCCTGATGTTTCCAGGTTCTCCGGAACCGAAGGATCTGAGCAAGGCACAGGTGGATATCGAGATTGCCGCGCAGGGCGCATCGCTGGTCGAACTGGAAAAAGTCGCGGGGCGCTGGAAGGTTTGTCGTGATTCGGCACTCAACCGCCGGATTACACCGTGGACTCCAATACGACTGGACGGACCGGCCGCGGGCTCGGCTCGTCTGCGGACGCCCTATTCGAAAAGTGGCTGTGCCACCTTCGGCACTTATGCCAATTGTGGCGGGGGAATGACCCCGTGGGGCACGCTGTTGAGCGCGGAAGAAAACTTCCATTTTTATTTTTGCGGATCCCCGGACGCGGGAGTGGAAGCCGAGAATCATCGACGACTGGGCATTCAATTCACCGATGATCCGCGTTTCCACTGGGGCCGGTTCTATGAGCGCTGGAATCTGGCCAAGAATCCGCGGGAGCCGCTGCATGTCGGGTGGATCGTGGAAATCGATCCTTTCGATCCGGATGCTATCCCGGTCAAACATACCGCGCTCGGGCGCTTCAAGCATGAAGCCTGTTCCTTGCATACCAACCGCGACGGTCGATTGGTCGCTTATATGGGAGACGACCAGTATTTCGAGTATGTTTATCGCTATGTGAGCGCCGGTCGCTATCGACCGGGCGACCGCGAGAACAATCGCCTGCTGCTGAACGAAGGTGTGCTGTCGGTCGCGGAATTCAAGGATGACGGCACATTGAACTGGCATCCGCTCGAATACGGCCGGGGTCCTTTAACCGACGCGAATGGTTTTCGATCCCAGGCCGATGTACTCATCGATACCCGCAAAGCGGCCGATCTGGTCGGTGCGACTCCGATGGATCGGCCCGAGGATGTCGAGGTGAATCCCGTGAGCGGTGAAGTCTTTGTCATGCTGACCAAGAACAGTAAGCGCCGCGCAGGCCAGGTCGATCGGGCCAATTCGCGCGCGGGAAACACCGCGGGACACATCCTGGTCCTGATGGCGCCGGATAATGATCATACTTTGAGCGAATTCCGGTGGGATATTTTTCTTCTCGCGGGTGATCCGGATGATCGTGAACGGACTTCCCGCTATCCCGTTGGCATCAGCCGGGAAGGCTGGTTCCTGAATCCGGATAATTGTACCTTCGATCGCGAAGGGCGGCTCTGGATCGCCACCGACGGCAACCAGGAATCCGGCGAGGCGGACGGAGTCTGGTGCTGCGACACCCGGGGGCCGGGACGCGCGATCACGCGGCGGTTCATCCGCCTGCCATTCGGCGCGGAAGCGACAGGACCCTGTTTTGCGCCCGATAATCGAGCCTTTTTTCTTTCGGTCCAGCATCCCGCGGACGGTTCATCCTTTGACGATCCGTCGACCCGCTGGCCTGATTTCGAAAGCGAACTGCCGCCCAGACCTGCGGTCATTGCGGTTTACCGCGATGATCAGGGTGCGATCGGATTATGATCCCTGCAGCCTGAGTCCTCCGGCACCGGTTTGGTTAGCCGGAAATTCCTGCTGCTGTTTGACAATCATGATTGCCGGGATATCCTCAAGATTAAAGATCGAGGAAACGTGTACACAATGAAAACTCCGTTGAATCAATTGAACGCTCTGCTGCTCGGGTTGATAAAACTTGTCGGCTTCGTATCGATCGCCTATCTGGCCAATCTGCTCGTGGCCGAGTGGTATGGTGGCGTTAATCCCCTGATCGAATTCAGTTCGTCCGGATTTTCCAAAATCGAGTCCGCCGACACCAAAAACCGCGCAGGTCTCGGAGTGGCCTACCGGGCCTGCAAAGAGGACCTCGGTAAATCCTCCCAATCTTACGAATTTCCCGACGAGTCCTATGAGGCATGGAACCTTTCCGATGGCCGATTTTTGATTGAGTCGAGGATAGTTACCTCTGCCGAATCGGGATCATCGGTGGCCGCTAACCTCTTATGCCGGGTTTTGAAAACCGAAGATAACGAGTATTTCGCGATCCATTGGCAGGTGCAGGGAATTCAAATCAGCATTCTCTGACCGGGGCGGCCCCGGCCGCGGAGCCCCTTGATCATTGATTGAGTTCCCCATTTCTGAGGCCATTCCCCCCGGGCTGTCAGGATCTTGTTGAATTCAGCCACCGCTCTCAGGAAACACAACATAGCGCATTGATTCCGCAGGGCGCGCCGCGTGCACGATGAAGCGTCAAACGGCGCGTGCGGTGCACGCTGCGGTGTTGCGTCGGAACGCATTTCAGTTTTGGGTCGGGCATTGCTTTTACATCGAAACCATGACCCCATCAAACCCGGGTGAGACAATATGCCGCAGCAAAAATACACTGTTTATCAAGACATGATATTGACAGAACCGGGGGCGAATCCTAATGTATCGAGCAGGTTGAATACTTCATAAAACCCGTTTCGTGATTGGCCGGGCCGGGTTCGGGAAATGCAAATCACGGATTGGCCGAAGGCTTCGCAGGACAGTTTTCCGAACCGCGGCAGGTTGAATCGCGAGCGGTTCGGACTTGATACAAGGTTTGATGCTGGCTATGGATAAACTCGATGGTGATTACGAAGTCGGTTTCGATTTTGACCGGTGTCATTTATCGTTCAGCGATCCCGCGACGGAAAGGGCATGCCAGGCCCCGTTGCAGAATGAATGGACCGAAGTACGAAAAGAACAGAATGTACGCCGATCACAACGGTCCTTGACCGGGGATTCATTGGTTATTCAAATTCAACAGAGCCGGCCTGCGAAGGGAGCGGGCCATCCTCGGGGCCTTTCAGAAAAAGGCCGGCGCATCGACCAGGCCGGGGCAAGTTTTTGTGCGTCGGAATCAACGGAAGTCAAAAATCCTCTCGATATTTATTGCTCGGAGATTCGCCGTCTGAACAGCATGAATGCAGAGGACGAACACGGTTTTCAGGTACTCATGTCGGAGCTATCGGATTCGCTGGTCAGGACCCTTTCAAGATTTCCAGGCAGCGCCCGGACTCTGCTCGAAGCGTGCCGGAAAGTTCCGGCTTCGATCCCGTCAAACCGGACGGATCGGAGTGAAAGGGAATTCGACTGCCGCGGCTCGTCAGCCGAGTGGCGGATTGATGAGGTTTCCTTGGAGGAAGCCGAAGACAATGAGGAATTCGACGATCGTCTCGCCCCTGCGGATCTCGCGCAAGGTACGCCGGATTCCGCGTTGATACGAGTCATGTCCACATGCCTCGCTGACCTTTACCGTGCCGCGCAGCAGCATGGGGTTCTGCATGAAAGTGCTCGGAACCTTCGGGCTACCTTATCCGAAACTTTTTGTAAGCTGCCTTTGACACCCCTTTGCATCGCGCATTTGGTTGAGCGCCTCGAGTCCCTGTTGCACGCTCGGAAACAAAGCCTGAAGAGTCTGGCTGGCGATGATAATAGCAGCGCGGCTGGATCGGTTGAAGGCGGCTTTGAGCAACTATACGCGATCGGCTTTGACGAATTCGAATCAATCGCGCGGGAAGCGTCCCTGCTCTACCGCGAATGGCAAAAAATCAGAAACCGGATTGCCGAGTTTCACGTCGGACTGGTCGTTTACCTCGCGCGACAGTATTCATCCGATCCGCAAGAGTTGATTGATTTGATCCAGGAAGGCAATATAGGGCTCATAAAAGCCGCGGAGCGGTTCAAGTACCGACTTGGTTTCCGGTTTTCCACCTATGCGACCTATTGGATCCGGCTGGCCATGTCACGGTATCTCGCTCGAAGCAGCCGCGCGGTTCGTTTACCGTATCGGCAAAGCCTGCAGTTCGGTACGGTACGAAAAAAGCGCGAGACTTTCAAACAGATTCATGGCCGTGCGCCGAGCGCGCTTGAACTGGCCAGAGCGACCGGTATCAGTGAGGCGGGTTTGCGCAGGCTTGAGATCATTTCGCAGGAGACTGCCTCGCTGGACGCCCGGGTGGAAGCCGGCGAAAATCTCGATTTAATGTCCATGCTCGAACAGCAGGTTTTCAACCAACCGCTTGAAGAGGTTGAAATGCAAAACCTGAATGGCTTGATCGAAAAAGCGATCGGTGGTTTGAACCAACGGGAAGCTTATGTGATTCGCGAGCGCTTCGGCATCGGCGTTTATACTGAAAAAACCTTGCAGGAACTTGGCGCGGTGCTCGGATTGACCCGGGAACGAGTCCGCCAGATTGAAAACGGCGCTTTGAAAAAGATCAGACACTGGTTCGAGCCCTTGGCGGTTTAGCTACCGTTTTGCAGGCAATCCGGGATGAACGGTGACACTTCCCTCGGATTGGATTCGATCTGGAAGGAAAATCAGTTTTGCGATCGAACCTCATCAGTCAAGGCTGATCTAATGTTCATGAATCCGAGCATTGCCCCGGAAAACGAAAGAAATGCAGGATGCGCCGGCGAGGGAGGCGCATCAATCGCGAAGATGCGCTTCGTACCTCAGCACATCCTACATGTTACTTTTACAGTGACAGGGATGAATACCTTGGTCTCATCGTCGGAGAAATGCTTGTGAAATTTCTGAAGCAAAATAAAGAGAAGATTTTTAAGTTATTGTTGTGGCTGGTGATTGCAGGGGTCATTTTTTCGATGATGGGCAATATAGGATCGCACAGCCAGGCGGATTCATCCAAACCCTATTCCGAATTTATCCAGTTGGTTCAGGGCGGACAGATTTCCGAGGTCGAAATCGACAGTTCCACCGTTCATGCGAAGACCCGGGTCGGAATTCAATTCGAGACCTATAATCCCGGTGATCCCCATCTGGTCGACGATTTGCTGGCCAATGACGTGGCGATCAAAACCAAACCGCCGGAAAGCCAATCCTTTTTACGGGATGTTTTCGTTTCCTGGTCTCCGATGCTGTTTCTGATTCTGATCTGGATTTATTTCATGCGCCGCAGTCAGGGCGGGGGCCTCGGTTCCGGAGGAATGAAACTCGGTGAAAGCAAGGCCAAGCTGTTACAGCAAGATCAAATGAAAGTGACCTTCGCCGATGTCGCGGGAGTCGAAGAGGCCAAAGAAGAAGTGGCCGAAATCGTCGATTTTTTGCGTGATCCGGGCAAATTCGAGCACATTGGCGGAAAAATCCCGCGCGGCGCATTGATGGTCGGCCCGCCGGGCACCGGGAAGACCCTGTTGGCCCGTGCCATCGCGGGCGAGGCGAAAGTGCCGTTCTTCACCATATCCGGTTCCGATTTCGTCGAAATGTTTGTGGGCGTCGGAGCATCCCGAGTGCGGGACATGTTTGATCAAGCCAAGAAGCATGCTCCCTGTATTATCTTTATCGACGAAATCGACGCGGTCGGCCGGCAGCGGGGAGCCGGCCTCGGGGGTGGCCACGACGAGCGTGAACAGACCCTGAATCAGCTTCTCGTCGAAATGGACGGCTTCGAGGCCAATCAGGGAATCATCATCATTGCCGCAACCAACCGGCCCGATATATTGGACAAGGCCTTGCTTCGACCGGGCCGTTTCGACCGGCAGGTCACGGTCGGTCTTCCCGATGTTCGTGGGCGCGAGCAGATTTTGAATGTGCATATGCGCAAGGTTCCGGCCGGTGATGACGTCGAACTGAAATACATCGCACGCGGGACCCCCGGTTTTACGGGGGCCGATCTCGCAAACCTGGTCAACGAAGCCGCGCTGTTCGCGGCGCGGAACAATAAGCAGACGGTCGGAATGACCGAACTGGAAAAGGCCAAGGACAAGATCATCATGGGCGTCGAGCGCCGCACCCTGATCATGAGCGAAGATGAGCGCAAGCTTACGGCTTATCATGAGGCGGGTCATTGTATCGTCGGCCGTCTGGTTCCGGAACATGATCCGGTCTACAAAGTCAGTATCATGCCGCGCGGCCGAGCGCTCGGAGTGACTCTGTTCCTGCCGGAGCGAGACCAATATTCCGCGAGCCGGCAGAAACTCGAAAGCCAGATCTCCAGCCTGTTTGGTGGCCGAATTGCCGAGAAACTGATATTCGGTGCGCACAAAGTGACCACCGGGGCCTCGAACGACATCGAGCGCGCTACCGATCTGGCGCGCAACATGGTAACCAAATGGGGCTTGTCCGAACGGCTTGGTCCCTTGACTTATAGTGAGGAGCAGAGCCAACCGTTCCTGGGCGGTTCAATGACCCAGACCAAATCGATTTCAGAAAAAACGGCGCGTACGATTGACGAAGAGATACGTTCAGTGGTCGATCGCAACTACGAGCATGCGGAAACCATTCTGCAGGAAAACATATCCATCCTGCACGAAATGGCGAAGGCCCTGCTCGAATGGGAAACCATTGATCGCTGGCAGATCGACGACCTCATGGCAGGCCGGAAAGCCGGTCCGCCGAGGGATCGCAATGCAGTGGACCGGTCCGAACCTTCGACTAGCGACGCGAAGGGCGCCAGTGTTTTTCCGGGCGGCCCGATCCCGGGGCATGCAGCGGTCCGCGCCGATCACCGCAAGTTCGATCGGGAGACCAAGGGATGGCGGAACAACGAGTAAAACGGGCGTGAGCCGCGGAAAGGTCCGCTGCCGGGTTACCGAATCAGGAGCGGAAGACCCGCCGCTCCCTGAAATAAGAATCGCTTCCGGATTGTAAGTCCCGGAGCGAGGCGGCAGCATCGCTCCGGAAGGGGTCTCGGTCGAAACTGATCGCGCTCGACACGCCTCGTCAGCCGATCAACTTCAGGGTTCTTTCCGGTATCCTCGGCTTTTTGTCCTCGAAAACAGTTTGACTCGTATCATCGAAAACAACCTTCAGAAATTCAGCGAGTTTCGCGCGATACAGTTTCTGCGCCTGTTCATCCGGATTGTTCCACAACTCATCGATCAGCCGTTTGGCATGCTGATGGATTAACAGCGCCAGGGCTTTCGGCATGTCCGGAAAAGTTTCGACGATCTGCATCTTCATCTCGTCGATGGTATCGAGAAACTCTTTGTAATCCTGAGTAATCCGGGTTTCTCTTTCCCGGGCTCTTACCAATTCCTGCGTGAATTGTATTTTCAACCGTTCGAGGTCCTGTTCGATCCGGGCCTCGTTGATCCGTTTTTGTCTCTTGAGTGCCGCGATCTCGTTCAGTTTATTCCGATGCCACTCCGTGTCTTCCGGATTAACCGTCCGGATGAAGTGCAGGAGCCAACCTGAAAAGAGTAATGATTTTATCATGTTTATTAGATGTTCTGATGGAAGCCCAACTGCCGCCCGAGGCGCTGATTGATCGAACCCGCTTGTGTTTGGCTCAGGGATTGATAGATTTCGATGGCGGTATCAAAATCGAGTTCACGCCTACAGTCTCGAAGCTGAATGCGTGCGAGTACCGAGACGTCGATCATAATTTCGTTCTTATACCGGTCCATCTCAGCCTGGACGATCGAGATCAGTTCTCCGATATTTTGTTGATCGCGACGCCGGGATAATTGGACCCTTCGAATGCGCTCTTTTTTGCTGATTTTTTCTTTGCGCTTTTCCATTTTTCTGGAATGGCGATAAAGACGTCCCTCGCGGGTCATGTACCAGATTATTCGATAGCCGAGACACAGCAACGCCGAAAACACGATGGTCACGGAACTCGCGGCCATGGCAATAACCGAAATCGCGAGCGCAAACGGAATTCGTACTAGAACCAAATAAATGCCGCGAACCCAATACACGCCGAAAGGGGATCGTTCACCACCGCGGCGTTTCGACACTCCCATCCACAGGGCTCCAGGAGTAATTGTTGAACAGGTTCTTGAAGCGCTGGTCTTCATGTCGATATACGGTATGCCATTGCAGGACCAAAACCACTGCAGGTTATCGTACTCCATTATACCTCTGGAAATCAAAGGTCTCGCCGGGAGTTTGGTGGCCGAACAAACTCCTGGATTGACGAAGGGATTAATCGGAATTCCGCGCGAGATCGACCGTTAGGCGGAATCGACGTCGCGGTCGAGAGGGGAAACAATCCGCCGTCGTAGAATCCGATTTTGTCATGACTATGTTAGCAACAAATAGAAATGTCCGGTTCTGTAGCAAATAAACTGTCCGCTTTTAGATCTAAAGCGGACCCCAT
>JBOICY010000346.1:0-3793 GCA_050740335.1 Methylococcales bacterium | reverse complement strand
GGGCGCGGCCAGTGGGCATCGGGAAGTCCGCGGTTCGCCGATGCCCAGAAGCCTTGTTCGAGGCCCGCAGGCCGCGCGTGGTTTCGATCGGCGCCGTTGAAAAGGTTGGTGGCTTCGTTCGGTGCCGGGCCGATGGTCCTTGCACCTGCGGTGGCCAGTTTCCGGCGCTTTCGCTTGGTGGTTGGTGCAGGCGCGGATGGCTTTCTAACCTTCGGTGGCCTAACATCACGCTCGAGAGGGACGCTGGCAAAGCGGGTGGCTTTATCGAGTTTCGTGGGATTCCCACCTGCAGCAGTTTCTTCGAGCGCCATTGCCAGCGCCCCTCAGCTTCGCGTTAGGCCATAAAAAGACAAAGGAGGAAACGGTAAGACAACATCGATTTCCCAAGGCTGAAGATTGGCTCTTTGATATTTGCCGGAAGAAGTGGCCAAGGCATACAGAATATTGGGGGTGATTTACTTCGCCCATCAATATTTAGTGGTCGTATCTCTGGTTTTCCGGCAAGTATCAAAGACCCTGAAGATTACAGTCTTGGTTAGAACGAAGCTTAATTATCTTGCATGTGCTAAGAGGAGAACAACCAAATGGCTATTTCGGTCAACAGTGATACTGGGAACATAGTCGCCGGTGGTAATGAAACAGACGGCGATGTGGTTCTAAGAGCAAACGATGGAACGGATCGCATTCATCTGGATGCGGCCGGCGCAAATATGTGGGTCGGCGGCAACGGAGAGGAGGGCAACGTGCTTTTGTTTGCGTCTGGCGGCGACAACAGCACGGCAGCGCAGGCAACGATCCATCTGAACGGCGGGACAGGGGACATAGTTTTACAGAACGCTGACTGTGCAGAAGATTTTGCGATTGAGGATATCGAGTGTGCTGAGCCTGGGACAGTCATGGTGATCGGTGAAAATTCGCGACTGCGGATCAGCCAGACTGCATATGACCGGCGTGTTGCAGGCGTTGTAGCCGGTGCTGGCGCCTACCGGCCTGGCATTGTGCTCGGGCGAAAGAAGGCTGTCACAGATGCACTACCCATTGCCCTCGTTGGGCGGACATTCTGCAAAGTGGATGCAGATTACGGCGCGGTCAACATCGGAGATTTGTTGACGACCTCGCCGAGGCCAAGGCACGCCATGAAGGCCGGAGATGCGGCTCATGCGTTCGGCGCGGTTATCGGAAAGGCTCTCGGCGCACTCCCCTCCGGCACCGGCCTGCTTCCTATCTTGATCGCGCTGCAGTGAAGGTCGGTCGGCGCTGTCCGGGGTTTGGCGACTCAGTCACCAGTCACCGACTGCGCCGAGGAGTAGAGGAGCATGCCGCTCCGTACACGGTGGCAGTACCGGTTTGCCAGGTGAACGCACCATTAACTTTAGAATATAGGAGATACCCCATGCAGCTCAGTACGCGGTTGACAGCACGGGCTTTCCACTTGGTCCCGCCACTCTCGCTCGTCCAAGACTTCGGAGTGGGCGCGGAATCGCAAGGCTCCCTCAAGACACGGCTCATTCAGATGCAGGCCGAGTGCCCGTGGATAGTCGTCGCCAATTCGAAGGACATGGCCGTGCATGCCGCCCTCCTCCCGACCGGTAAGCTCCTGTACTTCGGGGGCTACGACGTCGACGACACTCATCTCTACGACATGCACACCGCGCAGATCACCAACATCCCGGAGTTCACGCCCGCCGAGGGCCAGCGGCCCTGGACGAAGATCTTCTGCGGTGGGCAGGCGTGGCTTCCCGACGGCCGCCTGCTGGTGGCGGGAGGGATGCTGCCCGAGGAGGCGTGCGAGCCTGAGGAGGAGGGCGAGCCCAAGCAGGAGGAGCAGCACGTCCACGCCGCCGGTATGCGCTGCGGCGGCGAGCGCGGCTGCTGGATCTTCGACGACCGGCGCTCCTCGTGGTCGCCCACCGCCGATCTCAACCTCGACCCGGATGGCAACCCGAACTCCGGCGGCCGCTGGTATCCAACCCTCGTCACCCTGCACGACGGCCGGATCCTGGCCGTGGGGGGCACCCCGACCGGCGGGAGCAGTACCCGAGCCCCTCCAACGAACGGCACAACAACAACACCCCGGAGCGCTACTCGGCGGCTAGCGGCACATGGACGCTGTTCACGGCGGAAACTGCGGAGACTCAGGATCCCGGGTTCGTCATCGACAGCTACCCGCGCCTGCACCTCCTGCCCGGCGGCGACGTGTTCTTCTCTACGCTGTCCAAGGGGTTCAACCGCCGGTTCGACGCGCAGGCGGGGACGTTCGTGGGTGACCCGATTACCCCCCACACCGACGTCGACGGCCTTTACGCTACGGGCAGCCCAGCGACATCGGTCCTTATGCCGCTGCTCCATGGCGATGGGTACCAGCCGCGAATTCTGGTGTGCGGCGGTTCCCAACCGGAGCGGATCGACCTCGCTAGCGGACAGTGGCAGCCGACCGGTCCACGTGCACTCGACGGTTCGCCGCTCCGCCAACACCTCTGCGCCGTACTCCTTCCGACGGGCCAGGTCTTCGTCACCGGCGGCACCGCCACCGACGGCGACGACGGGGTCCGGCAGGCCGGGGCCGTGCGCCGGGGAGAGATGTACGACCCGGGGATCGACTGGGACAGCTCCACCTACCTCCCCGGCACCGGCACATGGACGCATGTGGAGCGGGCGACCGTCCGCCGCCATTACCACTCGTCCGCCCTCCTCCTTCCCGACGGGGCCGTGTGGACCGCAGGTTCCAACGGTGTAGGCACTGGACTCGAGCTTCGCATCGAGCTGTACCGCCCGCCCTACATGGGCCAGGTCGCCCGCCCGCGGATCGAGGAGAGCCCGGCGGCGGTGACCTACCGTTCCACGTTCTCGGTTAATGTGCCTGGAGCCGGTGGCATTCGCCGGGTCGCCCTGATGCGCAACGGCACGGTCACGCACGCCTTCGACGGCGACCAACGTTACGTCGACCTTGAGTTCACAGTTGCCGACGACGACTGGTTGTCCGTCGTGGCCCCACCTGACCCGTCCGTTGCCCCGCCCGGCTACTACATGCTTTGGGCCATCGACCTGGACGTCGATGGCAATCCGCGCCCCTGTCATCAAGCCCGCTTCGTACACGTCGGCGGGATGAGCCTCCGCTTCACCGCCGCCGGCTGCGGTGTCCAAGTTCCGCTCTCCATCAGGCAGGATATCCTCGGCTTTGGGAACGGTGAAGGGACCTCTGTGCGCAGGCAGCTTCTCCGGATGCTCTTGGAGTGCTAATGGTGGCAAGCTTTGTCCCGAAAGCGCTCGGTTATTTTCCTTAACTGCCTAACCCTCATGATCGGCTTCCTGTTCGCCCCCGAGCATGAAAGCCGGTGTGGGGCCAAATTAAAGGGGCCAGGGTCGAATTAAATGCCTAACTTTTCATTCAACACGGACTGGCGCGATAAAGCCGCGCCAGCCGGTTAATTCTGACGTTAGACCGTCCGGTTGGAAAATGAAATCAGGCTTGGTGGATACCATGAAGGCTATCGCAATCCCGGACGCCGAAACGCAATCTACCAGCACTGTTGAGGGTTGGTTTCTCCAGTCTCGGTGGGCTCCTGACAGACGCGGCCAGTGGACACTGGAAACTCCGCAGTCCACCAACCCGCAGAAGTCCCGTCCCAAGTCCGGAGGCCGCGCGGGGTTTCGATCGGCGTCGTTGAAGAGAAAGGCCGGTGGGCTTCGTTTGGCGAGAGGTCGACAGGTCATTCACCCGCTGTGGCCAGACCGGGCGCTTGGGCGGGGTGGTGGGTGCGGGCAGCGGTGGCTTGCCACCCCTCGGGGCAGC
>JBOICY010000345.1:0-5123 GCA_050740335.1 Methylococcales bacterium | reverse complement strand
GACCTGAGCACCGAAGAAATTGCCCGTGCGTTTCTTGCCGCACCGGCGACCGTAGCCCAGCGCAGTGTTCGCGCCACAGCCAAAATCCGTGATGCGAATATTCCTTACGAGATACCGGCTCAAGAGGATTTGCCCGATCGGTTGGACGCGGTTTTGCAGGTCATCTACCTGGTGTTTAACGAAGGTTATTCGGCATCCGCCGGCAGTGATCTGACGCGGCATGATCTTTCGGGCGAAGCGATTCGTCTTGGCAGGCTCTTAATCGAACTGTTACCGGAACAATCCGAAGCATCAGGCTTGCTGGCATTGATGCTGTTGCACGATTCCCGCCGTGCCGCGCGTACCTCACCGAATGGCGATTTGATTCTGCTGGACGAGCAGGATCGCTCGCTTTGGAACCATGCACAGATTGTAGAAGGCTCAGGGCTGATTCAACATGCACTCCACTCGCGCAGTTTCGGTTCTTACACGCTGCAAGCCGCCATTGCCGCCGTTCACACGGAAGCCCCCAACCCCGGCGAAACCGACCGGGCTGAAATTATCGGTCTTTATGATCTGTTGTTACACGCGAATCCCTCGCCCGTAGTTGAATTGAATCGCGCGGTGGCTTTGGCCATGCGTGACGGGCCGGAAGCGGGCCTTGCGCTCGTCGATGCCCTGCTCGCGCGAGGCGAACTCAAAGATTATCACCTGGCGTACGCGGCGCAAGCGGACTTTTATCGCAAGCTCGGGAGGATCGAACAAGCAAAAACGGCTTACCAACAAGCACTCAATCTTACCAAGCAGGAACCGGAGCGCCGTTTTCTGGAACGGCGGCTGGCCGAACTGCAAAATTAATCAGTCCGTTGTCGATTTCAGTCTCTGTCAATCGACAACAGGGTGTAATCAATTATTTCCATCTATTAATCAGGAGCGAGTCATGAAATACCTATGTCTGATCTGTGCCGAGACCGTGATGGAACAGATGCCGGAGGCCGATGCAGAAAAACACTATGAGGAATACAGCGAGTTTACCAAAGACATCAGAAAGACCGGTCACTTTGTCGATTGCAACCGGTTGTTGGCGCCGCAAACCGCAATTACGGTCAGGGTTCGCAAGGGCAAAGTCACAACTTCCGACGGACCCTACGTGGAAACCAAGGAACAGCTCGGCGGCTACTACGTCATCGAGGCTCGAGATCTGAACGAAGCGATCCAAGTGGCGTCGCGAATCCCTGGCGCAGGGATCGGTTGCGTAGAGCTTCGACCGATCGCGGAGGATGCCCGGACAATTCGTGCGCTCGGGTTTGCCACAAGCGACTGAAACGGCGACCACTGCCTATAAAGGACGAATTCGAAAGTTCGAGAAGTCGGATAAACATTTTGTCGAATTCAGGCTATGCCAAACGACTGTAGATAAAACAAACTGTTGGAGACCACATGAAATACCTCTGCCTTGTGTACTACGAAGAAAAGACCATTAATGCCATGACCAAGGACGAATGGGATGCTCTCAACGGAGAGTGTATAGCTTGTGGCGAGGGGCTTCGAGAAAGCGGGCACTACTTGGGTGGTAATGCACTACACCCGGTGCATACCGCCACCACGGTACGCGTACGTAATGGCAAAGCGTCAGTCACCGACGGCCCTTTCGCCGAAACCAAGGAGCAATTGGCCGGGTTTTATCTGTTAAATGCGCGTGATCTGAATGAGGTTATACAGCTCGCGATCAGGATTCCACCAGCGCGTCTAGGCAGCATTGAAATACGGCCTGTCCGGGAATTAACGCCCGATCAGCAGCCGCGATGATTACCGATAAACTCATGACTCTAATCAACAGGAGGTACAACAATGCGATATATGATTATAGTCAAGGCTACCAAGGACTCTGAAGCTGGGGTCATGCCTGAAGAGAAACTGCTTACTGCCATGGCCAAGTTCCACGAGGAGTTGGCGGAAGCCGGCGTGTTGCTCGATGCCTCCGGGCTTCAAGCAAGCTCGAAGGGTTGGCGCATCCAGTATTCCGGCGAGAAGCGCAACATGATCGACGGCCCTTTCGCCGAAACGAAAGAGCTGATCGCCGGTTACACGATGATTCAGGTCAAGTCGAAGGAAGAAGCCCTCGAATGGACAAAACGCTTTCCCAATCCTGCCGGCGATGGCAGGGAAGCTGAAATCGAAGTGCGCCAGTTGTTCGAACTGGAAGACTTTAAGCAAAGTGAGGCTGTCGAACGTTTTCGTGAACTGGAGGCCGGCAAGAATTAGCCGCCGCACGTCCAGGATTGAATAACATCGTATGAAGTGTCGATTTCATAAAGACTCATTCGATTAATAAGCAGGAGCCGGGGTATATCAGGTCGATGTTCGCCCAGAAATTCGGCTCCTGACCCGAAACCACCAGGAGAAATTACGATGAACACGCAACAAGAAAAGCCAATTTCCAAATTGATGCACACAGTAACACCGCATATCGTTTGCGCCGGTGTCGCCGATGCTATCGAGTTCTATAAAAAGGCATTCAATGCCGTTGAAATGATTCGTCTGCCGGGTCCGCAGGGCAAACTCATCCATGCCTGCATTCAAATAGGTGATTCGGCGGTCATGCTGGCCGATGAAATGCCGGATTGGGGTTCCCTCGGGCCGAAGTCGCTTAAAGGTACGTCTGTCTCTATCCATTTACAGGTTGAAGATGCCGATGCGGTCTTCGAGCAGGCTGTCAACGCCGGGGCGAAGATCAGGATGCCGATGGGCGATATGTTCTGGGGTGACCGCTACGGCATGCTTGAAGACCCCTTTGGGCATCAATGGTCGGTCGCCACGCATGTTCGCGATGTGAGCCTGGACGAGATGCAAGCGGCGGCGCTGAAAGGATGCGGCTAAATTCACCCTCATAGTTCAATCCCGCGCAGGAGAAATTTATGTTTAAGATCATTGCCATCATCATCGTAGTATTGATTGTCGCCGTTCTCATTTATGCCGCGACCAGGCCAGATACTTTCCGTGTTGAACGTAGTGCCGGCATGAAAGCGCCTCCAGAAAAAATATTTCCACTGATCAACGATTTTCACCAATGGAAAAATTGGTCGCCTTGGGAAAAGATTGATCCTTCAGCTAAAACCACTTTTAGCGGAGCCAGCGATGGCATAGGTGCGGTTTATGAGTGGGACGGTAACAAAGATATTGGTCAAGGGCGGATGGAAATCATCGAATCAGCTTCACCCTCCAAAGTGGTGCTTAAAATAGATTTCATCAAACCGTTTGAAGGGCACAATACCATTGAATTTACGCTTGAGTCGCAGGGCGATTCCACAAAGGTGACGCAAGCCATGTTTGGTTCCAGCCCTTTCTTGTCAAAGGTGATGTGTATTTTTTCCAGTATGGACAAAATGGTGGGTACCAAGTATGAAGAAGGTTTAGCCAATCTGAAAGTTCTGGCCGAAAAGTAAGCTCAAACAAGATCTGGAGCGAATTTAATGGCTAACCGCCAGACCATTTAGCTTTATGCCAGTCGTTTAAAAATCTTCCCAACATCAGGAGAACCAAAATGAGCAACTATATTGATGGCTATGTCATCCCCGTCCCCACGGTAAATAAAGAAAGCTACCGAAAACTTGCCGAAGCCGCCTCTGTCGTCTTCAAAGAGCATGGTGCATTAAAAATAGTCGAGTGCTGGGGAGATGATGTGCCCGAAGGCAAATTGACTTCGTTTCCAATGGCGGTTAAATGTAAAGAAGACGAAACCGTCGTATTTTCCTGGATTGTCTGGCCTTCACGCGAAGTGCGCGACCAAGGCATGGAAAAAGCCATGGCCGACCCGCGGCTGTCACCGCAGACCAATCCCATGCCCTTTGACGGTAAGCGCATGATCTTTGGCGGCTTTAACATACTCGTTGATGCCTGATAAGCCTTCAGCAAACCTCAACAAACTTTTTTTACACACCACTTGCCCCATATAAGGAGGATACCATGCGTATCATACCACTTACTCTCATTACTCTTTGTGCTGCGCTGATGACATCCGTCGCCTTCGCGAAGGACAAGCAGGCAGAACAACCTATGGATCCGCAGGCCATGATGGCACTCTATACGAAGCTGGCCACGCCCGGTGAACCTCATAAACTGTTCGCCAGTCTCGCGGGAAGCTGGACAACTAAAACCAAGGAATGGATGTAGCCAGGCATTGCGCCCGTAGAATCTACAGGTACCGTCGAAATGAAGATGTTGCTGGACGGGCGCTTTCTCCAGCAGGAATGGAATGGCCAGATGATGGGACAGCCTTACACAGGGATAGGAATCAGTGCCTACGACAACATTCGCAAACGCTATGTTTCGATATGGATGGATACCATGGGTACCGGCATCTTCATCATGGAAGGTACGGCAAGCGCGGATGGCAAGACGATCACGCTGAATGGCCAGCACGCCGAGCCGGGTGGTGGGTACATGACCCATCGTGCGGTTTGGAAGATTGTTGATAACAATACCCAGACATTTGAACTGTATGGCGCTCATCATGGCGGCAAGGAAATGAAGATGATGGAGATCATTTACACCAGAAAGCCATAAGCGAGGAAACTTGGCAGGCATAGCCTCGATAAAGTGTAACGAAATCGAGGCTACGAAACTGAGCTTTCTTGATACGAAGGAGTAGTGGTAGGTCGGGTTGAGGAACGAAACCCGACAACTCGGCCTGCAATTGAGCGCAAACGTTGGGTTTCGCTACCGCTCAACCCAAGCTGCGAGGATATTTTTTTAAAATGAGAATTGCCAGGAGAAATCTCACAATGAACGATTTGGTGTTTTATACAAATCCACAGTCACGCGGGCGCATTGCCCACTGGATGCTTGAAGAGACTGGCTTGCATTATGAAACGGTTTGGCTCGAATTCGGGTCAGCCATGAAAAGCAGCGAATATCTCTCTGTGAATCCTATGGGCAAGGTTCCAGCTCTCAAGCACGGTAGCATTTTAGTCACCGAAACGGCTGCAATATGTGCCTATCTTGCCGATCGTTTTCCGGAGAAAAACCTGCTTCCTCCGCTAAGTCATCCTGCTCGTGCGACCTATTTTCGATGGATGTTTTTCGCGGCAGGTCCGCTGGAACTAGCCGTTACCGCCAAGGCGCTCGGCTGGCAAGTGCCCGAG